>NZ_CAKTYH010000008.1 GCF_934632265.1 uncultured Senegalimassilia sp.
GTATAGGAAACGGTCACGGCACGGGAGCGCTGCAGGTCGAGCAGGCGCGCCTGCTTCTCGGCGTCGGTCAGGCGCGTGTTCATGGTGATGAGCGAGAACCCGCCGTAGGCGGCCGCGAGCAGCATGATGACGAAGGCCGGGTTGTTCGGCAGGTCGATCACCACGGCGTCGCCCGGCTCGACGCCCCTTCGACGCAACAGGCTGGCCAGGCCCGCCGCCATCATGCGGGCTTCCCTATACGAGAACGCTTCCACGTTCCCTTCCTTGTCGACAAACGTGAAGCATGTGCGCTGCGGGTTCTGCCGCACCATGCCTTCGAATACGCCGATCATGAGGGTTCTGTGCCTACCTTTGCCTTGAACTGCTGAAACGACTTACGGGAACTTCGGGTACTTGGAGAAGTCGGGCTTGCGCTTCTCCTTGAACGCGTCGCGGCCCTCCTTCGCCTCGTCGGTGGTGTAGTACAACAACGTGGCGTCGCCGGCGAACTGCTGCAAACCGGCCAAGCCGTCGGTGGCGGCGTTGAAGGACGCCTTCATGAAGCGCAGCGCCGTGGGGCTGAACTGCAGCATCTCGCGCGCCCACTGCACGGTCTCCTCCTCGAGCTGCTCGAAGGGCACCACTTTGTTGACCATGCCCATGTCGAGCGCTTCCTGCGCCGTATACTGGCGGCACAGGTACCAGATCTCGCGCGCCTTCTTCTGGCCGACCATGGCCGCCAGGTAGCCCGCGCCGTAGCCGGCGTCGAAGCTGCCCACCTTCGGGCCCGTCTGGCCGAACTTCGCCGTTTCCGCGGCGATGGACAGGTCGCACAGGATGTGCAGCACGTGGCCGCCGCCGATGGCGTAGCCGTTGACCATGGCGATGACGGGCTTGGGCACCACGCGGATCAGGCGCTGCAGGTCAAGCACGTTCAGGCGGGGGATGTTGTCCTCGCCGACGTAACCGCCGTTGCCGCGGATCTTCTGGTCGCCGCCGCTGCAGAACGCCTCGTCCTCATGACGGCCGCCGTGGTTGGCGCCCGTGAGGATGATGACGCCGACGGAGGCGTCGTCGCGCGCCACGGAGAACGCGTCGTACATCTCGTTGACCGTCAGGGGCGTGAAGGCGTTGCGCCTGGCGGGGCGGTTGATAGTGATCTTCGCGATGCCCTCGTACGTTTCGTAGACGATCTCGCGGTATTGCTTTCCAGGTTGCCACTGGATGTCGCTCATGTGATTCCTTCCGCTGCTACGCGAAAACGCAAGGGTTTGCGCGAAGTTTTACGTGTACGAAACAATGGTAGCGAATTCGCCCGACATAAGCACGCTCCGCACGATATCCGCATCGTACGGAGCGTCTGGGCTTCCTCGTTCCATTGCGCAGCCAGGCTACGCGCCTTGCTACAAGGCGGCGCGCAGGGCCTCCGCCGTCTTGCCGTACTCGGCTTCCACGGGCGCGAACAGCTCCTTTGCCCGCGTAAGGTCGGCGGGCTTGGCGCGCAGCTCCTCGGTCAGCACGTTCGACGGCTCGTACAGGCCGGTGAATCCCATGTTCTGCGCAATGCCCTTCAGCGTGTGGGAGGCAAGGAACGCCGCGTCCGCGTTGCCATCCCGCAGAGCTTCGCCCAGCTGCTCGAAGCTGGGGTCCTCCAGGAACTTCTCGGAGAAGCGCACGATGAGCGCCTCGCTGGTGAAACGACGCATCACGTCGTTGAAATCGGCTCCTACCTGGTTATATGCGTTCTCGATCGTGCTCATGGCCTACTCGCCTTTCCTTGATGGACTGTTTTCGTCATCGGGGCGCCCGCCTTCGATCAAGCTCCCGCGCTTTCCCGCCCCTCGTCATTCATTGAAATAGGGGGGGGTGGATCTTCCTCGTCCTTCTCGGCGACGATGCGGTCCTGCAGATCGATGAGGCAATCGATGAGCAGCGGGTTGAAGGCGCCGCAGTCGCCGTTCAAGATCATGTGCATGGCCTTCTCGTGCGAGAACGCCTCCTTGTACACGCGGTCGCTGGTGAGGGCGTCGTATACGTCGACCAACGAGACGACCTGCGCCGATATGGGAATCTCCTCGCCCTTCAGCCCGTCGGGGTATCCGCCGCCGTCGTAGCGCTCGTGGTGCCAGCGGCAGATGTCGCGCGCAGCGCGCACCAGGGCGCTGTCGCGGTACTGCACCATGCCCTCCAGCATGTCGCCGCCGATGGTGGTGTGCGTCTTCATGATCTCGAACTCCTCGGGCGTCAGGCGGCCCGGCTTGTTCAAGATGCTGTCGGGGATGGACAGCTTCCCCAGGTCATGCAGCGTCGAGGCCGCGGCGATGGTGGCGCGCTCGCTCGAGCTGATGTGGTAGCGGTCCGTTTTGCGCATCAGGTGCTCCAACATCATCTCGGTGAGCTTGCGCACATGCTGCACGTGCGGCCCGCTTTCGCCGTTGCGCAGCTCCATGGCCCCGCCCATGATATCGACGAGCATGCGGCTTTCGCGCTCGCGCTCGTAGAACTGCTGCGCGAGCATAGTGGAAAGGCGCCGCTGCTTGATGTACAGGCGCATGATGTTGCTGACGCGCTGGCGCACGATACGCTTGTCGAAGGGACGGCTGATGTAGTCGGAAGCGCCCAGCTCATAGGCGCGCAGCACCGAGTCGTCGGAATCGTCGCTGGAGATCATGATGACGGGGATGTCGTCGATCCAGCCGTTGCGCGACATGCAGGAGAGCACGTCGAAGCCGTCCGCGCCGGGCATGACGATGTCGAGCAGCACGATGGAGATGCCGCTTCCGTGCTGTTCCAGGCACGCGATGCCCGCTTCGCCGCAATCCGCCTCGAGGATCTCGTACTGATCCTTGAGCATCTCGCTCAAGATGACGCGGTTCATCTCGGAATCGTCCACCACCAGCAGCAACGGCTTATGGAACTCGTAGGGGTCGAGGTTGTCTGAATCGGTGATGACGAAGTTCTTGCGGCCCTTCGCCTTGTACATGAGGCCGTCCGCCTGGCGTACCGCCTCCTCGACGGTGCGCCCCTCGGACAGCACACCGCCGATGCTGACGGTGAGGTTGATATTCTCGTACCCGGGAACGGGCGTTTCGGCCAGCTTATCCGCCATATCGTGCAGCTTGCGCGCGAAGACATCGGCGGAGATGCCGGGGATGACCAGCACGAACTCGTCGCCGCCGTAGCGTACGAGCATGTCGCTGGACCGGACGCAGCTCCTGAGCACGCTCGCAGCCGTTTTGATGGCGACATCGCCCGCGTGATGGCCCAGCGTATCGTTGACCAGCTTGAAATCGTCCAAGTCCAAAACGGCCACGCCGGCGAACACATGCTGATTGCGCAAATTGTCCTCGTAGAAGCGTCGGTTGTAAGCGCCCGACAGCGCATCGTGATAGAGCAGCTCCTCGGAAAGCATGCCTCTGGCAACCGCGTCGACAGGCTGAGCGCACATGAGCACGCCCGGCTTGCCGTCGACGTTCACATACCAGGCAGACGCGCGATGGACCTGATCGCCCATGAGCACCCTGTGCGTTCGAGAGCCCCCGTTACGCAGAACATCCTTGCACACCCCGCGCATGCAAACGCATGCGTTGCCGTACAGCAGACAGGACTCCTCTTCCTCGATTTCCCCTTCGTCAAGAAAGCGCACAACGGGATAGATGCCGAGCAAGCGGCCCATTTCCGCTTCCAGTTCGTCCCTCGACATATCGAGTCGCCGATTTTGCTGCTCGGTACCTTGCGTTTTGTCGTCCATAGCCGGTGAGCCTCTGTTTCGAGTTGATTCGAGCGTGTGTGCATGCTGTTTCCAACGAGTTCATTGTAGCAAAGGCGTACCACGTCAACGCATGAATCGGGCAAGGCCCGGAAAGATAGCCCGGAGCGATTGGGGAGCGCCGGGCGCCTGGTGGGATGATCGGGGGCAGAATCCCGCCAGGCGGCCGTCGCGCAGTTGGGAGGGGCCTACCGAAATAGACAGCGAATGCCCTGCTAGCGCGTAGCCAGGCTGTGCACGCAGGCGGCGAACACCTCGGGGGCCTCCAGGTGGACGTTGTGCCCCACCTTCGGCGCGATGCGCGTCCTGATGACGCCCTCCTCGTGCAGGTTGGCTGCAAGCTTGCTGTACTTCACGTCCTTTTCGCCAGCCAGGTAGAGGGCCGGGTAGCCGCGCAGGCCCAGCTCGCGCAACGCCGCCGTGGTCTCGCGATAGGAGGGCATGCGATGCTGCCCGGCGCATTCCACGCATTTGGCCAGCGCCTCGGGATCGTTGGCAAGCCGGTTGGCGCGCACCGCGGCGCGAACCTTCCTCGGCAGCGCCTTCTGCGATTCGAACAGCGGGAGGTTCTCCCAATAGGTCATAAAGTCCTTGAGCGGCATCTCACGCAGGCGGCGCGCCATATCGGCATCGCGCTCGATGGCGGCATCGCGCTCCGCCTGCGTTTTCGGCCCCATGCCGACGCTTTCAAGCAGCAGGCCGCTCGTTTGCTTGGCGAAGGTCGCGGGACCCGCCTCGAGCAACGCGGAAAGCGCCACGCGACCACCCATCGAATAGCCCACCACCAGGGGCTTCCCTGGAATCAGCTTGATGAGGGCCAGGAGCGCCTCTCCCATGGCCGGCAGGCTGTACGGCGCCGGATGGACCGGGACCGACGATCCGCCGTGACCGACGAGATCGATGCCGTACACGTCGCGCTCAAGGAAGATGGCGCGGCTTGTGGGGAACCAGGACATCGCGTTCTGCGCGAACCCATGCACGAACAGCACCGGGGTGCGACGGCGGCCGCGAGCAGGATCCTCCTTCAAGTACAGGTAACGATATCGGACTCCATCAACGTCGAAACAGGCGGTTTCCGACTGCTCGAGCATTATCTCCATGAGCGCCTCCTCGATCCCTTACATTTGTTGTTGTATGCAATGTGTACAACATTGCGAGCTCGCAAGGCCGGGCACGAGGCACCGGCCTTGCGGCGGTGATTGCGCGCCGAGCACCAACCTTGCGGCGACAGTTGCGCGGCGAGCGCTTACCAATACTTGGCGTAGCGCTCGCGCAGGCCCTGCAGGGGCACGGGCACCTCGATGAAGCTGATGCCCGGCACATCCAACGATGCGCGATATGCCCGGTCGAACTCGGCCAGTGTGGCCGTTTTGCTGTAGGGCACGCCGAATGCGGCGACCGCAGCCTGGAAGTCCACGTCCTGAGGCGTGAGGAACAGGCGCTCGAAATACGCTTCCTGCGACTTCTGGGGCAGCATGTCGAATATGGCGCCGCCGTTGTTGTTCAGCAGCACGATGGTAATGCCCTGCTCGCCGGCGTTTGTTTCGCAGCTATTACGCTCGGCGGCCTGCTCCGGCGTGCGGCTTGCGCCGTCTGCGGCGTCGGCAAGCTGCCGCTGCACGCGCAGCTCGCGCTGCAACGCTAGGGCGTTCAGGTCGTGCTGCATGGTCAGATCGCCCGTGATCAGCGTGGTGCGGCCGAAGCAACGCGAGGCGCCGATGGCCGTGGACACCGTGCCGTCGATGCCGTTCAAACCTCGATTCGCCAGCACGGTCAACCGCTTGCTGCCCTTCAGGTAGAAGGTGTCCACGGCGCGCACGCTCATGGAGTTGGCCGCGAACAGGCACGAGCCTTCGGGGGCAAGCTCCAGCACGCGGCGGACATAGGCGCCCTCGAAGCCGTCTGCACCGGGCTCTTCGCCGGCATCCACCGCAGCTATACGCTTGGCGGCGGCTTCCTCCACCCGCTGCCACGTGTTGGCGAACGACAGGTCGTTGGCGCCTGCCGCCGCAGGACCATCCTCCATGCGCAGCGCGCGCGTCATGCTTTGCGCGAAGTCGGCGGGTTTCATGCGGACGAACACCGTGGTGGCGGCGTTGGTGTCGCGCGTTTCCAGGGGATCGACCACAACCTGCAGCACGCCGGCATCTTCGCGCGCACGAGCCCACTGGGTCGCGCGCTTCGACACGGGGTAGCGGCCGAAACGCACGATGACCTGCGGGTTCAGGTTTTCGTCAGGCGATATGCCGCCAGGCTGGAACACGCTGTCGTAGTTGCCGATCACCAGCGGGTCATCGAAGGAACGCAGCCCCGACAGAGGGTCGGCAAGCACCGGGATGGCGAAAGCGCGAGCGAAAGCAAGCACGCGCTGCGCCTCGTCATGCGTGGCGCAGGAGCCTTCGCCTGCCAGCAGCAACACGCTGTTGGCGAGCAGCTCGCTGGCAAGCTTAGCGGCGGCAGCGCCCTCCATGCCCCCGCGCACCTGCGCGACGCCGATGGGAAGCAGCGGGTTGCGGGTGGGTCTTGCCGCAGGGATTGCGCTATCCGCAGCGGCCTGTTCGGTACCGGGGATGCCGGCGTCGAACAGGTCGGGCAGCGTCACGTCGGGCTTGAGCGGCTCATCGAACGGGAAGTTCAGGTGCACCGGGCCGCCGAAGCAGGCTCCTGCGAGACGCTGGGGTGCGCTGGCTGCCGCCGAGGGTGCCGCAGAGGATGCCGTCGAGGGGTTTTGCGCCCTTTGGTTTTGCGAGAGCTCGCACGATCCGAGCGCAGCGATGCACGCCTCGCGGGCGGCTTGACGGGCGAAGCGCAACGAGGCCTCGTCGTCTGCAGGCAAGGGCATACCGCGATAGGCGCGCACGTGCGTGCCGTAAGCGTGCGATTGGTCGCAGGTTTGCGGAGCGCCAAGCCCTTGTAGCTGCGGCGGGCGATCGGCCGTCAACACAATCAAGGGCACGCGCGACGATTCCGCCTCGAGAATGGCCGGATAGTAGTTGGCGATAGCCGTGCCCGACGAGCACACCAACGCCGCCGGACGCCCGGACGCCTTCGCCATGCCCAGCGCCAGGAAGGCGGCGCCGCGCTCGTCGATGTCCACATACGTGCTCATACGCTGCGGGGCGCGGCAAGACAGCTCGTAGGCAGTCATGGACAGCGGGGTGGAACGCGACCCGGGGCTGATCACCACGTTCTGCACGCCCCATTTCGCGAGCTCATCGAAGAACGCTCCCAGGAAGCGCGCGGTTGCGCGCGGATCGGCGACGGTCATCGAGCTTCCCCTTCCCCTGCGATCGTGGTTTGCGGGCTGGTTTGACCCGCGGTTTGATCCGCAACTTGCGGGCTCGTTTGCGGGCTCGTCAGCGGGCTGACCTGCGGTGCAGCTTGCACCTTGGTCTGACCCGCCATTTGCGTGGTGGTTTGCTGGCTGGTTTGCGTAGCGGTTTGACCCGTGGTTTGCGAACTGGTTTGCGCGGCGCGGGACGAGGCAGCGCCGACTTCGCCGTCGAATGCCGAGAGCACGGTTTTCAACTTCAGCGCGATCTCGTCGTACTCGTCCGCCGCGCGGCTTCCGTCGACGATGCCGCATCCAGCGTACACGTAGCCGATCTCGCCGTCGAACACGCCGGTGCGCAGCGCCACGCTGAACTCGCCATCCCCGGCAGCATCGACGTAGCCGCATGCGCCGGCAAAGAAGCCGCGGTTATAGGTTTCAATCTGACGGATGAGCATCTTCGCCTCGCCGACCGGGGTGCCCGAGACCGCGGGCGTGGGGTGCAAATCGCCCATCATGGACCACAGGTCGACGCCTTCGAGCAGTTTTGCGCGCGCGGGCGTCATCAGATGCTGGATGCGCGTCAACGGCATGATGGTCGGCTCCTTCGGGACATCCACCGCGTAGCACGTACGGCCCAGCACATCCCGGATGAAGCACACGACGTAGTCATGCTCGGCGCGGTTCTTCGCGTCGTTCAGCAAGCCCTGCGCAAGGCGCTCGTTCTCAGCGGGATCGGGCGATGCCGGGCAGGTTCCGGCCAAGCACATGCTTTCGAGCTCGCAGCCCGTTTTGCGTACAAGCAGCTCGGGGGTGCAGCCGCAGAAGAACACGTCGGCGTAGCGGTACAGCAGCACGGTTCCGTGCGCGGTGCCGTCGATCAGGTTCACCAGCAGGTCCTTCGAGGAGAACGGCTCGTCGGCGCGCAGCTTCAGGCGACGCGAGAGCACCACCTTCTCCACGCGGCCGCCTTTGATGGCGTCAAGCCCGCTTCCCACCGCCTGCTCCCAAGCGGAACGCGAGTCGAGCTCCAGCTGATACGAAATCGTGCGTCGCGTGCGATGCGGCGCCGTCAGGGCAAGGCGCGCGAAACGCTCGACGCGGCCGGCGTACACCGGGCCAAGGGAATTCACCTGCAGGAAAGCGCCCTGCTCGTTCTCGATGAGAACCACCTCGGGCAGCATGAAATGCAGATTGGGAAACGATTGGAACAGCTCATCTGCCGGCGCAGGGTTATGCGCATCGAATCGATTGAACGAGAAGAACACCGGCTGCTCGGCGGCCGGCCCCGTCAGCTCGCACTCGGCCTCGTCCAGGGTCGGCAGCGCGATGCAGCGTCCCAAGCCCATGAAACGGGTGGGGCGGTCTTTGCGGTAGTACACGAATTGATCGGTGAAGCCCTTCTGCATAAGGCAGAACGCGTCGACGATATCGGCATCGAGCGGCTGGGTGTACGAATAGATTCGGGTCATTCGACTTCTCCCTGATCGTCTGATGGGTCACGGTTTCCTATTATAACGGCGCGCAAAAAAGCCCGGAGTCTGCGACTCCGGGCCGTCGTTCGGCGGCTTGTATGCTAGCGATTCGGCTTGCGCCCTTGTTCGCAAGCAGTACGATCCGATTCGAGAACTAGATCTTGTACATGAACTGGAAAACGTCCTCACGCTGGATGGTGATCTGTACGCCCAGTTCGGTGGCGACGCCTTCAAGCTTCTCCTGCACGGCGTTGAAGTCAGCCTTCTCGGTGTCCAGCGTGGTCAGCATGGTCATGGAGAACATGTCGCCCAGGATGGTCTGGCTGATGTCGTCGATGTTGGCGCCGCATTCGGCCAGCGCAACAGAAACAGCTGCGACGATACCGCTACGATCCTTGCCAAGAACGCTGATAACGCACTTCATGTTCGAATCCTTTCACCCGCGCGACCGGCGCGCTCGTTTCAGTATGCTTCCATAGTACCCGATTGTCGTGCACCTTGTATTTTCAGGTGACGTTTCACGTGAAACATCCGCAGCCAGCGGCGGGTAGTTTCACGGCTTAGGCGACGAAATCCCAAATAACCTTCGCGAAGAAGATGACCAGGACGACGATGGTGATGGGTCGGGCGACCGCACCGCCGTTCTTCGAAAAGCTATGGGAGCCCAAATAGTTGCCAACGATGTTGAAGGCGCCTGCAACCAAGCCGAGCACCAGCAGCACCTGGCCATGCAGGAAGAACACCACCAGCGCCGTGACGTTGGTGGTCAGGTTGATGGCCTTCGTGATGCCGGCGGCGGATTTGAGCTTCAGGTGGGCCACGCCGGTGAGCAGCAGCATCAGGAACGTTCCCGTTCCGGGACCGTAGAAGCCGTCGTATATGCCCACGCAAAACGCCACCAAAGCGCAAAGCGCTGCTGTGCGCTTCGGCGAAAACGGCTCCTTATCCTGCTTGCCGAAGCTCTTCGACCTCATCACGTAGATGGCCGTGATCGGCAGGACTGCCAGCAGGAACACGCGCAGGAATGCATCGCTGGTGATGAGGACCAGGTTCGAGCCGATGGTCGAACCTGCAACCGCAAGCACCACGCAAACGCCCGCAAGCTTCCATTGGATGTAGCCCGATTTCGCATAATGCCAAGTGGCGATGGTGGTGCCCATGGTCGAGCTCATCTTGTTCGTGGCGATGGCGGCATGCGTGGGCAGGCCGGCGATCATATAGGCGGGCAGCGAGATCAACCCGCCGCCGCCCGCGATGGCGTCGACGTAACCCGCCAGGAACACGAGCAGGCACACCAACAGCATAGCCCCGGGGGCGATGCCGAACAGCTGTTGACACACGTCGGCAACGGCTTCCATAACCAAGCCTTTTGCGTTATCGGGTTTCGCGCAGGATGAGCGACATGGCCTCAGTGCGCGAGGCGCGTGCCGCATCGGTGCTGCCGGCGAACACGCCGCGCACCGCGCTGGTGACGGTATGGCTGCCGGGCTTCTTCACGCCGCGCATGCTCATGCACATGTGCTCGGCCTCAAGCACCACCACGACGCCCTGCGGGTTCAGCTGCTCGACCAAGGTGTCGGCGATCTGCGAGGTCAAACGCTCCTGCACCTGCGGGCGCTTCGCGTACACTTCGACCAGGCGCGCCAGCTTCGACAGGCCGCACACACGGCCGTCTGCCGCCGGGATGTAGGCGATGTGGGCCTTGCCGAAGAACGGCACCAGGTGATGCTCGCACATGGAGTAGAAGTAGATGTCGCGCACCAGCACCATTTCGCTGCAGTGCTCATCGAACGTGGTGGCGAAATGCACGGCAGGGTCCTCCGTCAGGCCGGCGAACACCTCTTCGTACATGCGGGCAACGCGCGCAGGCGTCTCCTTCAGGCCCTCGCGGTCGGGATTCTCGCCCACGCCTTCCAAAATCATGCGAACGCCGGCTTCGATCTTTGCAGTATCCATACGGTTGTTTTCCTTCTAGCAGTACTGAGCACAGGCCCGACAGCCTGACATCCAGCTGCCGCAACCTCTCGTTTCGAACCTTAGCATGATACCACGCGCCACCAGCAGCTTCACCAACCCTCATCCCAGATACATGGGGACGTAGAACTAAGTGTCCGATTTTGCGGAAAGCACGATATAGCACGCTAGAAACCGCTTCCGCAAGCAAACCAGCTCCTGACAGATAGGGGACGTAGCACTATGCGTCCGGTTTTACGAGCTTCTCGGAAGTCGCATTCTGTATGACAACGAGAAAGCTTGACACATAGTGCTACGTCCCCGAAACGTCAGAGTTAGCGCAGCTCAAGTTCGAGGCCGACGGGGCAGTGGTCGCTGCCGAACACCTCGTTGTAGATGCTGGCGGCTTCGATGTGCGGAGCCAAGGCATCGCTGACCAGAAAATAGTCGATACGCCACCCGGCGTTGTTCTTTCGCGCGTTGAAACGGTAGCTCCACCAGGAGTATGCGCCGGCAAGGTCGGGGTGCGTGCTGCGGAACGTGTCGGTGAACCCGGCATCGAGCAGCTTGGTGAACTTCTCGCGCTCCTCATCGGAAAAGCCGGCGTTTCCGCGATTGGGGCCGGGGTTCTTCAGGTCGATCTCGTTGTGCGCCACGTTGAAATCGCCGCACATGACCACGGGTTTCGGCTGTGCCGATTCACCGGGCTGCGTCAGCGGAAGCCACTGCGTGGGCAGGTGGCCATCGCCCATGGGAGCTGATTCCGGAATCACATCTGCGCCGTTCTTACCTTCGCCACGGCCCGCCTCCGGGCGCAGCA
The DNA here is from genome assembly GCF_934632265.1 of uncultured Senegalimassilia sp. GTDB lineage: Bacteria > Actinomycetota > Coriobacteriia > Coriobacteriales > Eggerthellaceae > Senegalimassilia. The sequence goes on from NZ_CAKTYH010000008.1 coordinate 11,268, forward strand.
CCACGTTGCCGTCGGCACCGGCACGCTCCACCGGGACGCCTGCCGGGAGCACGCCCTCTTCCAGCCCTTTGCAAAAATCGCGGAACGCATCATCCCATTCCATGCGATGGTCGATGCGCGCCAGCTCGTTTTGCGCGTTCGGCGTGTAGACGCAGACGAACCAATACTCGGGAAACTCGCACGCCACGATGCGCCCCTCGGTATCCAAGTGAGGAAAGCCCAGGCCATGGAGCACCTGCAGCGGCTCTTCCTTCGTGAACACCGCCGTACCGGAATAGCCCTTCTTCTCCGCATAGCTCCAAAACTCGCGATACTGCGGCAAATCCAGCGTCGCCTGACCCGCCTGCAGCTTCGTTTCCTGCAGCGCAACGACATCGGAGTCGAACTGGCACACGATATCCTCGAAGCCCTTCTTCAAAACGGCGCGCAAACCGTTCACATTCCAAGAGATCATCCGCATAGGGAAGCGCCTCCTTAGTAGGCAAATTCGTTCCGAAACAGTATAAGAAGCTCGGGAAACGCGGGCAAACGCTTGCTTCGCACATGGCAGACGACAGAATCGGATAACCGCTACCACTCAAGACGCCGGTGGAAAAACGGAGCTATATCCGACCGCCGTTCGGCCGGAAAGAGCTCTGAGCGCTTTCCAAAAATCTGACACCCAACGACACGTCCCCCAAGTATCCGAAAGTCGGACAGTTAACGACACGTCCCCCAAGTGTCACGACACGTCCCCAAGTGTCCCGGGCAATGCCCTGGAACAGCGTACAACGTTATTTGTGGTACGGCTCTCCGTGGGATATCTTTTGCGAGCGATAGAGCTGCTCTAGCAACACCACACGCGCTAGGTTGTGGGGGAGCGTGATCGGCCCGAACGACAGCAGCTCGTCGGCGCGTTTGCGCACCGCATCGCTCACGCCATCCGAACCGCCGATGACGAACGCGAAGTTGCTCTTCCCTTGCAGCATCAGGTTGTCCAAACGCTTCGACAGCCCCTCGCTTGAACGCTCCTTGCCGTCGATGGCCAGCAGCACCATATGCGTGTCCGCGCCAAATTTCTCCAGCTCAGCGCAGATCACGGCGCCCTCTTTGTCGCGCGCACCGTCCACGCCGCCGGCTTTGCGCGGGTCGACGTCGGCGATCTCGCGTACCTGGGTTTTCGCATAAGGTTGCAAGCGCTTCAGGTACTCCGCGCACGCATCGACCCAGAACCGCTCCTTCAACTTTCCAACCGCCACAACCGTGAACTTCATCTTAACCCTTTCATAGCGCAACATAATATTGAGCAAAGCGATTACAACAGCATCCGCCGGGTTCTACCCCCCTTGAGAAGCAAGGGGGACAGTCCTGCTCACAAGGGGACGAAGCTCTCTTCAAGCAGCCCTTTGCATTGAATAGCCCGGGTTGAACCCGCTTGTTGTGAGAGCAGATACAGCAATCATTCGCCCGTTCCAGGTCGAAACCATGTTAACAAGGCGCACTCCCTAAAACGAAGGTGCAACCCTTATCAGAAAGAAACATCCACCTCGACAAACAAGCCGGCATCTTCGCAAGAAGCCATGCGCAACGGTATTAGCACAACATTGCGTTCAACCATTCTTGCACAAGAATCTCCTCGGCGTTCATTCCGCATCCCGGCCTTAAAAACCGTTCTGTCTCATTCCGACCTTTTTTGTCCACTTGCCCAAAAAGTTACACGTTCGAAATATTAGGGTGTTTACAAGCCGTTACCCCGCTGTTAAAGTTCATGCCACAATTTCATAGCGTCACCCCGTTGATATGTTCTGGATCGCAAGAAACAGGGCAAGCAGGGGCCTCTGGAGAATCCCAACCATGGGTGCCGAAGGGGCAAGGTGAAACGCAGGCCGCAAGACCTAACCGCGAACAGCTTCAACAAGCTGCAGCGGCGAACCGTTTCGCTGAAACTCTCAGGCAAAAGGACAGAGAAAAGTCAGTGACTTGTCGCAAACGTGAACGAAACTCAAACTCGGCGTTCACCGAAACTTTTCCCTTTCCATAATCCCATATCCAAGAACCCCATTGCTTTCGCTGAGCTCTCTTTCCGTGCATCCTCAGGGTCTCGCAGAGGTTGTATCGGTTCAGAGTTTTAGTTAGGAGTGAGTTGTGGAAGGGTTTTTCGACGTCGTCAATAACGTGATCACCGCCATTGACGACTTTGTGTGGGGCGTACCGCTGATGGTGCTCATCCTGTTCGGAGGCATCCTGCTGACGGTTCGTCTGGGCGGTTTGCAGTTCCGTCAACTGCCGCGCGCTTTGCGCTACATGGTCAAGAACGAAAAGGGCGGCTCCGGCGAAGTGACCAGCTTCGGCGCGCTGTGCACCGCGCTTTCAGCAACCATCGGTACTGGTAACATCGTGGGCGTTGCAACCGCTGTCGTGGTCGGCGGCCCTGGTGCCATGTTCTGGATGTGGCTGGCAGCGCTGTTCGGCATGGCCACGAAGTACTCCGAGGGCCTGCTTGCCGTCAAGTTCCGCAGCATCGACGAGAACACCGGCCACGTGCTGGGCGGCCCGTTCTATTACATCGAGCGCGGCATGGGCAAGCGTCTGCCCAAGATCAGCTGGCGTTGGCTGGCCAAGATCTTCGCCTTCTTCGGCATGTGCGTCGGCCTGTTCGGCATCGGTACTTTCACCCAGGTGAATTCCATCAACACCGCCATCACGAACTTCTTCGATCCTGAGAAGTCCTTCACCATCAGCATCCTCGGTATGGATTACTCCATCGCCACCGTCATCGGCGGCATCGTGGTTGCCGTGCTGGTCGGCCTGGTGGTCATCGGCGGCATCAAGCGTATCGCCAGCGTCTCCGAGCGCGTCATCCCCGTCATGGTAGTGCTCTACGTGGGCTTCTCCCTGGTCCTGCTGCTGACCAACCTGGACAAGATCCCCGGCGCGTTCGTGGTCATCTTCCGTTCCGCCTTCGGCCTTGATGCTGCTGCCGGCGGTATGCTCGGCGCCATCTTCATCGCCATGCAGAAGGGTATCGCCCGCGGTATCTTCTCCAACGAGGCCGGCCTTGGTTCTGCACCTATCGCCGCTGCTGCCGCTCAGACGAAGGAGCCCGTGCGTCAGGGTCTCGTGTCCATGACCGGTACGTTCCTCGACACCATCGTGGTCTGCACCATGACCGGCCTTGCCCTGGTCATGACCGGCGCTTACCAGGTCCCCGGCCTTGAGGGCGCTGCCGTCACCACCGCAGCTTTCCAGGCTGGCCTGCCGTTCATTCCTCCCACCGTCGTGTCGTTCGTGCTCATGGCGTGCCTGGCCCTGTTCGGCTTCACCACCATCCTTGGCTGGGACTACTACGGCGAGCGTTGCCTTGAGTACTTCAGCAACGGCAGCATGAAGGCCGTAAAGGTTTACCGCTGGCTCTACATCGCCGCTGTGTTCATCGGCCCTTACATGACCGTTTCCGCCGTTTGGACCATCGCCGACATCTTCAACGCATGCATGGCCGTGCCGAACATGATCGCCTTGATCGTCCTCTCCGGCGTGGTCGTCCGTGAAACGAAGGACTTCTTCAAGCGTCTGAACGACGCAGGCGGCAAGGAAGAGGACATGGTTCCGCATGAGAATCATGACGACGTGCCGCCGATTGACTCCCTTACCGATCGCCTGGGCGCCAAGACCGCTCAGGAGGACCGCGCAGCAGCTGCACAAGGTTTCGCCACCGCATAGCAACTGCCTGCCCCTCATGCTGGCCCCGATGTTTCACGTGAAACATCGGGGCCTTTTTTGTTTCTGCGAGAGCGTTTGCCGTGGACTAGCGGCTAATCATCTACTTGCACAAGAAAGGCCACCTTTCGGTGGCCTTTCAACATCTAATGTTTCACGTGAAACATTACTTCACGCCTTCGTGTGCAAGCGCATCTGCAACCTTGCGAGCCGCGGCGGTGATGGACAGGTCGTTCACATCCACCGTGATGCCGGCGTAGTGCTCATACAGCGGCAGACGCTCGTCGTAGAGCTCCTTCAGGCTCATGCCGATGCCGCCCTTCAGCACGACGCCGCGCTCCTGCAGGTCGCTCAGACGGTTCACCAGCTGGTCGTAGGAGATTTTAAGGTACACAACCGTGCCGATCTCGGCCAGGTGCTTCATAGCCTCATCGGAGTACACGGCGGAACCGCCCGTGGCGATAACGCTGTTCTCCGCCTCGATCTTGCTGAGAATCTCGTTCTCGACCTCGATGAAACCCTCGGGGCCGCATGCATCGATGATCTTCTGCAGCGTCTTGTCGCACTGGTTCTGGATGACGATGTCGGCGTCCATGAAGTCCTTCGTCATGATTTTCGCCAACACGATGCCCAGCGTGGATTTACCCGAGCCGGGCATGCCGATAAGAACAACGTTGTTCTTCTCCGCCATGGTAAGCCCTCCTTGATCGGTCATGTACGTTCGAATTGTATCATGCCTGCTCACGCTTGATTACAACGGTAACAAGCTGTTCTTATATAGCCTCCCCAACGGCCTCATCGGGCTGTTTGCGCTTCAACGGGAACGTCTCGCTGATGATGATGGCCACGAAGATCAAGGAGAAGCCGACCAGCAAACGCAGGCTCAGCTGCTCACCGTACAGCAGCACGCTGAACAGCACGCCGAACACCGATTCCAAGCTCAAGAACAGCGATGCCTGCGCAGGAGGGATGTGCGCCAGCGCCACGTTCTGAATGCCGAACGCCACGATGGAGGCGAAGATGGACAGGAACAGCAACTGGCCGATGATGTCCGGCGTGAACACCGCGAACCCCGGAAACGTTTCGAACGCCGCTCCCGACAGCAAGCCCATGCAACCCTCGGCAACAAACTGCACAGCGGTCAGGGCAAGCACGTCATGGAAGCGGGAGAGTTTCGAAACCAGCACCATATGCACGGCAAACAGAACTGCGCAGAGCAGCGTCATAACCTCGCCAAAGCCCATGGTCATGCCGCCCGATTGGACTGACACCAGCCAAATACCCACCAGGGCAAGCACGGCCGCGCCGATATTGAACACCGTCGGGCGCCTGTGGGCGACGATCCACCACAGGAAGGGGACGATCACGCAATATGTTGCCGTCAGAAACGCGTTGATGCCCGGTGTCGTATGCTCCAAGCCCACGGTTTGCGTCCAGAACGCCAGGAAGTCGGCAAGGCCAAGCACCGTGCCGGCAAGCACCATCTTGCCGCTGAACGCCTTCCGGACGCGCTTCCAGAGGATAGAGGTCAGCACGATGCCCGCGAACAGGAAGCGGAACCCCAGCAGCCACGCTGGCGGAAGCACCGCCACAACGCCCTTCATGGACACGAAGCTATAGCCCCAGATGATGGTCGCCACAACGATGGCAACCTTATACGCCCAAGCAGGCAATTCCTTCTTCATACAGCCTTCCCTTTGCCTTCAACCGCACCCGGATTCGGGAGCGCACAAAAACGCCGACCTGCAGCCGCACAGAGCGACGCAGATCGGCGCTTCACCTTCATCAAGATTCGCCGCTAGACGATGCGCCCGCTATCTTAGCAGACGGGCAGCGTCAAGCAAGCTGAAAGCATACCGCGAGAATCAAGCGGCGAGCGAGCGGGGTGTGCAGATCGCGCGCCTGCCTATCGCAGGTTTGCCTTTGTCTTCAATCAGCCCGCATCCGCAGCTTCCTTCATGGCAACTAGCGAGCTCCGCCACCGCCACCGCCGAAGCCGCCACCGCCGCCGCTAGAGAATCCGCCGCCGCTGCCGCTGCCGCTCGATTCGGCCTGTATGGCCTCGTTGGCGGTCTTCACAGCCTGGTTAAACGACGAGGAAAGGAAGCTTCCCACGTCGGGCATCCCGGTATTCGCGCCGCTCTCGTAGGAGGTGTACCAACCCCACCAGGGCACATAGGTGTCTCCATACGTCTGGTCGACCGTGAACAGCTGGGGCTGCGTCGTACGAAGCTGCTCGATGGCTTGCTTGGCCACGCCGAACAGGTACGCGTACACCATGAACTCGCCCCACACCTTCACGTCGGTGGGCGGACGCTCCTCCAGCGAGCTGAAATCGCGCAGCCAATTGCGCAACGCCTTGCAATGCGCAACCAGGTTATTGCCGTCAACGCTGCGTCGCGTCATGTTATTGCCAATGAACGCCAGCGCTGCAACGGTCGGAACACCGCATATCATCGGGAGCATGTTGTCGGTCATGAACCAGATCACCATAGCAATCACTAGCAACGCCACAGCGATCATCCACGTCCAGCCGCGCAGATTGTTGCCCTTTTCCTCGAAGAAGCCGTTTTTATCCGTCTCGGCGGTCAGCACGCCTTGCCAATTCTCCACGGCGTTTACCAGTTGCTCCGAATGGTCTTCGCCATACTTCTTGATGCTGCCGAACCACAGCGAATTCTGGCCTGCCGCCACCCTGTCGAACAGCAGATTGAACGTAGCCTTATCGATCGGGTCGCTGACCGCGTCGACCTCTACCAGCTTCGTGATATAGAAGTCGTTCACGGTCTTCATGCCGCCATGCTTCTTCGGCGCCATATACGAACCGGAGTCGATGCGGACAGCGCCCGTTTGAGCCAGATGCATGATGGTTGCCGTCAAGTCGTCGGTGCTTTTCCTATTCCAGCGCCACAGGCGGCCGATAACGGCCGGATGTACGCCCTTGCGCGGCACATCGCGCCAATACTGCTCGGTAAAATCCGGCTTATGCTCCTTGCCATGGCGGAAGAACATGACGATGGCCCAGGCCAGCGCCGCCACGCACACGGCTACGCATGCAATAGAGAACGCCAGCGACATCATGCGCTTGCTGTTCGCCGTATCCGCCCAGGCCTTCTCCTCCTTCAGGACCGTGTCCAGGCGCTGCTCGCCGGCATGCAGCCGCTGTGCGCTCAGCGACACGTTCGTCAGCCACTTGGAGGGGATGCATACGCGCATCTCCGCATACTCGCCCGATTCGACGCGGGGAACCGTGCACGTGACGGACCCATCGGCGTTAACGGAAACGTTGCCGCTCAACGGACCATGGCCCCACGCGCGCACGTTCTCGCCAGGATCGACCGTGACGCCTTGGGGGAGGGGAAGCTGAAGCGTAGCCGTCACGTTCTCGGAAGCAACCGCCCAGGCAGAGCCTAGATACTGCCAGTACACCTCCGAGACGTCGTCGTACACCTGAGCCATGTTGGTGATGGTGTAATCAAGTTCCACGACCACACGCTGAGGCTGGGATCCGAAGAATACGTACACAGTGTTCTTCGGGCTATCGACGGAATACGAATCTTTCCCGGGGCCGCCCTCTTCGCGCCACTTCAGCTCGAAGGGTACCTCGGGCATCGCCGACATGGACCCTTCGGCGTCATTGGACCCGTCGACGCTCATCATGCGAACACCGTTCACGGAGAACTCTGCATTCGTGGGCAGAAGGTTCAGCGTCCACCACACAGCGGAGAACGAACCGTCGAAATCGAACGTGCGCTGCTCCACCACATGAAGCGTGCCGTCGGTTTCCAGCTGCGCTTGGATGTTCACCTGCGGCATGGTGTATGACTTCGCGTAGGCCTTGCCCGGCAAAGCCGCCAATGCGCATGCGCAGGCGACGACCATTAAAGCGGCTGTGACCAGCCACGCGATGCGGAAACGCGCATCATCCCGCTGGCTGCCTGGGAAATGAGGTGTCCTTGTGTATTGCATCGAGAATGCTCCTTGCAAGTTTCCGACAGTCAAGGTATTATATCTAACCGCACCTATTATAGCGTGGAGAAGTGACCGAGAGGCCGAAGGTGCTCGCCTGCTAAGTGAGTATGCCCCACAAGGGCATCTAGGGTTCGAATCCCTACTTCTCCGCCACGTATTTTCCGCCCTCACAAATGCGAGGGCTTTTTCATGCTCTGATTACCAGCTGTAAAAGAAGGCGCCCTATATCGGGCGCCTTCGCGATTATCTTCTTCCCCAGGGCCAACGACGCAAGCGCTTCGCTTTCATCGGCTTCATCCGATACGAGGGGTTGTGCTTCAGGAACACGGCTCGGCATATCCGCGTGATTCCCAGCGCCACCAACGCCGTCACCATGAACGAAAGCGTCAGATCGAGCACGTCTTTGTTGCTCTCCGACAGTGCATACAAGCTTGCCAAGCCGAAAAACGACGCCAGCGCAACATTCAGCGCGGTGAAGGCCTTGATGAGGATCTCCTTCGCCCGCGCGGGCGAATAGCGCCACGACGCCACCACGTACACCACGCCGGCCGCAAAAGCCAGCAACAGCAGCAACGGTATGATGCGCGTCAACCTTGCGACCATGCTAGAACGTCACCTTCGGCGCGGTGGAGGCACCTTCTTCAACGGCGAAGCTCGGGCGCTCCTTGAATCCCATCATGCCCGCGAAGAGCACGGCAGGGAACGTCTGGATGGCGGTGTTGTACTTCATGACCGTGTCGTTGAAGCTCTGGCGCATGTAGCTGATCTTATCCTCGGTGTTCGACAGCTCGGCCTGCAGCTGCTGGAAGTTGGCGTTCGCCTTCAGGTCGGGATAGGCCTCGGCCACCGCGAACAAGCTTTTGAGGGTCTCAGTAAGGTGGTTGTTGGCCCCCATGCGGCCCTCGGGAGTGCTTGCGTTCGCCACAGCCGCGCGAGCCTGCGTCACGGCGTCCAGCGTGGCGCTCTCGTGCTGCGCATACCCCTTCACGGTTTCGACCACGTTCGGGATAAGGTCAAGGCGCCTTTGGAGCTGCACATCGATCTGCGCCCAAGCGTTGTCCACCATGTTGCGAAGCTTCACCAGCTTGTTGTAGAGCGCGATGATGAGCACGATAAGCACTACGGCTATCGCAACGAGGATGATTACCGCTGTCATGGCTTCCTCCTTCTACAGGTTGCCTTTACTCGCACGACTTCGAAGATGACACCGCTCTGCAAATCGCAGTTTATGCCCTCACGGGATCAATGCCTTCCCGCAAGCCCGGCGTATCCGGTTCGAGCACAGCATAAACCACTTTGCCACGCTGAAATCGCTGCCTTGCGAAGTTCGTTTAGCAGTTCGTGGTAAGCGTCGCCTTGAAGGGACCGAACGTGGTGGTGCGGGCCCACCAACCCTTCGCCTGCGCATCGGTCGCAACCTTTGCCGCCGATGCGAAGGAATCGCATACCGCGAACACCGCGGCTCCGCTGCCGGACATCATGGCGTTGCACACGCCCGGCTGCTCTTGCAACCACTCGCGCACGGTGCGGATTCCCGGGTTCAGCTGCTCGCTGGCCTTCGCCATGTTGTTCAACAGGGGCACGCTCATCGCATACTCCGCCGATTCCGCCACTTGCGCATCATCGACCGAGATAGGCTGAGGGTCTTCGTCGAGCTTCTTGTACGACTCGGCCGTGGACACGCCGCCCTCGGGCTTCACCAGCACCAGGAAGTCGTTCATCGGCTTGAGCGTGCGAACCAAATTCTCGCCGATGCCGTCGTAAAGCGCGCAACCGCCCTGCAAGAAGAAGACCACGTCGGCACCCAGCTGGGCGGCAACCTCTTTGATTCGCGGATCAAGAACGCTTTCGCCCCACAGGACCGCCGAGCCCAGCAGCGCTGCCGCCGCATCCGACGACCCACCGCCCAAGCCGGCCTGAACAGGGATGCGCTTTTCCAGATGCACACGCATCGTTTCCTCTTCGCCAAGCGTGCGACCGAACGCCTCGGCCAGCTTCAAGATGGCTTTCACCACGATGTTGTCCTGCGGGTCCACGTCCAAGGGAGCCAATCCCTCAAAGCTGCGCGTGGTAAGCTTCACCGCTTCGCCCGTCCCTGGGATGATCTTCATGCGCAGCACGTCGTGCAGCATCAGCGCATGCATCGTCGTGGAAACCTCATGGTATCCGTCGTCGCGCACGCCCTTGACGTTCAGGTACAGGTTCACCTTCGCCGGGGCAACCAGCTTGAGCGAACCCATGCCCGCGAACTCGCGGGCTTCCACGTCTTGAGCGACGCGTGCTATATCGAGCATATCTACGGAACCCTCTAATGTTTCACGTGAAACATTCTGCTTTTCATTTTGCTGCATCACTGCTGCTCCGTTCGTTTCTTTCGACGTGCCTTGAAGAAATCCTGCAATATGGTTGCGCATTCTTCCGACAACACGCCGGCCTTTACGTCGAATGTATGGTTGAGGCGCTTGTCCTCGTGAATGGAATACAGCGTGCCCAACGCGCCAGCCTTCGGATCGGGCGCGCCGAACACGCAGCGGTCGACGCGTGCCTGATGCATGAGCCCGGCGCACATGATGCACGGTTCCAACGTCACGTATACCGTGCAGCCCGTAAGCCTCCACACGCCAAGCTCGGCAGCGGCCTGCTTCATGGCAACGAACTCCGCATGCCCGGCGGGATCTTGCTGCGTCTCACGGATGTTGCACGCCCGCGCGATCACGCGAGGCTCCGCAAGGGGACGACGCGTTGCTTTGTCGATAGGGTGGTACACAACCACGGCACCGATGGGGACCTCTCCCATAGCCGCCGCACGCTGTGCCTCCTCGAGCGCCATGCGCATGTATTCTTCGTCATTCATAAGCATCATTATATGGTATCCTAGCAAGCTATATGGAGGAATGGCCGAGTGGTTGAAGGCGGCAGTCTTGAAAACTGTTGAGCCGCAAGGTTCCGTGGGTTCGAATCCTACTTCCTCCGCCAGAACGCTATCGCCCGGGTCCCCGGGCGTTTTCTTTTTTCGGCATGTTGAATGATTCAATTTTATGTAACCTTCGACTCTTTCGCCTACTTACTCGTCCTAAAACAACGCAAAAGCGCCCGGAAGTAGTCCGGGCGCTTTAACGGGATTTTGCGTTGCGTTGCGATTATCGCTCGTCCATGGGGATATATGCGCGCTTCTTGCTGTAAATCGACTTGTACGCGGGACGGATGATGCGCTTACCTGAAACGATCTCCTCGAAGCGATGCGCCGCCCAACCGGACATGCGAGCGCAGGCGAACAACGGGGTGAACAGATCCTCCGGGATGCCCAGCATCGAGTACACGAAACCGGAGTACATGTCCACGTTCGCGCACATGTCCTTCCTCGTGCCCTTCTCGTTGAGGATGACCTCAGGTGCCAGGCGCTCGATCTTCTCGAGCAAGCGGAATTCCGCCTCGAATTCGGTGCCCATGGCCAGCTTCTCGGCGAAGCGCTTGCAGATGACGGCGCGGGGGTCGGACAGCGTGTACACCGCATGGCCCATGCCGTATACCAGACCGCTCTTGTCGTAAGCCTGCTTGTTCACGATTTTGGCGAGATACGCCGCAACCTCATCGTCGTTCTCCCAATTGACGACGTTTTCCTTAATTTCCTTTTGCATGGCCAGAACCTGATGATTTGCGCCGCCGTGCTTGCGGCCCTTCAGCGAACCGATGGCTGCCGCATACGTGGAGTACGGATCCGTGTCGGCGGACGTCAGCACATGCGTGGTGAACGACGAGTTATTGCCACCGCCATGCTCGGCATGCAGGCACAGCATGATGTCGAGCATGCGCGCCTCCTCTGCCGTGAACTGCCTGTCGGGGCGCAGCATGGACAGGATGGTCTCGGCCGTGGACTGGCCCGGGATGAAGCGGTGCATGATCATGGACTCGTTGTTGTAGCGTGCGCGGATCGCGTAGTACGTCAACACCATGATGCGGGGGAGACGGGAGATAAGGGAGATGGCGGTGCTGATCTCATGCTGAACCGATCGATCCTCGGCGTTTTCGTCGTAAGCGTACAAAAGCAGGATGGTTCGAGCCAGCACGTTCATGATATCGGGAGGGGTGTTGCGCATGATCATGGACGCCGTGAAGCCATCGGGCAGCTCACGCTGCGCATCGATGGTGGCGATGTAGTCGGAAAGCTGTTGCTCCGTGGGAAGCTCGCCCATCAGCAGCAGATAGGACACCTCTTCGTAGTTGAATCGACGATCCTTCGCATCAACGCCCAGAAGGTCGTACAGGTCGTACCCACGCAGGCGCAGCTCACCTTCGTCGGCGCGCTTCTCGCCATCGGACATGACATACCCATGCACGTTGGAGATGCCCGTCAAACCAGCTAGCACGCCGGTGCCGTCGGAATTGCGCAATCCGCGCTTGACATCGTAGCGTTTGTACTTTTCGGCATCAATCGAGTTGATGCTCTTGAAATTCTCGTACAGGTCGATTTTCTGAGTGCCGCCCATTACGCTCCCTTCCTTTCATGCCATTCATTTCCGCCGTTTCAAAACCAGCAATGCCCGCGCAGGGCGGGCATTGCTGGTTGTTGCTCGAACGATATGCTATTTTGCAGCGCCGATACGGCAGATGGTGGTGCCGCAGTCGGGGCACTTGCCCTTCGTGATGGGCTTGCCGTTCTTCGTGACGCCCTCGACGGGATCCTTCATGATCTTCTTCGCCTTGCATTTCACGCAATATGCCTCGATAGCCATAGTAAACCTCTCTAGTTGCCGTATAAGAGCGCAAACGCCGTGAATCGGTGAATGCACTTCAAGTTCATGCTCGTGCGGCCTGAAATTATAGGCCAGGGGCGGTGCCGTCTCATGAAGAGCATGTTACAGGCTTTACATATTCTTCAACAACTCCATAAGGAAGTCCACGTTGGAAGCCAGTTTCTTCTCGTCGATGTTCTCGACGATGTCGTCCTGCTGGCCGTACAGCGCGGGCTTGCCGCCTTCCATGCCCACCAGATGGGTGACCTGGCAACCATGCTTCGCCGCATACGATGCAGCGCTTTCCTCGCCGAGCAGCGCGCCCGAAGCCACCTTCGTGCCAGTCGCCTGCGAAGCCTTGCGGATATAGCGCTTCATACGAGACGACGCCTTCGAGGGCTTCAGGAAGCCCTCGCGCTCGATCATGGTCAGATCGCCTGCGCCGATGGCATCGATATCGACGATGAACGCGCCTCGCAGCTCGGACTGATGAGCCTCGAGGAAGGCCTTCATGCCGGAATTCTGAGCAAGCTCGGAACCCAGGGCCACGAACCACACCTCGGCATCGATGTCGGGGTTGCGGAACTGGTACACCTCGTTGAGCTCCTCGTTGAGCTCGACGGGGGTGGGCACAGCCGCCGCGGCCGCTTCGTCAGCAAGCTCCTCGGAGGACAGGTTGCTGTTCTCCATGCGGCGGGCGGAATAAGCGCCGCCATGCCACGGACGGAAGCGATTGGACCCGGACTGCTCATCGTCGGCGACATCGTCGACGTTGAACGAATCGTCATAGGCGACACGCGAAGCCTCTTGGCCAGCCGCCTCGACATCGATCGGCTGGGGCGTCCATGCCTGGGTTGCGCCGAGGTCGTCGTTCTGCAAAGCAGGCAGAGCCTGCGTCGCCCCAGGATACGCGGCAGCATCCTGATCGAGCTCGACGGCGTAATCACCCTGATACTCGCCCTGCTCGTAGTGCTCTTCCTGGAAGCTCTCCCAGCCGCCGCGCGCCTTTCCAGCGGCACGGGCCTCGAAGTTGTCGTCAACGTCAAGCCACTCCTGCGGCGTATCCTCCTCGTCATCCTTACGATGAAGGAACTTGTCGAACAGGCGGCGGAAGCGCGACTTGGGCATCTCCATGTAGCCAGGGCCGGCGAACGCACCCGTCTCGGTGAAGTGATCCTCGTAAGCGGAATCGTCCGCATCATCGACGTACATGTCCTCAGGGTCCATGGTGCTGGCAAGCTCGCTGCTCACCGGAGCGAACGAGCCGGTGGCACCGGCGGTGCCGAAGCTTGCGGCAGCGGTCACGCCCGGCTGCGCCTGTGCAGCGTCCGCCGCCTTGATGGAACCGGACAGTGAAGGCAGGGATGCGAGCAGGGAAGGCTTGGAATCCTTCTTCTCGCCAACCGCCTCATCCTCTTCGCCCTCCTGCTCGTGCGCGGCCTTGATGTCGGACGACCCGATGGAAGGAAGCAGGTTCAGCAGGCTGCGCGCGGCGGTTTTGCCGGCGGACTCGACATCGGCCAGAGGAGCGCGCTGCTTCACCGCTGCCGCAACGGGAGCGGCCGGGGCGGCCGGGGAGACCTCCGGCAAGGTGACGGGCGCCGCGGAAACCGCGGAAACATCCGGAATGGCAAGCGGCTTCGCCTGCAGCTCCGAAACCGTCTCTTCTACAGGTTCGGCCGCAGGTGCGGACACGGGCACTGCGGGAGCGTTAACCGCGTCGGCTCGGCCGGCCTCGTTGATGGAAGCCTGCGTCATATCCACGCGATTACCCGAGCGGGGAGCGTCGGACTGACGGGATTGCGCCTCTTCCTGCACCTTACGCGGGTCCAGGAACGCGGGCATGGGAACATCGCCCATCGGGGGAACGTCGTCAAGATGAAGCTTCGTCACATCGATCGGAGGCGTAGCCGCCGTGGCAAACGGGTCGGCAACCTCCGCAGGAGCAACCACCTGGGCCTGAGCGGGCTCAGGGGCGGAAACCTGCGCAGGTGCGAACTGCGAAGCGGGCTGCTGAGCGGGAACCTGCTCGGAAATAACCTCGTTTGCAGGAGCGGAAACCTCGGCGGCGGGAATCGCAACGGCGGCGCCCGCCTGAGGCGCTGCAACTGCGGTATCGACAGCGGAAACCGACTCAACCTGCGCATCGAACTGCACGGGCTGCGCAGCCTGCTGAGGTGCTGCGGGGGCCTGAGCCGCAACATCCTCCCGAGCGGGAGCCTCATGCGTCTCGACAGCCTTCTCAACCGCCGACGCCGCGTTCACCGAAGCAGGCGCGGAAGCGATGTTCGCAACCGGCTGGTCGATTTCAGGTTGTGCGGCAGGCTGCACCGCGGGCTGCACGGGCGCAATGGTGGCCCACTGCGGCGCCCTGACCTCGCGGATGGTATCGCGATCGATGTCGAAGGAGCGCTCAAGCTCATGCTCCACGATGTTGTTTGCCTTGGCGAAATGACCGGCGCTTTCGGCAACAGCCGCATCAAGAGCGCTAGCGTAGCGGGAACGCTGCGCGGGCTTCTCGGCGTTACGGGGCTTCTTAGCCTTTTCCTGAGCACGGGCATACCAATCCGGCACGGTCGCCTGCGCAGCGCGCTGCTGCTCTGCGGCGGCCTGCATCTGCTGGACGGCGGCTTGCTGAGCTGCCGCCTGCTGAGCCTCGAACTCGGCTTGCTGCAGTGCGGCCTGCTGGGCTTCGAATTCAGCCTGTGCCTTAGCGGCTTCATCTGCCTGCTGGGCCTCAAGAGCCTGTTCCTGCTCCTGCTCGGCTGCAAGGCGAGCCTGCTCGGCATCGCGACGGGCGCTTTCGATCGCGCGCGCCTCCATGCGCTGCATACGAGCTTCCTCTTCAGCTTCCTCGCGATCATGTCGCTCGATCTTCTGCAGATTGCGCTCAACCTCTTCGGCGGTCATGCCGTCGACGGGCTTGCCGGACAATGCCGAGATTGCAGCCTTGGCGGCAATGAGGCTCTCCTCGTCCTCCATGGAGGAACGGGGGTGGGAAGAATACACGAACTCAGCGCCCTCGGGCACAAGACCGCTTTCATACGCTGCCTCCGGACCATGCATCATAGCGTCTTCACGCTCAGCGATCTCCGCTTCGCTCACGCGGCCTGCGCCGATGCGACGAGCCAGCTCAAGCAGGGCGGCAACGCCGGAGGCGTTGCAGTTTGCGCCCTCGTTATAGGCAGCGGTCTGATGCAATGCGCCAAGGGCCAGCGGGACCGCGGCAAGCAGCATGGCGATAACCGTCAGCAGCGTGAAGACCGTGGTGAGCATGCCCTCGGAAGATCCCAGCGCTACGCCCTTGATGAGCAGCAGCACGGGAAGCGCGAGCATCGCACCGAAGGAAACCTTGCCGAGAAGCGGCATGATCTGAGCCGTGGGGCCCGCAAGCTCGGCGCGCACCTTACCGGTGTCATAGCGCGCCACCAGGATGACCTTGCGGCGACGAACCGCTTCGCCATCCTCAGGCGCCGCAGGGGCGTATTTCGCCACGACGTTTTGGCTCACGCCTTTCCCCAGGAGCTTCGAGATGATGGGCTTATCCAGATACTCGGCGGCGAACAGGCCGGCAGCCGCAAGGCAGCCGATAACCCCGACGATGCTCAGCACGGGCACGATCAGCGACAGCAAGGCAAGCACCACAGCGGCGCCGCTGCAGATCATGCTAGGCAAATGAGGGTCGCCGACCCCGTTGAAATCCTCGATGTTCGCAGGCAAGCCTGCTTCCTTTTGGAATTGCTCCGTAATGTACAACGCAGCCTGCTGTTCCTCCTCGGTGCCAGCGGGACGGGCGCCGATTTCCTGCGACAGGTATGCGATATGCTCTTTAATATCCGGCATTTTTGTGCCTTTCGTTCCTCAATTACAGCAAGGCATATACGGGTTGCAGTATACGCTATTTGCCTTGCGCGCCCAAATAATCACGTATAACTGCATCACTGGTGCCGGCGGTCGCACGCTGTCCGGCGTAGGTTTTAATCACCTCGGCCCATGCGGCAAAGTACGCATCTTTAATCAATTGCTTGGGGTCGCTTGGCAAGCTTGCGGCCATCGTTGCCGCCTCCTCTTCTGCAGCGTTATACGCATCGTTTCTGGCAATGGCCTCTTCCTTGTTTTTCTCGGACAGAGCTTCGTCTGATTGCACCGCTAAATCCATCGCATCGATTCGCTTCTCGACATATTCGATAAGCTTCGAGAAATCAGCTGTGGAGCATTCGGCCTGAAGCGCTTCCAGTTGTTTTCGGCCATCAGAAAACAACCTCTTCGCCTCAACGGTATGCTCTTTGGAGGCATCGACCTCATTCCGTCCGGCAAGCTTCGTCGCCTCGCGAACCTGAGCATCTGCATCCAAAACCACCTGCCAAGCAGCATCGCATTCCTTTGCCTCCTGCTCAGCGTCTTCCGATGCCTCAACCAATTGCATGCCCTGCGCTATCATGCCCTGACGCGCCGATATCGATATCACCGTCTGATTTGCAACTTCGCGAACGGAAGGATCGGACAGCTTTTCCGAAACGTTGCGAGCTCTCACATCTGCATCGGCCAGCAACTGCTTAGTTTGCTCGACGGACGAAATCACCTCTTGCCTTTTCCCGTCGCTTTCCTCTGCAAACGGATTGTCCACAATCGCATCGATTTGCAAAATGGTTTCATCGGCCTCAGAAACAAGCCCCAAAGCATCCATGAGCTCAGACTCGTACCCTTGCTGTTCGGTCACCCGGCAATGCCACGCCCAAACACCGACGGACACGATCGCCAGAGAAGCTGCCACAACGGTGGATACTGCCACGATCCTCCCTTTGCGACGGCGCGCTTTTCTTCGTGCGATCTCTTGCTCAAGGGACATCCGTTTGGCGACAGCCGGCGTCTGCGAAGCGCTTTTTTCAACATAACCCGCTGAATGCGCTGTCCTCTTGCGCCTTGCCTGCTTGGCAGTCTTCGACTTGAACTTAAACCCGCTTCGGCGCTTTCGAGCAGTGCCTTCGGCAACATGCGAGCCGGTCAATGTCCCATGCTTTGATGTTTCACGTGAAACATGTTCGCCTGTTTCACGTGAAACACTATGAGCACGTGCATCGATCCGGCCGGCGAGCAGGTCCCTTAGGCTAAATCGCTGAGTAGTTTCCTTATATTTAGCAGCATCGAGAACGCTGAAGGATATCTCGTTAGATGTTCCATGCGTCCTTGCTTTGATATGAGCTGCTCGGGCGATTTTATCGTCTCGTCTTCTCATATATGCCGCCAGGTTCAGCCTCTGTTCGTTGCCGCCAATTCAGCAACGATCTGAGCAGCGGGCAGAACCTTGATATTGCTGCTTGGCAAGGAGTTCAGGAACACTTTCCCATAGCTCTTCGATACCAACCTATGATCCGCTAGAATCAGCGCCCCGGTGTCATCGACGCGGCGGATCAATCGACCGGCCGCCTGCTTCACCTCAAGCACTGCAGCGGGCAGCACATAGTGTCGCCAAGCTTGGTCATCGCGCTCCGCACGCTCGCAAGACAACGGGTCGGTCGGCTTCATGAAGGGAAGCTTTGGAATGACCACGCCCTTCAGCGTTGCACCTGGAGCATCGAACCCTTCCCAAAAGCTTTTCAAAGCGAACAGCGACAGATGTTCATCGGCAAGGAAGTCGTCGCGCAGGCCCTTCACCGAAACGCCCCACTTCTGGCACACCAAGCGCAAGTCATCGCTTTTCAACTCAGGCTGCACATAGTCGAAGCAACGCTCCATCTCGCGACGGTTCGTGAACAACGTAAGCATCGAGCCTTGCTGCGCCTTATGCGCTTCAACAAGGAACTTCTGCAGGTTGGTCATATAGCTCGGCTCGTTCGGCTCGGGCATATCGGCAACAACGTACACCGTCATGTTCTTGTCGAAGTCATAGCTGGAATCAAGCTGGCAGGTTTTGACCGGCGAGAACTCACCTTGGCCAAGACCCATAGCGTTCGTGAAACCGTCGAAGCTGCCGTTGACGGACAGCGTCGCCGATGCAAACACCACCGAATGCGTAGATGCATACAGCGTATCGTTTAGCTTTCCGCCGACGTTAACGGGCATACCCTGCAGCTTTTCACCGACGCGGTCTTTCTTTCGGCAGAGCGTCGCGGCATACGCATAGCTTTCGTTGGGGTCTTCGAGGATCACCTGCACCGCATTGACCTGATCCTTCAGATCGATGGCCATTGCAGCGATTTCGCGCTGAATAGCAGCGGCGTTCTCGATTTCTTCGAGATATGCCACCAGGTTCTGGCAAGCTGCGATCAGCTTTTCGGCAGATTCCCGCATCGCAACGCCCTTGTCCACGATATCGCCGAACGTGGCGGAAGCCCGGATATCGCTGTTAACCCACAGCTCGACGATCTCGTAGCCACGCCCGTGCTTGTTCGTATCGAAGAACAGCAAGCCCTTCAAGCTGGCGCAGAAAGCCTCGGCAGCCTGACGATATGCCTCACCCGCAGTCTTGCCCTTTTGCGTGAGTGTATAGAACAGCGTCTCACTCTCTTCTTTTGCACCATTCAGGACCACACGGCGTTCCGCACGGGAGAATACGTTTCTGCGAACGTCATCGGCCGACACGCGACGGGCTTCCCGCAGGATATTCTCGGCATCAAGCTCGATGGAGAAGGCGCGGCGCGCCTCGCTTTCGGCGCCATGAGCCTCGTCCACCGCCCAATAGCGAACAGGCGGCAGCAAACCGCCATCGGCGGCCATGTCGCAGAACAGCAAGCTGTGATTGGTAACCAAGATATCCGCCGCTTCGGCACGCTTACGCGCCCCGTGAACGAAGCACAGGTTGCCGAAGAACGGGCATTTGCGACGCAGGCATTCCTGGCTGCTCGTCGTGATCACCTTTCGCGGCAGCAGGCGATAGTCAAGCTTCAAGCCGTCGATATCGTCGTATTCTGTTTGCTCGATAAACGAAAGCAGCGCCGCCATAGCAGGTGCCTGCGACAGCTCTTTGCCCTGGATCTCTTTCATTGCAGCGCCATCGTCAACCACGCTGCGAATCTTACGAAGGCAGGGGTAGTGGGAGAAACCTTTCAGCGGCGCACACGTCAAAGGCTTGGCGTTTGGATCGGACGCGCGCAGCGCCTTCGCAAGCGCAGGAACCTCTTTGAATACCAGCTGATCGAGCAAGGCATTCGTTTTGGTTGCCACGCCAACGGTGATGCCGTTCCTTTGCGCGGTAAGTGCCAGGGGAACCAGATACGCCATCGATTTGCCGACGCCGGTTCCGGCCTCGACCACAAGATTATCGCCGGAAGCGAACGCATCGCGCACCGAGGTGCTCATCTCGCGCTGCTCGGCACGCGGCTCGTAGTTCTCATATAAGCTGCCCACAAGACCCTCTTGGCTGAAAGCCTTGGCAACTTCTTCTGCGCTAGGATAGAGCATGCTGCGCATGGGATCGGAGGCGATCGCGTCCGCATCTACCTTCGGTCGGTTTTCAATCTTGCGAAGACGGTCGCGGCGAATGGATTGCAGCGAGAACAAATCAAGCTGACTCGTCGCCCACGACAGCTGGCCCTCGTTTGTTTCACGTGAAACAATGTCACGCGCAGCGTCTTCGACCAAGGCAATTTCATCGGTCGCTATGTCAGCAGCATCGCCGGAATGATCGGCAAAATATTGGAAAACAACCTGGGTTTCCCACTGCTCAGGCGTTGCAAGGGATGCGATCTTGGCCACCAAAGGCTTCGGCATGGCGTCCACTGCAGCCAACAGAATACGGAATACGGCGCATGTTGCCGCAACGTCGTCATCAGCGCGATGCGTGGAAACCGGAGCCCCGAAGGTACGAACCAGGTCGATAAGTCGATGTGATTTCAAGCGGGGAAGAGCAATGCGGGCAAGATCAAGGGAATCGAGCCAGGTATTCTCCAACAGGGGATAGCCGCTTGGATGGCGCGTGGTGAAGGTGCGATCGAAGGCGGCATTATGCGCCACAAGCTTCGATCCGCCGACGAACTCGGCAAGCTGCGCGAGCGCCTCTTCCGGAGAAGGAGCATCGGCCACATCCTCGTCGTGGATATTGGTCAGATGCGCAACATCTTCCGGAATAGGCTTTCCCGGATTCACGAACGTCACGAACCAATCGACGATCTCGCCCTTGTCCATGCGGGCAGCCGCAATCTGCGTCAGCTCATCGTGATTGAACGAGAAGCCGGTTGTCTCGGTGTCGATGACCACGATATCGCGGTCAAGCTCACCGTAATCGCTCTGTTTTGAAGCATCCGCAAGCGATGCATAGCGATCGATGATCGCTTGAGGGGTTCCGTCACTGATATACGCGAGCAAATCACCACGCACGGCATATTCCTTATCTCCCACATGGATGCTTCCATGTTTGCTTCTATCACTTTGTAACCTTCTTATTGTATGTCAGCCAGCATCGAAGGATGCCGGCTATTCCGCTTCTTCGTTTGTGTTACGCTTTTTTCACTTCATTTCAGATAGGAGACTCCATGTTGCCCGATTGCTATTACGGCGCGTATGCCCGTTTCGACACGACATCCAAGAAAGACGCGGCTATTTTGCTTGGATCGAATTGCATCATCGGCGACTTCTTCGATATCGAGTTCAAACCCCTGGACAGCCAAACGCGCGCATGGGTTGTGAACGATTACGGCGATGTGTTGGGTTACCTTGATGAGCAAACGTCCCATAAGCTCAACCTGCTTACGGCAAAGAACTGGGAAATACATGCCGTCTTGTCGTTCGTAGCCTTCACCGATCATCCCGAGCCAGGCCATTACTGGGGCGAGGTCGCGTTGTTCTGTTACGACAAGGCACATCAATCGGATTTCGACACCTTCATGCGTACGACCATGAAATCGCTTTCACAAGGCATCCGTCCGCGTATCGACATCAAGAACCAGGGCGTGCAATCGATTCTGGATTCCCACGGAACCTGGCAGCCTTCGCAACGAGCAGACATGCCCAAGGGCGATAGCCATACCGCAATCCTCAAAAAGTCTCGCAGCTTTACCGACTTGATGGTTCAAAAAAGCAGGGAAGGGAACAAGGGCTGCTTCTTAGCCAGCTGGCTAATCCTGCTTGCGTTAGTCACGCTGGCGGTGTTCGGACTGAAAAGCTGCGGGCTGTTCTAACCGCACCCTTTCTCTGAGCTTCGTTAGTCGATGACTTTTTCGGAGGCAGTTTTAGGGGCTTGTTCAACACTATTGGGTCCACCTTGTCATAGGACGACATAAAGTTATGTTGCATTCTTTTGCTGCTGAACTCGCAGTTCAAACACAACCCTTGAACCGACGGGCGATATGATGGCCTGGCCTATAAAGAGGCTCATTATTCTCCAAGCCAACCTAAGCACCTATGCAATCCACCCGAACACCAAGAGGATCGGGTTGTAGCTAGAGAGGGCTGATCCCGGAACAATTCCGGGATCAGCCCTCTTTTTCGCTATATGGTCTTAACCCAAACGCATCCAAGTCATGAGATGCGTTTGATGCCTTTACATCGCCTGTCCATAGAAAGGCGACTTTCCAATCGGTCACCAAACAAACTTGTTCCGCAAAACCGCTTATCGCACAGGCTCTTCCAAGGCAAGCTCGATAAGCTTGGTGCACAGCTCGGGGAAGGTCATACCTGCAGCACGAGCAGCATCAGGAAGAAGCGAAGTAGCAGTCATGCCGGGAATGGTGTTCGTTTCCAAAGCCCAGCAATCGCCATTGTCTTCCAGGATGAAATCGGTACGAGAGGTGCCGCTGCACGAAAGCGCCTTATGAGCGTTTTCCGCCTCGCGCTGCATAACCTTCGTTACATCGTCGGGAATACGCGCAGGGCAGATATGCTGAGAGCCGCCCACGGCATACTTCGACTCGAAGTCATAGAAATCGCTCTTGGGAACGATCTCGATAACGGGCATGGCCTTCGGCTCATGATTTCCCAGAACGGCAACAGTGAATTCACGGCCCTTGATATAACGCTCGATAAGCACCTCGTCGTCGATATCGAGCGCCTTCTGCAAAGCGTCCTCGATAGCTTCGGCACCCTCCACGATGAACACGCCGATGGCGCTGCCCTCGGTACCGGGCTTCACAACAACCTTCTCGCCCATGGACGAGATCACCTGCTGGATATCAACCTGGTCGCCTTTGTTAACCGTCAGGGACGGGGGAGTGGGAATGCCCTCGCGCTCATAGAAGACCTTTGCCTTCACCTTATCCATGGCAAGCGCGCTGGACCACACGCCGGAGCACGTGTAAGGGATGCCGACGATATCGAGCAAACCCTGCACCGTACCGTCTTCGCCATACTTGCCGTGCAGGCAGAGGAATGCCACATCGAAAGGTTCCTCGATCAAGCGCTTCAGGTCCTCTTTGTTCGCCGGATCGATATCGGTGACGGAAAAGCCCGCCGTCTCCAAAGCTTCGCGAGCACCCTTACCGGATGCCAAGGAAATTTCACGCTCGTTGCTTTTGCCGCCGCACAAAAGCGCAACACGGCAAGAACGAGGATCGATACCTGAAGACATGACTCCTTCTTTCTCCTTTAGAGATCGTATTGCTGCAGTATAGCAAAACCCGCACACAGGCTTCGCAGCATGCAAGGTAAGCGCTGATGTTTCACGTGAAACAGGTATAATGACCCGCATGAATACACCAATCAAAAACTTCACCCAAAGCGACCTCGCCTCCTTTATGAAGGAGCTTGGTCAACCAGCATTTCGCGCAAAGCAGCTTTACGAGTGGCTCTACAACAAAGGCGCTCAAAGCTATGACGACATGACCAATCTTCCGGCAAAGCTTCGCGCTCAGCTTGCTGAGGACTATCCTCTGTACGTGCCCAGCGTGCTTGAGGAGGCCGTTTCCAACGACGGCACCCATAAGCTGCTCCTGGAATACCACGATGGCGTCTGCGTCGAAACCGTCGCCATCCCGTCACGCAACGGCGACCGTCTTACGGTCTGCTTCTCCACGCAAGCCGGCTGCCCCATGGCGTGCGCGTTTTGCGCAACAGGAAAAGAAGGCCTGACGCGAAATCTGACTGCAGGCGAGATCGTCGACCAGATCGTCACCGTGCAGCACCTCATGGGGCGCCGTGTGACCAACGTCGTTGGCATGGGACAAGGCGAACCGCTGCTGAACTATGACAACGTCTTGAACGCGCTGCGTATCATCAACGACGAAAAAGGCTTGGGCATTGGAGCCCGTCATATCTGCATCTCCACGTGCGGCATCATTCCCGGAATCGACCGCTTCGCAGAAGAACCCGAGCAGTTCACGCTCGCCGTCTCCCTTCACGCGGCGCGACAGGACGTACGTCTTGAGCTGATGCCCAAAACCAGCGGGTTTCCTCTGCCGAAGCTTAAGCAAAGCCTGCTGCGTTATATCGAGAAAACGAACCGTCGCGTCACGTTCGAGTACATCATGATCGATGGCGTCAACGATACCGATGCGGACCTGACGGCGCTGCTGGATTTCTGCAAAGGCCTGCTTTGCCACATCAATCTGATTCCCATCAATTCGATCCCGGAATCCCCATACAAGCCGAGCTCCACCAAGACCATCGACAAATGGATTGCGGAAACAGGTCGTCACGGAATCGAAACCACGCTGCGAGATTCCAGGGGGTCCGATATCGCCGGCGCGTGCGGACAGCTGAAAAACACGTTCACGAACGGACAGTAACAAGCGCCAATACAGAAAGGGCTCACAAGCCATATCAAAGGCGATTCATAGCAGCGAAACCACAACGCCAATCAGATCAAGTTTATTGCGCATTAGATAGCAAAACGAGCCGACGAGGAAATGAACTGCATCCCAAAACTTGGACACGAGAAATGGGAGGTTTGTGGACTGGTCAAGGTTTCTTGGACGGAAAAATAAGCTTCTTCAGGCAACATCTCGCTCTAGGTCGCACGGGGCGTTG
>NZ_CAKTYH010000009.1 GCF_934632265.1 uncultured Senegalimassilia sp.
TGGGCGTCGGGTTCGAAACCACCACGCCGCTCGTTGCCATGGCCATTAAACGCGCCAAGGCGATGGGGCTTGCCAATTTCAGCGTGTACGCCGCGCACAAGAACATGCCCGGCGCCCTGGAAACGCTGGTAAAGGACCCGGACCTCAAGCTCGATGCCCTTATTCTGCCGGGCCACGTGGGCACCATCACGGGCACCAAGCCCTTCGAGTTTCTGGCGAAGGAATACGGCATCCCCGGCGTGGTCACGGGCTTCGAGCCCGTCGACGTGCTCCAGGGCATCGCCATGATCATGCGTCAGCTGCACGAGGGTAGGGCGGAGATCGAGATCGCCTACGCGCGCGGCGTCATGCCGCAGGGCAACCCCGTAGCCCTGGCCGCCATCGACGAGGTGTTCGAAACCTGCACCGCCACCTGGCGCGGCCTGGGCGATATCCCCGGCAGCGGATACCGCATCCGCGAGGAGTTCGCGCAGTTCGACGCGCTAAAACGCTTCCAGCCCGAAATCGAGCCCACCATCAACCCCAAGGGCTGCCGCTGCGGCGACGTCCTGCGCGCCCGCATGGAGCCCAGCGAGTGCCCCCTGTTCCGCAAGGTATGCACCCCGGAGAACCCGGTCGGGCCCTGCATGGTCAGCAGCGAGGGCAGCTGTGCCGCTTACTATAGGTACTATTAAAGCAAAACCAAGCATATCGCCACATCGGAGGGCGGCACAGCACGCAAGCTGCGCCGCCCTCTTCCTTTGCTAGGCGGCTAGCCAGCCTGTGGATACGCCCTATAACTGGACGCGAATCGCCCCTATCACGAAACGGGAAGCATGAAAACGGTCAAATATCGGCGAAATATACCGCTTAAGCGAGTGCTCAAGCGGTAAAGCCTCATATCAAGGGTTGAGAGCCGTTAAGTGCTTCAGGGAAGCCGTTCACGGCCTCTAGACGATGATTGCTACGCAGATGCAATAACCGAAAACCGATAGACTAGGGTTATCGGATGCCGTTTTTCCCATTGGTTGTGCAAATATGAGCCCTCTGGCGAAACATAGACTTGACCATATAAATGCATGCAGATTCGATTCGTACCGATAATCATTCGTGCGAATCGGTTCAATCAAGGAAAATATCCAATAATCGGACGAAAAATGCATAAACGATTATTTCGACCGTGTTACAGATTTTTGTGCACCTGAACAATGAACTTGTGCAAAGTGCCTGAAAATACGTGTAAATGACCTATTGCAGGCGCA
Organism: uncultured Senegalimassilia sp.; assembly: GCF_934632265.1. Classification (GTDB taxonomy): domain Bacteria; phylum Actinomycetota; class Coriobacteriia; order Coriobacteriales; family Eggerthellaceae; genus Senegalimassilia. Next base: position 1,242 of record NZ_CAKTYH010000009.1, read on the forward strand.
CAACTCTGGTGTTATAACTATCTCGTCGGCAAAACCGGAACACGAAATGAAACGAACTTACAGGGTTGCCAAGTGATCTTTCCCTCTTAGCGAATTTCAAATCAAAAGGCCGGTTGAGCCAAAGGGTACACAATAGGTAGTGTGCATCGTCGAAGGTGTAGGAAGCACCTTCAAAGAAAGGAGACAGTCATGGCGAAGATTGTCAACTCTTGGAACGACTGGGATCCGTTGAAGCGCGTCATCGTTGGCCGCTGCGATAACTCCATGATCCCGCCCGAGGAGCCCGCAACCTCTGAGAAGGTGCCGGTCGACTCCGAGATGCGCGGCATGTGGGGCCTGCGCCCGCTGCGCACCGTCGAGCGTGGCAACGAGTGCCTCGAGAACCTGGTCAAGGCCGTTGAGGAGCGCGGCGTCGTCGTCGACCGCCCGACCCCTCTGCAGTGGAACCAGGCCATCGGTACGCCGGACTTCCGCAACGATTCCATGATGACTTGCATGCCTCCGCGCGACATCCTGCTGACCATCGGCAACGAGATTATGGCTTCCGCCAACTCCTTCCGCTGCCGCTACTTCGAGTACCTGGCCTACTGGCCGCTCATGAAGCAGTACTTCGATGAGGATCCCGAGTTCCTGTGGACCCAGGCTCCCCGTCCTCGTCTGACCGACGCTTCCTACAAGCACAACTACTACGATGAGAAGATCACCCTGGAAGAGCGCCTCGTCCGTACCGCCAACAAGGACTTCGTGACCACCGAAGTCGAGCCGATGTGGGATGCTGCTGACGTTATGCGCATGGGCAAGGACCTGTTCATCCAGCATGGTCTGACCACCAACCGCACCGCCATGGAGTGGTTCCAGCGCTACTATCCCGAGTACCGCGTCCATGCCATGAACTTCCCTGGCGACCCGTACCCGATCCACATCGACGCCACCTTCGTGCCGCTGCGTCCGGGCCTGATCATCAACAACCCGCATCGTCATCCGGCCGAGGGCCAGAAGGAGATCTTCGAGGCCAACGATTGGCAGATCGTCGACTCCGCTCAGCCTGCTCATGACGAGCCGCCCGCGCTGTGCTACAGCTCCGTGTGGCTGTCCATGAACTGCCTGGTCCTGGATCCCTCCACGGTCATCGTTGAGGCCTCCGAGGTCAACCAGCAGGAGCAGATGGATCAGCTCGGCATGAACGTCATCCCCGTTGACCTGCGCGACGCCTATCCGTTCGGTGGCGGCCTGCACTGCTCCACGGCTGACGTTTACCGCGAGGGCGAGTGCCTCGACTACTTCCCGAACCGCGTCAAGGACTGCACGCTCATCCACCCGGAGATGTGGGAGGACTAGGCTATCGGCCTAAATCAGAATCTACTTCGGTAGAGCTCTGAACATGTAATAGAAAGGGGGCCTGGCAAGACAAGTTCAGCCAGGTCCCCTTTTTTAGTTCGCCTTCCAATCCAGTCAACAAGGGTTTTCGATTCGGCCGGACAGGATCGAGCTTAGATAGGGGTATCGATACAAGCACGACCTAGTTTGGTCAGAACCGAAATTGGGTGAATTGGAGGCACCCTGTACATGCTACTGGTTTTTTAAGGAGGAACCAATGGCAGACAAAATCAACACTGCGGGCCAGGGGGATGGCTCCCAGGAATTTGAAATGAACCGCAAAATCGGCGCTATCTTCATGCTGATTTCCGCAACGGGCATGGGTCTGGTGCCGCTGTTCAGCCGCTGGGCTACGCGCACTAATATGTTCGACGCTACCCAAGGCATGAACGGCTCCGACTCCATCGGCGCCATCATGGCCATCGGCCGCATGGGCATGGGCCTGCTGTTCTTCTTGATCCTCATGGTTGCCACTCATAAGGTTGCCACCTTCAAGAAGCTCAAGCTCACCCCCGCGATTGCACTGGGCGGCTTGATGATCGGCATGTCTCTGGCATGCTACGTCACCTCTACGCTGATGACCACCGTCGCGAACGCCGTTATGTTCATCTACACCGGCCCGGTTATCTGCGTGTTGCTGGCTCGTATCTTCCGTAAAGAGCCGATGAGCCCGCTGCAGTGGGTATGCCTCTGCATCGTGTTCATTGGTATGCTGTTCGGCGAGAGCCTCCTCGGCTTCGGCGTTGGCGGCAACTTCTTCGGCCTGGACTTCAACCTGGCCCCCTCTACTCCGGAGTTCCCGCAGAAGATGGTCGGCGACATCTTCGGTCTGCTGTCCGGCGTGTTCTACGGCTCTTCCATGTTCTTCAACGGTTACCGCAAGGATGCTGATACCACCGCTCGTGGTGTGTACAACTTCATCTTCGCCGTTATCGGTTCTGCGGCAATCGCCATCATGATGAACGTTGTCGGTATGGCAACGGGCCAGACCAACTGGATCACCGAGATTCACTTCACTCCCTTCAACTGGCTGGGCGCTGTCCTGCTGTGGATCGTTTGCGGTCCTATCGCTCTGGGCTGCCTGCTGGTCGCTGGCCGCAACCTGCCGGCAATGGACTACAGCACCATCGCCTACTGGGAGGTTCCGGTCGCCCTGTTCATCGGCCTCGTGGTGTACAGCGAGCCTGTTACGCTTAACACCGCTATCGGCATCATCTTGATCGTTGGCGGCGGCGCATTCCCGACTGTCAAGGCTATGATCCAGGGTTCCAAGATGGAGAAGCAGCAGCAAGTTGCTGAGAATCTGTCTGAACGCCTCGCCGAAGAGGCTGCCAAGGAGGAGGAGCGCTAGCATCTGCTAGTGCCGGACGTATGAGCCTTTGAAAGGAGGCTGCGTCATGAAGGTTACGAATCGCTTAACCCATATCGCAACGAAGGTTAACTTTGAAGCAGCAATGACCGAGGATCAGCTGAAAGCTGTGTTCGAGGCGAAGGGCCTTGCCGGTTTCCCTGCAATGCTCGACATCAAGGAGCGCACGGAAGAGCACGTGCAGATTCTGGCTCTCGAAAATCTGCTGGAGTTCGCTAAGGCTTCCGGTGTTGCCGCCGTCACGTATGACGTCACGTATTTCCCGCATGCTGATCAGGGCGAGGTCGAGCGTCAGCTCAAGCAGCTCGGTCACGACCTGGAGATCAGCTCCGACGTCATTAAGGACGTGTGCGCAGCTGAGATTCAGGAATACCTGGATCTTGACGCCAAACGTGCCGTGGATGTTCCTGTCCACAGCATCGTCGAGTGCTATGTCAACGGCACGGCTTTCGCGTGGTATGGTCTGAACGACTATCCGCGTCTGAAGCGCGTCGTTCTCCAGAAGCTCGCCCGTGGCGGCCAGAAGGCAAAGCGCGACTTCATCATGCGTGCCAGCCGTGCTCAGGTTGACCTGATGGAGGATACCGACTACTCTGGTGATGTGGCTCTAGACTAGCTATGTTAGGGTGGATTGCGTCGTGAAAAGGGGCGGCGCAATCCACCTCTTTTTATCGGCAGCGGAACGTAAGTCATGAGGGATAGCGTTTCGCCTGATGAGGGCCCCTATGAAACGGCGAAATCATAGGAGGGGAGCCCTCGAAGAGGAGATTGTGATGGGGATATTCAATACTCTTGGATTGGGTTCGTGTTCGAGCGATCTGAAGTGGTTCCAGGGTGATTTCCATGAAAGATAACGCTCGGTTCGACGCGGAAAAGAGCAAGACCGTACGTAAAGTGGCAACGGCGTCCTTTTTCTGCAACTTCATCGAATGGTTCGACTATGCCACGTACTCGTACTTCGCGGTAGTTATCGCGCAAGTGTTCTTTCCGAACGATGATCCTGCGTTAGCGTTGATTCAGACGTTCGCAGTGTTCGCTCTGTCGTTCTTGCTTCGTCCGATCGGCGCCATCTTCTGGGGCAACATGGGCGACAAGAAGGGCCGCAAATGGTCTTTGACCGTTTCGGTCTTCATGATGGCCGGTGCCACGTTCTGCATCGGCTTGCTTCCCGGGTATGCTGCCTTGGGTATCTGTGCTCCGGCTTTGCTGCTTCTGCTCCGCATGATCCAGGGCTTTTCCGCCTCTGGCGAGTATGCGGGTGCGGCAACGTTTTTGGCCGAGTATGCGCCTACGGACAAGCGCGGTATGTATTGCTCTATCGTTCCCGCCTCTACGGCTATTGGTCTGCTGGTCGGCAGCGCTTTTGCGACCGTCATGTACACCGTCATGCCGGAAGCTGCCGTGAACGAGTGGGGTTGGCGCATCCCGTTCGTCCTTGCCGGCCCGTTGGGCATCGGCGCGTATTTCGTGAACATCCAGCTTGAGGACTCTCCTACGTACCAGGCAATGCAGCGTGCTTTGAAAGACGCTGAGGCCTCTGGCGCCGCCGGTGCTCCCGAGCGTCCTATCCACTGCCTGTTCACGAAGCATCTGCGTAAGCTCATCATCTCCATCGGCGCTGCAATGCTGAACGCCGTTGGCTTCTATGTGGTGCTTACCTACCTTCCGGTATACCTGGAAACGGCTGTCATGATGCCGAAGAACGAGGCGTCGTTGATCACCACCATCGCGTTGGTAACCTACGTCGCATTCATTTTCGCGAGCGGACACCTGTCCGACAAATTCGGTCGTAAGAAGATGCTGATCACCGCCTGCGTGTGCTTCATCGTCTTCACCATTCCGGCGTTCATCCTGATGAGCACTGCGAATTTCGTGACCGTCCTGGTGGTCGAGCTGGTCATGTGCCTGATTCTCACCATCAACGACGGTACCCTTTCCAGCTACTTGAGCGAGACGTTCCCCACCCAGGTGCGTTACTCGGGCTTCGCCCTTAGCTTCAACATGGCTAACGCGCTGTTCGGTGGCACGGCATCGTTCATCTGCACGTCGCTGATTACGGCGACGGGCTCCACCCTTGCTCCTGCGTTCTATATGGTCGCGGTCTCCTGCGTTGCGCTGGTTGCCATGATCATGTCGCATGAGCACTCGAACAAGGATTTGTCCGAGATCTAGAGGTTCGATTAGGCGATTGCGGGCTCCTCCTACCGCGATCGCCTGGTCATGGCAGGCAAGTTGTTGAAGAATATTATTTGGGAATCGCGTTTTGCCGACGCCTTTACTTGAGACGATTCTTCTCACGGTAACGTTGCCGTACGGTAACAACTTGCCTGCAAATGGCTAACATTGATAAGTGCACGGGATCATCTTTCTTATCCACCAGTGCTTAGGTGAGCCTGTTCAGGTTCCGCCTAGAGGGTAAGGAGGTTGAAATGCGAAACAACATCGCTTCAAGGGGAGGCGATGAACCGCCGTGTGCTGCAGTCGGTTTCAGTCTCAAAGCCGCTGCACTGTTCTTAGGGGAAAATCATGAATGCTGACCAACCGAGACCGATTAACAACGAAGTTGATCTTACCGAGGCGGAAAAGCATAAAACGCTGAAGAAGGTTGTGTTCTCCTCGTTCCTGGGCAACTTTATCGAGTGGTTCGACTATGCCAGCTACTCATATCTTGCCACCGTCATCGCTTTGGTGTTCTTCCCGGGCGAAGACAAAATGGTCTCTACGATGATGACGTTCGGCGTGTTCGCGCTGGCGTTTTTGGTCCGTCCTCTCGGTGCCATCTTCTGGGGCAACATGGGCGATAAGAAGGGCCGTAAATGGGCTCTGTCCATCTCCATCCTCATGATGTCCGGTGCCACCTTCCTTATCGGCTGCTTGCCGGGCTACGCCGTCATCGGCGTTGGCGCCCCGCTGCTGCTCCTGCTTATGCGTATGGTGCAGAGCTTCTCTGCTTCCGGTGAATATGCCGGCGCTGCCACGTTCATCGCCGAGTATTCGCCCAAGAACCACCGTGGTTTCTATTGCTCCATGGTTCCCGCCTCCACGGCTGTCGGCCTGCTGGTGGGCTCCCTGTTCGCCACCTGGATGTTCAACACGTTCGGCGCTTCCTCCGACTTCGTGGTGAACTGGGGTTGGCGTATCCCGTTCTGGCTGGCTGGTCCGCTTGGCTACATCACGCACTACATCCGCGAGCATCTGGAAGATTCCCCGGTGTACGCGCAGATGCAGGCAGAGCTGGCCGAGAAGGGCATGAAGAGCGAAGACAAGCCGATTCGCACCCTGTTCAAGAAGCACTTCCGCGTGCTGGCCATCTCCTTCGGCGCATGCGTGCTGAACGCTGTGGGCTTCTACGCTGTTCTGACCTACCTGCCGAACTACCTTGAGGCTACGCTGAACTACGATCCGGCTCAGGCGTCCATCATCACCACCATCGTGCTGGTCGTCTACATCGGCTTCATCTTCCTTTCCGGCCGCATCTCCGACAAGTTCGGTCGCAAGAAGATGCTCATTACGGCTGCTGCGGGCTTCGTGATCTTCACCATTCCCGCGTTCTGGCTGCTGAACACGTTGGACTTCTTCACCATCCTCGTGGTCGAGCTGGTCATGTGCCTCATGCTCACCATCAACGACGGCACGCTGTCCAGCTACCTGTGCGAGACGTTCCCGACCGACGTGCGTTACTCCGGCTTCGCCCTGAGCTTCAACCTGGCTAACGCCATATTCGGCGGTTCCGCCTCCTACATCTCCTTCGCCCTGATCAACTTCACGGGCGACCCGATCGCTCCTGCGTACTACATGGTCTTCATCGCCGTCCTGGCCCTGGGCGCCATGATCGCTTCGCACGAGCACACCGGCAAGGATCTGTCCGAGGTGTAATGCGTCCACACATATCGGCAATCCTACGATTTGCCTGATGAATGCCGCTCGAGTGTCTGCACTCGGGCGGCATTTCATTTACAATGGGACCATTGGGTTTTTGCGTAAAGGAGACCGATGTGAGTGAGGCGAATCAAACCCCCAAATCGTTGAAGGCTCAGATCACGCGTACGTCGCTTGTGCTTGCCGCTGCGGCGTTGTTGCGCGAACAGGGTCCGAAGGCTGTTACGTATCGCAAGGTTGCGCAATGGGCGGGGGCCGCTTCCTCATCGGTTGGTTATTATTTCGAATCCACTAATCAGCTTCTGTACGAGGCCGGTCGTTACAACATCCAGCTGTGGGCGGAGCGCGCCGAGAACGCCGCTGCTACCGCCGAGTCCATGGACCAGGCTGACTGTCGCAAGCATCTCATCAACCTGCTCATCAGCGCTAGCTTGCCCGATGATTCCGTCAACCCTGCTGCTCACTACATGCAGCTGCTCGCGGCGTCCGAATCCGAGGACGTTACAGAGGCGTACCGCAATGGTCGCGTGCAACTCGATCAGGCGGTTGGGCGCATCCTTAAGCATGCGGGCGTGAAGCTGCCTGCGCACGTGGTCGGCATCGTCGTCGACGGTGCGGCCGTTGCGGCTATCTCCGAGGGCCGTGAGGTAAGGGAAATCGCCGCCGAGCTTCTGGAGAGCATCGTAGCGGCGTATGAGGGCTAGGAGACGCTGTTTGTGTCTATGCGGTAGGTCCGCTTTGCTGCGCGTAAAGATGCACTAATGGCACGGTTGCTTTTGGATGTTCGGTCCGAGCCATTCCTTCTCAGCTGAAACCGGCTAACCGGATCGCAGACATGGCTTGCCAGCCCATTGCCGTCGGGCAATGCGGTGGTTGTTAAGTTCGCCGATGTGCCTGAAACACGAAAAAGGCTCGGACCATATGGTCCGAGCCTTTCTGCATCTTGCGAAGGAGGGGGAATTCGCTTAGATGCCGATTACGCCCATGCCGACCAGCACCAGGGCTGCGACGCCGAGTGCGCTCACAACGCCCATGCCGACCTTCTCGCCGTTCGTCAGAGCGTAGCCGCGGTCCTTGCGGGCCTTGGCGTACACGAAGAAGCCGGGGATGTAGCCCACGCAGGTGAGCAGGAGGAACGACCAGCCGTTGTACAGCACGCCGACAACCTGGAAGGCCAGGGCGATCACGCCGACGATGATCTGGGCCGTGTTCTTGTCCTCCTTAGCGGAGAACTTGATCTGATACAGTGCGATGAAAGCCCAGGTGATAACGATGGAGACGGTGCACATGCTGAAGGCGAAGTTGTAGGCATCCTCGCTGAACATCAGCACGATCAGGAACACCTGGATGCAGGCACCGACCAGCAGCAGGCTCATCTGCGGAGCGCCCTTGCTGTTCAGCTTGCCCCAGGACTCGGGGAGCAGGTGACGCTCGGCCATTTCAGAGGTGGTCTCAGCGGGCAGCATGGTGAAGGACAGCCAAGCGCCTGCAACGCCCACGATGATGGCGATGCTGATGAACGCGCCGCCCCAGCCGGGAGCCATGGAATCGAACACGTAGAGCATTGCGGGGTAGTCAAGCTGAGCGATCTCGGTGTAGCTCATGTAGCCGTAGGGGAGCACGGAGCAGCCGATGTAGATGAGCAGCAGGCAGATCAGGCCGATAACGGTAGCCTTGCCCACCTCGTGCTTGTTGCGGGCACGGGAGCTCATGACCGCGGCGCCCTCGATGCCGATGAACACCCACATCATGATGATCATGCAGTTCATGACCTGCTCGAACAGACCGCCCATGCTAGCGGCATCGGCGCCCATCTCGCCAGCGGCGACGGCGTTGTTGTACACGTTGCCCCAGAAGTCGGCGGTGAAGATGCCAGCGTTGAACATGAAGATGGCGAAGATCAGGAAGATGCCCAGGGAGGCGACCTTCGCCACCATGACGATAGCGTTCAGGAACGAGGCGCTCTCGACGCCGCGGATGACCAGGAAGGTCAGCGCCCACATGAACAGCGAGGCGACGATCACGCACGGCAGGGTGTTGCCAGGGAGGAAGGTGGGGAAGAAGTAGCCCAGGGTGGACATCATCATCGTGGCGAACGCGATGTTGCCCAGCCATGCGGACAGCCAGTAACCCCAGCCGGAGATAAAGCCGGCAAGCGGGCCGAAGCCCTCCTCGGCGTACTGGAAGATGCCCTTGAGCTCGGGCTTCTTGGCGCCCAGGTTGTTCAGCGACAGGGCAAGGGCGGCGAAGCCGATACCGACGACGGCCCAGGCCACCAGCACGGCGCCGGGGCTGGCAACGCCTGCAAGCTGGCCGGTGATGGCGAACACGCCGGAACCGATGCAGGAACTAACGACCATGCCGATCAGCCCGAACAGGCCGATACCTTTAGCTTTCTCGCTCATGATTTCCCTCCTTAGTAGAAATCAATCGTTTGGTTTCGCCCCTGGACTCCGTTTGTTTAGCCGGACATACCGAACCTGCTTACGGTGGCGAATCCCGTTTACAGGCTCAAACGGAACGCAGAGGCGAAACCGATGGAAACAGCGGACAGCGCTTAGGTTCGCAAGCTGCCCAAAGGGGAGGCCGATCGATCCGGCGGCCTCCCCTTGCGAAAACGATTAGTCCTCGCGCACGACGGGCATGCTCATGCAGCGGGGGCCGCCACGGCCGCGGGACAGCTCGGCCGAGGGGATCTCGATGACGTCGATGTTGTTCTTGCGCAGAACAGCGTTCGTGACGTCGTTGCGCTCGTAAACAACCACGCGACCAGGAGCGATGCACAGCGTGTTGGAACCGTCGTTCCACTGCTCGCGCTCGGCGGCGATACGGTCGCCACCGCCGCAGGGGATCAGCGTCACCGGCATGCCGATGTACTTCTCCAGGATCTGCTCGAGCGGGGCGTTGATCTCATGCACCTTGATGCCGTCGCCCTCGGGCGTGATCTCGAACACGGACAGCGGGCCCATGATGCCGGGATGGATGGTGAACTTGTCCACGTCGATCTGGGTGAACACGGTGTCCAGGTGCATCATGGCGCGGTTGTTCGGGATGTTGAACGCCAGGATGGTGTCGACCGGGGAGGTGGGGTCGTTGAAGATGTTGTGGGCGATGCCGTCGATGGCGTCGGGCTCGGTGCGCTGGGAGATGCCGATGGCCAGTACGTGCTCGTTGATGTTGAGGATGTCGCCGCCCTCGATGTGGAAGGTGTTGTAACGGCTGTAGTACTGCGGGGTGCCCTGGAAGTCCGGGTGATAGTTGAAGATGTACTCGCCGTAGATGGTCTCACGGTTACGGGTGACGGAGTACATGCGGTTGATGGAAACGCCGTTGCCGATCATCGCGAAGGGGTCGCGGGTGAAGTACAGATTCGGCATCGGGGCGACGACCATCTTGGAAGCCTCGGACACCAGGTCGACCAGGGAGTTGGACTTGTCGGTGTGCAGCTCGGTGAGGTTGATGCCCTCCATGGTCTTCAGGACGAAGTCCTTGGCGTCGGGGTAGTTCTCCTGCATGTAATCGAAGATGATCTTGCGATAGCGCTCGGTCTTGATGCCGGCTTCGTCGATCCACTGCAGCAGGAACTTCTCGCGCAGCTCGGGGTCGGCGGCCAGAACCTCGGCCGTCAGATCCTCCAGGTACACGACCTCCACGCCGTTGTCGCGCAGGGCCTGAGCGAAGGCGTCATGCTCTTCCTGAGCAACCTTCAGAAACGGGATGTCGTCGAACAGCAGCTCCTCGAGCGTGTTCGGGGTGAGGTTCAGCAGCTCCTTGCCGGGACGGTGCAGCAGCACCTTCTTGAGCGGCTTGATCTCGCTTTTGACGTTCACGCCAGCCATTGCAAACCTTCTTTCGTCTCGTTGGACATAAGACTATCTTCGCCGTGCAAGCCTTCCAGCGCTTCTTGGCTTAACGCCTTGGGCTTGCACATGGGGCGTTTTCGGTGCCCCGTTCCGCTGGCTTCACTTTGCAACCTCCGCGTAAAATCCGGAAGGTCTAACGCGGATTTAACGACCCCCGTTTAGAGGTGGAACCAAGGACTATCGCAAGGAGAAACTTCCTAAACCCTTGATAAACCCCTGATGGAGAGCTTGTGGTATGGTATTGGCAAAAGCCGAGGAACGGAGTCGATTCGCTTCGGTTTAGTTGACTTCGACGCTCATTGTTTCTGTAAACAGGGTGGCGAATCGGGGTTGAGGGTAAAATAGGTACGGGTAAGTAGTTACAATACCGGGGATTGCGTAGGTCGGCTACGAGAAGCCGGCGGCAAGGCGTTCTACGGAGGGGCCTGTGGAGCTTGCATTGTTCTATTACACGCTGCTGATGCTGCTCGTTTCCATTTTGGTGGCAGCTGTATGCTTGTCCGCATATTTGGTTTCGCGCAAGAAGACCATGCTGTTTCTCGCGATCGCCTTCGCGTTCTACTTCTTCGATATCTCCTTGGTGTTCCAGGACGAATTCATCGTCCGCTCAAGCGGCGACGCGCTCACATCGGGGTATCTTGTCGTGCGTTCGCTCGCCTCTGTGTTGACTGGAGGCGGCTTCGTCACGGCGTTCTGGGTTTTGCTTTGCGACTATTTGAACGAGACGCGCCGCAGCATGTTCGCGGTGCCGCCGGCGGTCTTCGCGATTGCCAGCGTTGCCACGCTCGTGGTTCTCCCGGATGGCGATGTGCAGCGTTTCTGGTTCTGGTCCATACGCCAGTTCTACATGTATTGGATTCTGCTGTATGCGGGATATAGATTCTTGCGCCAGAAGGACGAGGCCGAGCGCGCCCGCATGTGGCGGCACCGGGGTTTGTACGCGGCGGCATGGGTGCTCGGCCTGATCGTGTTGGCCGAGGACGCCGCCTCCTTCCTGGTGATGGATCTGCCGTCGGTCAACCTGGGCTCGATCGTCTTCAGCGCCGAGCGCAGCTATGCCGAGAATCTGTTGATGCTGGTCATCGGCGTTGCTGCGGTTCGCAACGGGGTCCGCATGCTGTCGCTTCGTTTCGAGCGCCCTCCCGCGCAAGGCGGCAGCAAGCAGCAGGAGCAGCAGATCGTGGAGAACCTCAACGTGTTCGCCACGCGCCATAAGCTCTCGCAGCGCGAGCGCGAGGTGCTCTACCTTATTCTTTTGGGCAAGGACAATCAGAACATCGCATCTGAGATGTCGCTGGCGCTTTCCACGGTGAAGGTGCACGTGCACAACATTCTGAAGAAGACGGGCGATGCCAGTCGACAGGAATTGATTCAGGGTTTCTGGAAGATGTCGTAAAGCCGCGGCGCCGGTTTCGCCGCCCGTCCCTGAAAACCTACCCTCTGCCGCCGCTGGACCGCGCGCTGTGTTACGGGCGTGTATCGAAACGGCGTCACAAACGCTTTCGCATGCTAAAGTGTCCCTCATATACCACAAGGAGGGGCGGGGATGCCCCGGTAGGAAAGGAGGGAACGATGGCAAGCTCGATCACCGAAAAGCTGAAGAACATCGGCCCCGGTGCTTTAGTCGCAGCTGGTTTCGTCGGTCCTGGCACGGTCACCACGTGCACGGTTTCCGGCGCAAGCTATGGCTACACCATGCTGTGGGCGCTGCTGTTCGCCACCGTTGCAACCATTATCTTCCAGGAGATGGCGGCTCGCGTCGGCATCGTCACGCAGGAGGGCCTGGGTGAGAACATCCGCGATCGCATTTCGCATCCGGTGCTGAAGTGGATTGCAATCGTGATTGTTATCATCGCCATCTTCATCGGCAACACCGCATACGAGACGGGCAACATCACGGGCGGCATCCTGGGTATCCAGGCGGTAGTCAATATTCCCATGATCCCCATCGTCATCGTGCTGGGCATCCTGGCATTCGCCGCCATGTGGGTTGGTTCCTACAAGCTGGTCGAGAAGATCCTCACGGGCATCGTCATCTTCATGGGCCTGGTGTTCCTGATCACCGCGTTCGCTTCCCCCGTTGATTGGGGTGCGGTCGTGGCCGGCCTGTTCACGCCTTCCCTGCCCGAGGGCCAGGCTGGCGCCAAGGGCATCCTGACCGCCGTGGGCCTGATCGGCACCACCATCGTGCCGTACAACCTGTTCCTGCACGCTTCCGGCGCATCCGAGCGCTTCAAGGATCCCGAGCAGATCGCCGACGCGCGCTTCGACTGCGTGCTGTCCATCGGCCTGGGTGGCATCATCTCCATGGCCATCCTCATCTGCGCCGCGGCTAACATGCATGCCGCCGGCATCACCGTCACCAACGGCAAGGACATGGCCGTCGCCCTGCAGCCGCTGCTGGGCAACTGGGCCACGGTGCTCATCGGCATCGGCCTGCTGGCCGCTGGTTTCTCCAGCGCCATCACCGCTCCGCTTTCCGCCGCCTACGCCGTCAACGGCGTGCTCGGCTGGGGCAAGACCCTGAAGGACCTGCAGTTCAAGGCCGTGTGGATGATCGTGCTGGTGGCCGGCTGCCTGATGGCCGTGCTGCTGGGCAAGAGCCCCACGGAGCTGATCTTGGTGGCTCAGGCGGCAAACGCCATCCTGCTGCCCATCATGGCGTTCTTCGTGATGTACGTTGCCAACGGCAAGAGCCTTGGCAAGTGGCGCAACCATGCGTTCTCCAACATCTGCGGCGTCATCTTCATCTGCATCACGCTGTTCATGTGCTGGCGTAACATGTCCAGCTTCCTGACCACGCTGCAAACGCTTATCGGCGCATAGCGGTTTCGGATACGGGAAAGCATGATGTCAAGCCTGCCGGGCATAAGCCTGGCAGGCTTTTTCGCTATCAGGGCATGTTAGGGCGATGCGTCGCCGAAGTGAGGAGCGCTTGATGAACATCCTGGCAATCAATGGCAGCCCCAAGGGCAAACGAAGCAATACCTGGCGTTTGACCAGCGCTTTTCTTGAGGGAATCATCACCCGGGAGGAACAAGCCTGCGGGGAAGCGCCGATGATCGAAACTCTGAGCATCGGCGCGCTTGATATCAAGCCCTGCCTGGGCTGCTTCTCATGCTGGAGCAAGACGCCGGGCAAGTGCTGCATCCGCGATGATATGCAGACGGTCATCGAGAAGATCTTGTGGGCCGACATCGTCATCTGGAGCTTCCCTCTGTATTACTTCGGGCTGCCCGGCCAGCTGAAGAATCTGATAGACCGCCAACTCCCCATGTCGCTTCCCTTCATGAGCGCGGAAACGGAGAGCGGCGGGCATCCGTCGCGCTACGATATGAGCGGCAAGCGCACGGTGGTGGTTTCGACCTGCGGTTTCTACACCGCAAAGGGCAACTACGGCGGTGTGACCGACTTGTTCGATCGGCTTTGCGGGAAGGATGGCTACACTGCGATCTTCTGCGGGCAGGGCGAGCTTTTCCGCGTGAAGGAGCTTGCAGATCGCACCGACGAGTATCTTTCCTGGGTCCGGAAGGCCGGAGAGGAGTTTGCTTCCGGCGGCATATCCGGGCAAACCTACGGCAAGCTTGGCCAGAACCTGTTCCCGCGCGATGTTTTCGAGGCGATGGCTGATGCCAGCTGGGGTGTGGGTGAATCGGGTGAGAAGGAAGACCCTAGCTTGGTGTTCACCCGGCAGATGGCGGCCCTGTATCGTAAGCAGGCTTGGCCGGGGCGGGATATCGTGCTTGACATGAACTACACCGATATCGACAAGGTCTACCGCATCGTCCTCGGGGTCGATGGGAGTCGCGTCGAGGAAGAGCCCGCCGAAGGCTTCGCCATGGAATACACCACGCGGATCAACGCGCCTTTGAGCGTTTGGCGCTCGATTGCCAGCGGCAAGATCGCCGGCGACGAAGCGCTCATGAAGCACCTGTACTCGGTCGAAGGGGACTTCGATCTGATGATGCATTGGGATGATTATTTTGGCGCGGCGAACAGCGCGGGCGATCCAGGCGTTGCTACGGACGGAAACTCTTCCGCGGGTGCGGGTGCAATCGGGTCGAAAACCAATATGATGCTGCTTTTGATTCCCTGGATCGTCTTCTGGGTTGCAGCGGCGATCGATAGCTTCTCGGGAAGCTTGGTCAGCATTACGGCATGCGTGCTGCTGCCCGTTCTGATGCATCGAACGAAAGCAACCGTGTATGACCGAGTCTCGGCGCTGGCGGTTGGCGCTTGCTCCATCGCGTTGCTGGCAGGCGTGCCGCCCATCCTGGTGATTCCGGCATCGTATCTTCTGTTCGGGCTGATGTGGACGGTTTCCTGTTTCGCCAAAGTGCCGCTGACCGCGCATTACTCGAAAAACAGCTATAACGGGGAAGCGGCGTTGCACAACCCGATCTTCATGAGGACGAACCGTATCCTGACCGCGGCGTGGGGGATTCTTTACCTGATCACGCCTGTCTGGACGTATCTCATCATACAAACGGATGCGGCAAGCTTTGTGGGTGCGATCAACTCCGTCCTCCCGGCGCTGATGGGCGCATTCACCGCCTGGTTCCAAAAGTGGTATCCCCGGCATATAGCGCGCGGCTAACCGGGTATTAAGATTAGGGAATCGAGAGCTCGTGGTGGTATTCTGGAGCCGACGTTGGATGCGCCTGCGCGCGTTAGCGGGAAAGTGGGCGTCTGCTCTGTCTATCGAGCATTAACTGGTGTGGCGATTTTAAGCGACGCAGCCTCGGACGTGCTTCTTGTCAGGCAAAAGCATGTGTTCATAAAGCAAAAAGGCCATCGGCATGTGCCGATGGCCTGAAGTTTCATGGTGCCCCAGATACGATTCGAACGTACGACACCCGCTTTAGGAGAGCGGTGCTCTATCCCCTGAGCTACTGAGGCGCGCCAAACATTGTAGCATTAAACCTTTTGGCTCGATGCTCGCACATGCCAATATCACGGGTTAAGCTTTGCGGTGGTTTGCGCGCAGTTACGCTTGATGGAAACGACTGCGTTACGTTACGCCTTTGCAAACTCGAGCAGCTGCGCGGGGTCGGAGATGATCGCATCCGCCTGCGCCTCTTGCAGGGTGCTTGCGGGGTTGTAGCCCCAGTCGACGCCGATCGCGTACGTTCCGGCGTTGTGGGCAACGCGCATGTCGCCGGCCGAGTCGCCCACGTAGGCGGTGCGCTCGGGGGTGCTGTTCAGCTCGCGGATGGTGCGCAGCAAGCCAGTGGGGTCGGGCTTGCGGGGAATATCCTCGCATTCGCCGTGCAATACCTCGAAGATGTCGGGGAGGAACCGCGGGATAATGTCCTTCACGCCGCCCTCGTATTTGTTCGAGAGCACCGCAAGCTTGCATCCTCGCGCCTTCAGCTCGGCCAGCGTCTCGGGCATGTGCGCGTAATGGCGTGTGCGGGCGTGCCCGGTTTGAGGGTAAAGCGCCTTCCAATATTCAAGCGCCTCGGCGCATACGGTTTCGGGGGTCCCCTCGGGAAGAGCACGGTAGATCAGGCGTTGCGCGCCGTCGCCCACGAAGCTGTGGATGGCGGCATCGGTATGCGTGGGGTAGCCGAAATGGACAAGCGTTTCGTTGGTGACATGGATGAGGTCGGGCATGGTGTCCAGGATGGTTCCATCCAGGTCGAAGATGAACGTGTCGAATACAGGTTGCGATTCGGTCATCATTGCCTCCTGAAAATGAAAACGACGGCTCTGGGCCGTCGTTGATGATCGATGGAGCGGGTGACGGGACTCGAACCCGCGAATGCGAGCTTGGGAAGCTCGTGCCTTACCACTTGGCGACACCCGCATGCTTGGCAGGCGCTCCTTGCCATACCGTGTGAGCATTATAGCCTAAAACGCGCGAATGCGGGCAGGGAATGGGAAACGCATGCGAAATTCCCCACACCTAGGCATTACGAACGCGATCGCACCGGCTTATGAATACGGATCGAACTGCCAATCAGGGGCTTGGCGTGGGATGGCGATGCTTGCTGGGTCGAACCGACCGAACAACAGCTCCTCCGGCGTGGTCTCAAGCGCATCCGCAAGATCTTCGACCATCGAAAGACGCACATTAGCCGTGCCTTTCTCGATCTTGTTGAGTTGCGGCCGCCCGATGCCGATCATGGCTGCGAAGCAGGTTTTGGTGATCCGGCCCTTTTCGCGCAGCCGCTTCACGTTGCGGCCGAGCGTGACGGCCATCTTCGGCTCGTCAGCGGGCGCATTCGCCAGCTCATCGATATGTGGGACGGAAGTCTGCATGTATCGAGCGTAACGGCACGATTACGCAACGCTGTAATCCACAGGTTACGTTTCAAGGGTATTTTTCAGGAAATAGAAGCGTTGCTACCTATATATATCGGTAGGGAATGTGCGAACTCCCGTGAACACCCTGTTTCGGCCGCATGCCATTTTTATGGTTGTCAATCTGGGATGATACAATGCACGATGATTAATTGGGGCTTGGTGTGTAGTTATAGGCCGCTCGTCAAGCCGCTGAAGGAAAGTTGAAATCGGGCAGCGTAGGCACCATGCCGGTGGGGAGCCGCATGGAATCTGTGCGGTGCGGAAGAAGGTAACGCAGGCCCGAACGGACTGCTGTGAGGAGATCTTGCATGGCATTCAAAAAGAACCGCCGTCCCCAAGCGAACGATCCGCTAGCTTCCCAAGTGCCCGCCGGCTACCGCCCGGCGTTTACGCCCGGCTCCCAAGGCCCTGGCGCGAACAACGCGTTTCGCAATCAGGCGGGCGCGTCGCAGTATTCGCGTTCGAACCCGCAATATTCTTCGCAGCGTTCGCGTAAGTCCGGCAAGGGCAAGAAGATCGCCCTTGGTGTCTGCTGCGCGCTGATCGTCGCCCTTATCGGATGCGGAACCGCGTTCGCCGTTTGGTACAACAACGTGAACAGCCAGCTGAACACGGGCGGCAAAACGTCCGAGGAGCTGGAGAACATCAACGAGCAGCTGGTCAGCTCCAGCTTCAACGAGCCGTTCTACATGATGCTCATCGGTTCGGACAAGCGCGAAGGCGATGACGAAGGCGGTGCACGCTCCGACACGAACATCGTGGTGCGCGTGGACCCGACCTCCAACCAGGCAACGCTCGTGTCCATCCCCCGCGATACCATGATCGACATCGACGGCTATGGTACGAACAAGTTCAACGCCGCCTATAACTACGGCGGCGCTGCGGCGACCATCCGCGAGGCAACCCAGCTCACCGGCGTCAACATCTCGCATTACGCCGAAGTCAACTTCGAGGAGCTGGTCAGCCTGGTCGACGCTGTGGGCGGCGTCGACGTCACGGTCGACGAGCGCATCGACGACACCGATGCCGACAACACCACCGATCATCCCGAGAACCCGCGAATCATCATCGAGGCCGGCGAGCAGCACCTTAACGGCGAGCAGGCCCTGGTGTTCGCGCGCAGCCGCGCTTACGTCGACGGCGACTTCACGCGCACGGCCAACCAGCGCAAGCTTATCCAAGCCCTTGTCGACAAGGTGCTGGCCCTGCCCGTCACCGAGCTGCCTGGCGTCATTCAGGCTGCGGCGAAGTGCGTCACCACGGATATGAAGGTCAACGACATCATCTCGCTGGCGCAGCAGTTCAAAGACGATGGCGACCTGGTTATGTACTCCGCCATGCTGCCTTCCATCACCGGTTACGTCGACGGCGTCTCCTACGTGTTCGCCGATGAGGATAAGGTCACCGAGATGATGAAGGTCGTCGATCAAGGCGGCGATCCCAGCGGCATCACCGGCTCCACCAGCAAGCTTGCGCAGAAGTATGGCGCCGGGTCCTCTGCCGGCGGCTCCTCCACGGGCGGTACCGCTACGGGTAGCGGAATGTACGCCGGCAACGATTACGATACGGGCGGCACATCTGCGTATAGCGGCGGGTACTCCGCAAGCGGAACCGGCTCTTCGTCCTACTACGGCGGTACGACGGGCGGCGTTACGGGCGGATACGCCGACACGTCGTCCAGCGCATCCGGTGCTGGAACCGGTGGGTATTCCGGTGCGGCGTCCACTGGCGGCTATGTCGACTCATCCGCCGGCGGCTCCACTGGCTCGTACGGCACCGGCGGCTACGCAACGGGCACGGGAACCGGTACTGGTTACGCCTACTAACGCTTTCGCGGATTTTCAAAGGGACGCAGCTTGGCGCTGCGTCCCTTTTTCGTTGGAAAGCAAAAAGGCCTCGCGATCCAGCAGGATCGCGAGGCCTTGCGTTATCGAGAGCCGGTAACGGATTACTGCTCGGTGGCGTATCCGTCGGGATTCATGGACTGCCAACGCCAGCTGTCGGCGCACATGCGGTCAAGGTCGTACTCGGCGATCCAGCCCAGCTCGGTGCGCGCCTTGTCGCAGGCAGCGTAGTTGGTGGCAACGTCGCCGGCGCGGCGCGGCTTGATCTGGTAGGGGATCTCGTGGCCGCAGGCCTTCTCGAACGCATGCACGACGTCGAGCACGCTCGAGCCCTTGCCGGTGCCAAGGTTGAAGATGCCCACGCCGCGGCGGCTGCCGTCGGCGGCAGCTTCGCCTTCCAGCGATCCCAGGCCCAGCGCCTTGCCGGTGCCGACCTTGCCGCCCATCCATTCGAGCGCCGCCACATGGCCGCGGGCCAGGTCGACCACGTGGATGTAGTCGCGCACGCCCGTGCCGTCCGGAGTGTCGTAATCGTCGCCGAACACGCCGACGCATTCCAGCTTGCCCACGGCAACCTGGGCGACGTAGGGCAGCAGGTTGTTCGGGATGCCCTTGGGGTCCTCGCCGATCAGGCCGCTCTCGTGCGCGCCGATGGGGTTGAAGTAGCGCAGCAGCACGACGTTCCACTCGTTGTCGCCCACGTACAGGTCCGTAAGCACCTGCTCGAGCATGCTCTTGGTCCACCCGTAGGGGTTGGTGCAGTCATGCTTGGGGCATTCCTCGGTGATCGGGATGAACTCGGGCTCGCCGTACACCGTTGCGCTGCTGGAGAACACGATGTTCTTCACGCCGTGATTGCGGGCCACGTCGCACAGCACCAGCGTGCCGGCGATGTTGTTCCAGTAGTACTCAAGCGGCTTCTGCACGCTTTCACCAACCGCCTTGAAGCCGGCGAAGTGGATGATGGCATCGACGTCGTTTTCGGCGAAGATGGCGTCAAGCGCCTCTCGGTCCAAGATGTTCTGCTTATAGAAACGCAGCTGGGCATCGTCGGCGCCGATTCCGCAGATCTTGCGGATGCGGTCGACGGCGATCTGGCTGGAATTGCTCAGGTCGTCCACGATGACCACGCTGTAGCCTCGCTGGATCAGCTCGACGCACGTGTGGCTGCCGATGAATCCGGCGCCGCCCGTGACCAGGATGCTCAGGTCCTTCTGGTCTTTCGCCAGTCCCTTGTTTGCCATGAAAGCTCCTTATCCTTTTGAGCATGTCTTGCCTGTACGCGCGAACGCGTTCCAGTTTGCTTCATGGTAGCAGCACGACGGTCCCTTGCATGTAAAGAGTTCGAAAGCAACACGCACGCATGGCGAGTCTTAGGAGTCGGCTGCGGTCGGCGCAAAAGGGATGCCGTTCGTTGCGAATCTCATAAGTGTTCTTGAATGAGAACAAATATGTGGTATTCTATTCTCACTTGGAGATAACATATCTTCGATATCTCCTCCCCCTCGTTTCACTCGTCTGACGCAAAGGCCGCTTCCCCCGCGGCCTTTGCGTCATGTTCGGGAACGCTGTCGATATCCCTCTTCGAGCGAATGACCTGCCGACCATCAAGGTATTTCCGCAGGTCCTTCCAAGAAGCTTGCGGTTCAGGCGTTCCATCGGCGTGATTACCCTCGCTTCTCCCCGAATTTCGGCAGCTTTTTCAGCAACGCCCAGGCGATCTGCTTGTCTTGGGGAGTTTCCAGGAGAGACTCGAAGTCCAGAAACGATACGGTGGTGCGACCGAGCAAACGGGTCGCCTTCCCGGAGGGAACGGCAAGGTGGTACGCTTGCCCGAGCAGCGCGGCGCTTTTGCCGTCCGCCGCTATAATGCAGATTGGATCCAGTCCCTCGACCAGGACGAACAGGGCCTGCTGGTCAAGGTCGCCGGATATAACGTACGTGCATGCTTCGCGTCCGTAGCCGAGGGCCGTCAACGAGCTGTCCAGCGCTTTGACAGCAGCCTCCGAAAGCGGTTCGGAGCTGATGACGCAGCAGAGCCCGGCATGGGATCCGCTCATATATGGGCCGAACAGTTCCCAGGTTTCGTCCAATGCGACCTCATATTTGTTACCGCTCATGGTTTTTTTCACACCCGCTCTTGCCCTTGAAACGCGTTCGCCGTATAACCGAATCATACCAAGAACGAAAGCAGCTGCGAACGATGCTAAGGGCATCGTCGCGGAAACGAAGGAGGACGTTATGTGCACTAACGGCATCAACACCGGTCAATTCGAGATGATGATCGAGCAGATCGACGACCATTTGAAGCTTGAGCGCCGCTGGGCCCATACGCTGGGCCACAAGGCGGGCGACGCCGGCTACGAGAACGTTTCCAAGAAGCTGCACGAGGCTCAGGCGCTCATCGATGACGTGCGCGCCTTGCTCGACGAGGCGAAGGATGCGCTGGAAGACGACGCCGAGGCTGCCGGCGGCGTTACGGTGGAATTGGTGTAGCCGGTTATGGCGAACGACCTGATGAGGTTCTCGGTCGCCATGCCCGAGGACCTGCTGGTGAGCTTCGATCGTCTGGTGGCGCGGCGAGGGCTGGCGAAGAACCGCAGCGAAGTGGTTCGAGACCTTGTTCGCGATGCGCTGGTGGAAGACGAGTGCTCGATGCCCGGCGTCGAGGTTGCGGGGTCGCTTACCATCGTGTTCGACCACCATGCAAACGACCTGCAGGAAAAGCTACACGCCATCCAGCACGAGTACTTCGGCAACATCGTGTCGTCTATGCACGTGCATCTGGATGAGCATATGTGCTTGGAGGTCATCGTGCTGCGAGGCCATACGGAGCTGGTTCAGAGCATCGCGAACCTCATCCTTGGAACCAAGGGCGTGCAAAACGGCAAGCTTGTGCTCACCGTCGCCGAGCACCACCACGAACACGATTAAACGACATCGGCCGTGCGGATCGAACGCCGTGCGGCCGTTCACATATATAAGGAGCAATGCAATGGATACTGCGGTCATGCTCGGCCATGGCAGCGGCGGCACCATGATGAAGCGTATCATCGACGAGGTGTTCTTCGCCGCGTATGCAGGCGAGGAGCTTTTGCGCGGCGATGATGCGGCGGTGCTGCCCGCTCCGGCGCAAGGCGAGCGCCTGGCGTTTTCCACGGATAGCTTCGTGGTCACGCCGCATTTCTTCCCGGGCGGCGATATCGGCCGTCTTGCCGTATGCGGCACGGTGAACGATGTTGCCACAAGCGGTGCCACCCCGCGCTACCTGAGCTGCGGTTTCGTGCTGGAAGAGGGTTTCCCTATCGAGGACCTCAAGCGCATTTGCGCCAGCATGGCCGAGGTGGCGAAGGAAGCCGGCGTGCACCTGGTCACGGGTGACACCAAGGTGGTCAATCGAGGCCATGGCGACGGCGTGTACATCAACACCGCGGGCATCGGCACGCTGCGCGAGGGCGTGAACCTGGGCGGAGCGCAATGCAAACCGGGCGACAAGGTGCTGGTCAGCGGTACGCTGGGCGATCACGGCATCACCATCATGAGTTGCCGCGAGTCGCTGTCGTTCAAAGCCGACCTGCAAAGCGATGCGGCACCCCTGAACCACCTCATCGCCGAGGTGCTCGCGGCGGCACCGGGCACGCGCTGCTTCCGCGACCCCACGCGCGGCGGCCTTGCTTCCACGCTCAACGAGCTGGCGTCGCAGTCCGGCGCCGACATCACGGTCGAGGAGGACGCCGTTCCCGTGAAACCTGCCGTGCAGGGTGCGTGCGACATGCTCGGATACGATGTTTTACAGGTGGCGAACGAGGGCAAGATGGTGTGCGTCGTCGCCCCCGAGGACGCCGACGCGGCGCTTGCGGCCATGCGCGCGAACAAGTACGGCGCTGATGCCGCCATCATCGGCGAAGTGTCCGAAGCGCAGCCCGAGCGCGGCTCGAAGGTGTTCTTGCGCACGGCCTTCGGCGGCACGCGCATCCTGGATATGCTGGTGGGCGAGCAGCTGCCGCGCATCTGCTAACCGCGACCGAACGGCAATGGCCCGTTGGCCCCGCTCCTTCTCGGGAAGCGGGGCTTTTTTGCGTGCTCGGCAGGTGGATTCGGCGCCAAGCCGGTCATGGCATGTCTGGAACGTCGTTGCGAAAGCGCCGTCATAACCGCTCCCCGGGTATTTTCCTGATTCGTATTGCAATCATCGGCAGTAGTGGTATTGTGCCTGCATTGCTTAATTGGGGTATGACCCGGTAGCATTTCGCCGGGGCTTATAGACGAGAAGGAGTTACCATGGCACATCCGGTTATTGTGGCTGACGAGTGCATCGGCTGCGGCATTTGCGTTGACGCCTGCCCGCAGGAGGTCCTGGAGGTCAACGGTGGCGTTGTCGAGGCTGTGAACGAGGAGAACTGCATCGCTTGCGGCGACTGCGTCGAGGAGTGCCCCATGGGCGCCATCCCCGAGGTCGTCGAAGAGTAATCTCTGTCGTTGATCGCGTTTAACGAGGCCCGTGCCTATATATAGGCACGGGCCTCGTTGCGTATATGGTGCGGTAGCGTTCAGGTCGGTCCTAGGGCGAGGCTTTCGCGATTTGGGGATGCAGAGGTCAAGGGCGGAGTTGCGAAAGGGAAGGTGCCGCTAATGCTGGCGTTTGAGCGGGTGCGGGGCCTTGCGCCAAATGCCCGTCTAGAACCTATTGCGTAGCGACTGAGATCTTGAAAGTCGTATCGCGCCCGCAGATAAGCCTAGATTTGGTGCCTGCGTGGGCGCCATTCTCCGAAAACAACCCCTGTTTCCCCAGTTCAAATACTTGATAGCAAAATCTCAATCTATTTGACATTTTGGTGTTGACAAAACGTAACGTTATATTTCGCAAATAACTTGACATGCCCAGACTTAGATTTTATAGTACGAATCGTTGGAAAAAGGCTAAGCCCTCAGAGCCTAGCCGCAGTACCTGATTTCGGTTACATAACTCCAAGTGAGAGGAAGCAATCATATGAGCAAGATTCTGGGCATCGACCTTGGCACCACCAATTCCGCCATGGCCGTCATGGAGGGCTCCGAGCCCGAGATCCTCGTGAACGCCGAGGGCGACCGCACCACCCCGTCCGTCGAGGGTTTCCGCAAGGACGGCGAGCGCGTGGTCGGCAAGGCTGCTAAGAACCAGGCCGTCACCAACCCCGAGAACACCGTCTCCTCCGTCAAGCGCTTCATCGGCCGTTCCTTCGCCGAAACCCAGGCAGAGCAGGCGAAGGTCAGCTACAAGGTGCAGGCCGGCAAGGACGGCCGCACCGTCGTCGATATCGACGGCAAGGACTACACGCCCGAGGAAATCTCCGCAATGGTCCTGCAGAAGCTGAAGAACGATGCTGAGAAGCAGGTCGGCTCGCCCATCACGCAGGCCGTCATCACCGTCCCGGCATACTTTAACGACGCTCAGCGTCAGGCCACCAAGGACGCTGGCAAGATCGCCGGCCTCGAGGTCCTGCGCATCATCAACGAGCCTACGGCAGCTGCTCTGGCTTATGGCCTCGACAAGACGAACAAGGACGAGAAGATCCTCGTGTTCGACCTGGGCGGCGGCACGTTCGACGTGTCCATCCTGGAGCTCGGCGACGGCGTCTTCGAGGTTGCCGCCACCGCCGGCGACAACCAGCTGGGCGGCGACGACTGGGATCACCGCGTCATCGATTGGCTGGCCGACAAGTTCGCCAAGGACAACGGCGGCATCGACCTGCGCAAGGACAAGATGGCCCTGCAGCGCCTGAAGGAGGCTGCCGAGAAGGCCAAGATGGAGCTGTCCAGCACCACGCAGGCCAACATCAACCTGCCGTTCATCACCGCTGACGCCACCGGCCCGAAGCACCTTGACTACACGCTTACCCGCGCCGAGTTCGAGTCCATCACCAAGGACCTTCTGGATCGTTGCCGCAAGCCCGTCGAGCAGGCGCTGAGCGACGCCGGCATGTCCCAGGGCGAGATCGACGAGGTCATCCTCGTCGGCGGCTCCACCCGTATGCCCGCCGTGCAGGAGCTGGTGAAGCGCATGACCGGCAAGCAGCCGAACATGTCCGTGAACCCCGATGAGGTCGTCGCCATGGGCGCTGCCGTTCAGGGCGGCGTGCTCGCCGGCGACGTCGAGGGCATCCTGCTGCTCGACGTCACGCCCCTGTCCCTGGGCGTGGAGACCATGGGCGGCATCATGACGAAAATGATCGACCGCAACACCACCATCCCCACCCGCAAGACCGAGGTGTACTCCACGGCGGCCGACAACCAGACCTCCGTTGAGATCCACGTGCTTCAGGGCGAGCGTCAGATGGCCAAGGACAACAAGACGCTGGGCAAGTTCCAGCTGACCGGCATCCCGGCTGCCCGTCGCGGCGTGCCGCAGATCGAGGTCACGTTCGACATCGACGCCAACGGCATCGTGAACGTGTCCGCCAAGGACCTGGGCACCGGCAAGCAGCAGCAGATCACCATCAGCGGCTCCACGGCTCTGAACGACGAGGAAGTCGACCGCATGGTCAAGGACGCCGAGGCCCATGCCGAGGAGGACAAGAAGCACAAGGAAGAGGTCGAGACCCGCAACAACTGCGATGCGCTGGTCAACGCCACCGAGCAGACCCTGAACGAGCTGGGCGACAAGGTGCCCGCGGACTCCAAGTCCGCCGCCGAGGAGGCCATCAACGAGGCGAAGACGGCTCTGGCCGGCTCCGACATCGAGGCCATCAAGGCTGCTACCGAGAAGCTGCAGCAGGCAGGCTATAAGCTGGCCGAGGTCGCATACAGCCAGCAGGGCGCCGATCAGGCGGCCGGCGCGGCAGCGGGCGCTCAGTCCGATGACGGCCCCATCGAGGCCGACTACGAGGTCGTCGACGACAAAGAAGGGAAGTAAGCGCCATGACGATGCAGAGCACGCCCGAGCCTGAGCGCGCAACGCAGGATCAGGGCACCCAGATTCCCATTCAGGACGAAGCGTCCGAAGCGAAGCAGGAAGGCGCCGCCCAGCAGGGTGGCGCCGCCCAGCAGGGTGGCGCCACCTCCGAGGCGGCCGACGCCGCATCCGATGCGGTCGCGGAGGCCGAGGAGGTGCTCGAGGGCCAGGCTGAAGAGGCTCCCACCAACGACGAGCTGGTGGAGAAGGCCCAGGCAGAGGCGAAGGACTGGCAGGACAAATATCTGCGCCTGCACGCCGAGTGGGATACGTATCGCCGTCGCACGGCCGAGCAGCGCGAGCAAGAGCGCCTTCGTGCCGGCGAGAAGCTGGTCGAGAAGCTCCTGCCCGTCATCGACGACTTCGAGCGCACCATCGACTACGCTGAGAAGAACGGCGAAGCCGGTTTGATCGACGGCGTGAAGGCCGTGCACAGCAAGTTCGTGAATGTGCTGGAAACCGGCGGCGTGCAGGTCATCGATCCTGCCGGCCAGGCTTTCGACGCGCTTGAGTGCCAGGCGGTCGCCACGGTCGACGATGCCTCCGTTCCGGATGAGACGGTGCATGAGGTGTACCAGAAGGGCTACAAGATGGGAACGAAGGTTCTCCGAGCCGCAATGGTCACCGTCACCACGGGCGGCCCGAAGAGGCCCAAGCCCGAGAGCGAAGACGAATAGATAGCTTTTGCGAGGGCGGGCGGTATGGTCCGCCCTCGTGCTTACTTAAGAAAGGAAGGTGGAGCGCATGCCGGCTACTCCGGATTACTACAAAACGCTGGGCGTTCCGCGCACGGCGACCACCGACGAGGTCAAGAAGGCGTTCCGCAAGCTAGCGCGCAAATACCACCCCGATGCGGGCGGTAGCGAGGCCAAGTTCAAGGAGATCAACGAAGCCTACGAGGTCTTGTCAGACGATAAGAAGCGCAAGCTGTACGACCAATACGGCACGGCGAACGAGAACCAGATTCCCCGAGGATGGGGCGGCGGATCCGTAAACGTCGACGACATCTTCGGCGGCGCCGGTGCCGGCGGTTTCGGCAGCTGGGCCGATATCCTCGAAAGCATCCGCCGCGGTGAGGGCGCATTCGGCTCGAATTGGGATTTCAACGGTGCCGGCGCCAGCGGCTTCGGGGGTCGCCAGCCTCGCCCGCGTAAGGGCCAGGATATGAACGTCACGCTGAACGTTACGTTCGAAGAGGCGTTTTCCGGCACGGAGAAGCGCGTTACCGTTCGCGTACCCGGTCGCGCCGACGCGGAAACGCTTACCGTCAAGGTTCCTGCGGGCGCCGTCGACGGCGGACGTCTGCGCTTCCGTGGCAAGGGCGCGCCTGGCGAATCGGGCGGTGAGGCCGGCGATCTGCTGGTCACCACCCGCATCCAGGACCATCCGTATTTCAAGCGGGATGGCGCGGATGTGCTCATCGATGTACCTGTCAACGTGGCGGAAGCCGCATTGGGCGCCAGCGTGGTCGTCCCTGCACCCGACGGCACGAAGGTGCGCGTGAAGGTGCCTGCCGGAACGCAGGACCAAACGGTCATGTCGGTTCGCGGCAAAGGCGCGCCAAAGGTGAAGGGTTCCGGTAACGGCGATCTGAAGATCACCATCAAGGTGCAGGTTCCCCGGTCCATGAACCCGCAGCAGCAAAAGGCTATGGAGGCGTTTTTGGAGGCGTCGCCCGATGACGTAAGGAGCTGGTAGACATGCCCGAATGGAACGATCGCAACCGGCCCCTGTACATGATCGGCGTAGCCGCCGAGCTGGCGGGCGTGCATCCTCAAACTCTTCGAGCGTACGAGCAGAAGGGCCTGGTTACGCCCCAGCGCACCAGCGGCAACACCCGCATGTACTCGCAGGCGGATATCGAGCGCCTGTCCCTTATCAACGAGCTCACCGGCGAGGGCATCAACCTTGCCGGCGTTATCCGCATCCTCGACCTGCAAGGCCGCTTGGTCGATCGCGATCAGGAAATCGACGACCTGCACAAACGGGTTCGCCGCCTTGCCGATCGCGTGCATGAGCTGGAAACGCGCGAAAGCGTGAACTCCCTCGTGCAGTCGCCCACGGCGATCGTCGTCCGCCGTCCCAGCTCGCTTTTGTAAACAAATGCGTTGAACCCATTCAAAGGAGGTTCGCATGAGATTAGATAAACTTGCCGTCACTGCTCAGGAGGCCTTCCAGGCTTCGATGGGCGTTGCCGGCGATGCGCAATCCAGCACCATCGAGCCCATCCACTTGCTCAAGGCCATGCTGGATGCATCGGAAAACAACCTGTCCGCCATCATCAAGCGCATCGGCGCCGACCCGGCGCAGCTGTCGCAAAACGTCGACGCCGCCATCGCCGCCATGCCGAAGGCCAGCGGCTCCACCATGCCCATGGCTATGCCCAGCAACAACCTCATGAAGGTCATCGACAACGCCGTGAAGGCGGCGGAGCGCATGGGTGACAGCTATGCGACCACCGAGCACCTGCTCATCGCCTTGGCTCAGGACAAGGGCGACGCCGGTCGCGTGCTCAACGGCCTCGGCATCACGGGCAAAACCGTCGAGGAGGCGTATAGCTCCCTGCGCGGTTCCACCCGCGTTACCGATCAGCAGAGCAAGCCTGAACTCGACGCTTTGAACCAGTACGGCCAGAACCTTACGCAGAAGGCGCGCGAGGGCAAGCTCGACCCGGTCATCGGCCGTTCCGAGGAGATCCGCCGTACCATCCAGGTGCTTAGCCGCCGCACGAAGAACAACCCGGTGCTCATCGGCGAGCCCGGTGTCGGCAAAACCGCCATCGTCGAAGGCCTGGCGCAGCGCATCGTCGCCGGCGATGTCCCGTCCGGCTTGAAGGACCACGATGTCATCGCGCTCGACCTGGGCGCCATGGTCGCGGGCGCTAAGTACCGCGGCGAGTTCGAGGACCGCTTGAAGGCGGTTCTGCGCGAGGTCAAGGAGTCGAACGGCCAGATCATCCTGTTCATTGACGAGTTGCACACCATCGTCGGCGCCGGTTCCACGGGCGATAGCTCCATGGATGCGGGCAACATGCTCAAGCCGGCCCTGGCGCGTGGCGAGCTTCATGCCATCGGCGCAACCACGCTCGACGAGTACCGCAAGTACATCGAAAAGGATGCCGCTCTGGAGCGCCGTTTCCAGACGGTCATGGTCAGCGAGCCCACGGTCGAGGACACTATCGCCATCCTTCGCGGCTTGAAGGAGAAGTACGAGATCCATCACGGCGTGCGCATCACCGACGCCGCCATCGTCGCCTGCGCCGAGCTGTCGAACCGCTACATCTCCGACCGCTTCCTGCCCGACAAGGCCATCGACCTCATGGACGAGGCGGCCAGCCGCCTGCGCATCGAGATCGACAGCATGCCCGAAGAGGTCGATCTGGCGGAGCGCAAGCTCACCCAGATGCAGATCGAGGAGCAGGCGCTTATGAAGGAGACGGACGAAGTCAGCCGCGAACGCCTTGAGCACCTGCGCAAGGAAATCGCCGACGCTCAGGACGCCCTGTCGAAGCGCAAGGCCGAGTGGCAGAACGAGAAGGACGTCATCGAGGACGTCCAAACGCTCAAGGCCGACCTTGAAGCTGCGCAAACCGAAGAGGAGCGCGCAACCCGCGAAGGCGATCTGGTGAAGGCCTCCGAGATCCGCTACGGCCGCATCCCCGAGCTGCAGCGCAAGCTGGAGCAGGCCGAACAGGCCCTGAACGACAAGCAGGAAGACGGTGCCATCCTTAAGGAGGAGGTGTCGCAGGAGGAAATCGCCGAGGTGGTGTCCACCTGGACCGGCATCCCCGTGTCCAAGATGATGCAGGGCGAGATGGAGAAGCTCGTCGACCTCGAGGACAAGCTGCATGAGCGCGTCATCGGCCAGGACGAAGCGGTCTCGGCGGTCGCCGGCGCCATCCGCCGCAACCGTGCGGGCCTGTCCGACCCGAACAAGCCCATTGGCAGCTTCCTGTTCCTCGGTCCCACCGGCGTGGGTAAGACCGAGCTGGCGAAGGCGCTGGCGGAATACCTGTTCGACAGCGAGAAGGCCATGGTGCGCATCGACATGTCCGAGTACATGGAGAAGTTCAGCGTGCAGCGCCTGATCGGCGCCCCTCCGGGATACGTCGGCTACGACGAGGGTGGCCAGCTCACCGAAGCCGTGCGTCGTCGTCCGTACAGCGTCATCCTGCTCGATGAGGTGGAGAAGGCCCACCCCGACGTCTTCAACATCTTGCTGCAGGTGCTCGATGACGGCCGCTTGACGGACGGTCAGGGTCGCTTGGTGTCGTTCAAGAACGTCATCATCATCATGACCAGCAACATCGGCTCCCAGGCCATCCGCGAATACGAAAGCGCGAATGCCCAGAAGGAGACCATGGGCGACGTCATGGAAAACGTCATGAAGGGCGATGTGGAAACGGCGGCGAAGAGCTTGGCGGAGCTGTCCAACAAGATCAACGACGCGCTGCGCAACACCTTCCGTCCCGAGTTCCTCAACCGTATCGATGAGGTCATCACGTTCCACGCGCTGTCCATCGCCAACATGGAGCCCATCGTCGAGCTGCAGCTCAACGACGTGCGGCAGCGTCTGGCCGATCGTCGCGTCACGCTCGACGTCACGCCCGCCGCTATGGATCATCTGTCCATCGACGGCTTCGATCCGGTGTACGGCGCTCGTCCCTGCAAGCGTTTGGTGCAGCGCGAGATCGTCGATCGCATCGCGCAGAAGATCGTCGAGGGCAAGCTGCCCGATCGCAGCCATGTGCTCATCGACATCGACGAGGCAACCGACGAGTACGTATGCCGCGTCGAGCCGCCGTTGGAGCTTGATGCCGTACCGGTCGACTAGCCGAGCGGCCGTGCATTGCGGTTATCGCGGCGCAGCTGCAATCGCATAACGAAAAAGGGCGCCTGCCGAGTTTCATCTCGGCAGGCGCCCTTCGTTTATATGCAAGGTCGGCGCTTCGCGCCATCGGCCTCTTGGTCGCGTCAATGGCGCAGGGCTTAGCGTTCAACCAGGTCAAGCAGCTCCTGCTTGCTGTGCACATCAAGCTTCGAGTAGATATGCTTCGTATGACCCTTCACGGTGTTCTCGGTCAGGTACAGCGTCTCGGCGATATACGCCTTCGTGCGTCCCTTGCATAGCAGCTGCATGATCTCCAGCTCGCGCGGCGTCAGCTTGTGCTGCTTGCCGACCTCCTCGCAGCGCTCCTCAAGGCTGCGATAATCCGCCGGCGCGCTTACCGGTTCGCCGCGCAATTCCGCAAACAGCCACTTCGTATCCTGGTCGCGCATCTCCAGGCAGAAAGACGACACCAGCAACAGCACGAACATCAATGAGACCACGATCATGGCGTCGTGCTCGCCGCCCGAATACGCAGGGGACATCATCGATCCGATGGCGAACGGCGCCGTATAGCAGGCCCAGCCGATGCCGAATACCCACGGGGCGGGAAGCTTCGAATGCTGCGCCACGTCGGACAAGGTTAGCCAGGCGAATAGCACGATAAGGTCCCAAGCGCTGCTTTCCACGCATCGCAGCACGGTGATCTCAGGGAACATGGTCTGGCTGAGCATATCAAGCGCCAGCACCAAAAGGGCGATGCGCCACAATTGCGAGAAGTTAAACGGCTTGTTCAGCTTCACCACCACATACAGCACGATGCCCGAGATAACCATTTCCAGCAGACGCCCAAGCAAAAAGTCAACAGGGGGCACTTGGGACTGATTTCCCGAGAATCGGCTCACCAGGAACGCGGTCACGAAGCTGAACGCGGCAATGGTCACGGCGACCTTCCACAGCCCTCGCATATTATGGGAGTCGAAGCGGATAACCGTCTTCTCCAGGCTTGCGCCCTCAATGCCGGCAACTGCGACGCGGCACATCCACACCGAGGCGATGGGCAGCAGCATAGCGAACACGCATTGCGCCTCGACAGGGAGGAAGTGCGTGATCGCCTTCAGCGCCGATCCCCCGATATTCGCCAGCAGCAGGTAAATCACCGCGTGGCGCAAATCGAGCTTCGCATAAAACGTTCCCCATTGCAGGTAGAGCCAGCCGAGAACGCATGCGCACAGGGCCATGGCGGCAGATTGGAGCGGAATCGAAGGGGTCGCGGTAAGCGTAAGCGCAAGCAGCAGTGCCCCTAGCGCGCCGAGCGTACCGACAACCGCTGCGGAAATGCCGGAGCCGAAAAACGCTGGCGCTTTGCGTGAGATGGCAGCAAAAACTAAGACTGCTACCGCAAGCAGCAGATAGGAAAACGTCCAGGGAAGCTGGGCGGAGGGGCTTACTCCTCCGAATGCGTTGATAAGGAAGCCCCATGCCAGCGGGCACGCAATGCCCGTGGATGCAAACGCGACCATTTTGCTGGCAATGTGCGGGTTATGCTTGGCTGATTCGGGGTGCGACCCCGGTTTCGCTGATGCTGCGGTTTTCATTTCGCCCCTTCTCTCACGGGAATGGTAGCATACGCGGTTAACAATGAGCTTGCGCCCCAAGAAAAGAAGCATAACAACTTGACCAGCGGAAATACCTCAGACACCCTTTTCGGGTAAGCGGGGGGAACCCTGTCGGAAGTCGAAAATAACCACCTAAGGGTGGCGCGCGGCCATCGGAGGCGGCGTACTATCCATGTTGTCGGAAGCGAAGCCGCACCTTGGCCTTGGCTGGAACGCGATTTCATCCGGGGCCGTTTCGCCAACTGTTTGCGGCTTGCGCTCGTACGGCAGGAAAGATGGAGCGTTGACAATCGATAGCATATCCGCGGAAGCTCGCATCGCCGAATGGCCAACCCCCTCCGGTCAAGCGCATCCCCAAATCGCGCCGGCGATTCCCCCTCACTAAGCGTTGCTTCCAATCTCCTCCATGGCCCGCGAGCCCCCTTCTCGCGGGCCTCTTCTTTTTCAGGAGCTTGCCGTCCGCGTCGTCAACGGGCCGATAGGCAAAGCGCGGGAAAGCGGTTTAGAAGTTATCTCGCATGTCTTCAAAAGGGGTTCGAAGTCGATAACACGATCGCCTGCTTCCGATGCGGGAATACGCTACATTGGCGAATCGGTAATTATCCTGTATTGAGCACAGAGCCATTCACCAACGAAGATGGGCAACGCCAAGTCGCCTCGCTTGTCGGACTGCACCGCCACGCGTCTCCGCCGCAGCGGCTTGATGATGAAGCGCGGCGCATCATGCCTCGCCTCGTGCGGCGCACCCGGCCCCGGGCTTCGCGGTCTCCGCTATCCCGCGCGGCGCCTCGCGTCCCGACCCGGGCGCCGCGTCCCGCCCGCGCGCCTCGCGCCGCGGCCCTTCTATATATAGAGACATCCCAGGAACGCGGAAAGCCAAAAAGAGGATGCGAGCCCTTCCGAGCCCCATATGTGTGCAGAATGTGAAGATGACGCCAAAGGCAAAATAGTTCTGGACACGGCCCGGGGGTGCGCGTATTATTCAAT
>NZ_CAKTYH010000010.1 GCF_934632265.1 uncultured Senegalimassilia sp.
GCTGTAGATGGTGACGTCGTCCTCGATGGTGGGATGGCGCTTGACGCCGGAGAGCGCCTGGCCGGCGCGCGTGGACAGGGCGCCCAGCGTGACACCCTGGTAGACCTTCACGTGGTTGCCGATCGTGGTGGTCTCGCCGATGACGACGCCGGTTGCATGGTCGATGAAGAAGTACTCGCCGATCGTGGCGCCGGAGTTGATGTCGACGCCCGTGCGGCCGTGGGCGTACTCGGACATGATGCGCGGGATGAGCGGCACGTCCTGCACGTACAGCTCGTGCGCGATGCGGTACACGAAGATGGCGAAGAAGCCCGGGTAGCTGAAGATGATCTCTTCCTTGCTCTGGGCGGCCGGGTCGCCGTCGAAGGCGGCCTGCACGTCGGTCAGCAGGATGCGCTGGATCTCAGGCAGGCGGCTGAAGAACGTGGCGCAAATCTGGTCGACGCGCTCGTCCAGCTCTTCGGTTGCCAGCCTGCCGCGGAACAGCAGCGCCTCGCGCAGCTCGCGGCGCAGCGAATCCTCGATGCGGATGAGCGTTTCGCCGATGAAGTACTCGGGGTTGATGCCCGTGGGCGTTTCGTCGCCGAAGTAACGCGGGAAAATGACGCGGCGCAGGTCCTTCACGATGTTCACGATGGCAAGCTTGTTCGGGAAATGCTTGTTCGGGTCGGTGAAGAAGATCTCCTCGCGCTCGCTGTAGTTTTTCGCGATGCCTGCAACGATGTCGTTCAATTGATCCTTATCCAGCATGATGCCTCGCTCTCTCGTCTGTGAGCGCCTATAAGTCTTGCCCCATCTTATCACGGTTGTCTCTAGACATAGTAGGCATTTCGGTTACAGACCGATGCGATGCGGAAGCGTCCGCGCCATTCGCGTTCCGACCGGCGTGCCGCTGAAGCGCACCGGCCCGAGCAACGCGGGCGTAACAGTTCAGGCGGCGAAGAACCTGGGCTATTCGCCCTTGGGAGAATCCTCGGGCTTGTCGGCGTCTGCCTGCTCGGCTTCCGCCTTCTCGGCGTCGCGTTTGCGGCGAACCTGTTCCACGGCGGCGCGAAGGGCGGCCTCGTCCTCGGCGCGCGCCACCTCCTTGGTGGACTTCACCAGGTTGGCAAGCTCGAAGCCCAGCAGCAGCACCAACGGCACCACGACCAGCAGCAAGAACACCAACGGGTTCGCGAACAGCGAGACCACGGTTCCCAGCGCCGCCGACACGAACACCACCTTGCCCACCACGTTCACCGCGGCGACCGGCTCGGAGTCCTCAACGGCGTTGGCATCGCCTTTGGTGCGGAACATGAGCTGGCCGTTCTCCTCGTACACGCTGGTGATGCGATGCGTGTTGAGCGCGCCTTCCAGGTTCTGTTCCGTCGAGCGGAACGTGATGATATCGCCCTCCTGCAGGGTCTCGGGGTCGACGTCCTGCGTGATCAGGAACGAGTGGACGGGAATGGCGGGCTCCATGGAGCCGGTGAGCGTGCGCATGAAGCTGTAGCCGCCAAGCGTCGGCACCTCGCCCGCCGGTGTGAACACCGTACGCAGCAGCACCAACAGCGCCAGCGCGATGACCACCGCCGCCAGCACGTTGACAACGCGAAGGATGTGTTTCATTATCTGCGGCCACCTCCGGACGGTGCGTCCACCTCATTGAAAGAAGCACGACCGGCAGCCTGAGCGTCACCGGAAGCGGAGCCGCCGGCGTCGGAAGCATCGCCGGGCTCGGCGGGCACGTCCTCGCCGCGCAGGCGGGCGCGCAGGTAGTTCGAGAGCTTGTTGCCCTCGGCGCGCTTTTCCGCGCGGACCCTTGCGCGCTCCGATTGCTCCAAGCGGGCGTTCAGCTGGGCCAAGCGCTGCTCGAAGTCCTGCTTCGCTTGCGCCAGCTCCTGGGCGTGGCGCTGCCCTGCCTCATCAGCCTCGGCCTTCGCGGCCTCAACCATGGACGCCGCCTCTGCCTGCGCAGCCTCAACAGCCTCATCAGCCTCAACCCGCGACGCCTCCACCTTCGCGGCCGCCTCCGCCTTCGCCATCTCCACCGCGGAAGCGGCCCCGGCTTTCGCAGCGGCTATCGCCTGGTCCGCCTCGACCTTCGCCACCGCAACCTTGGCGGCTGCGTCGTCAAAGGCGCCACGGACCTCCGCCGCCGTCTCCTCGCGCATGCGCTCGACCTCCGCCTGGGCGTCCGAACGCGCCTGGGCCGCGTCCTGCTCGGCGGCGCGCTTGCCCGCTTCGGCGTCTTCCAGCGAATCGCGCAGTTCGTCCAGCTCCGCCTCGGCAAGCTGCGCGCGCTGCGTCAACGCGGTTTCCCGCTGCTTGAGCTGGTCGACCTCATCGGCAAGGTCATCGCGCTCATCGCGAAGCGCGTGAACCTCCACCTTGAGCGACTTCAACGCACCCTGCAGGTCCTCGTTCTTCCCCCGCTGCTCTTCCAGCGCCGCTTCCGCATCAAGTTGCGCCTGGGTGACTTCCTCGACGAAAACCTTGCGCACCTCCACATCGGGGATGTCGCAGCTGTCTACTATCTCTTCCTTGATCTCCTTCACGAACTTCGGCTCCACCGGCTCGCGCTGCTCGCTGGCAAGCTCGGTGAGGTTGCGCTCGTCGGAGACAAGGCTTTTGAACACCGCGTAGTTGTTGATGAGGTTGGTGTACATCTGCGCCATGTACTCATCGTCGAACGCCAGCGCGGAGTCCTTCACCTGGATGCTGTAGCCGACCTTGTCATAGCGTTCCATGAACTGCCACAGCTGGAAGCACTTGCGGTAATTCGGGTCCTTCATGATCAAGTTGGTGCGCTGGATGGGGCTGCGCACCGCCGAGCACCCCTTCATGATTTGGCAAAACGAGCTGC
Organism: uncultured Senegalimassilia sp.; assembly: GCF_934632265.1. Taxonomy (GTDB): domain Bacteria; phylum Actinomycetota; class Coriobacteriia; order Coriobacteriales; family Eggerthellaceae; genus Senegalimassilia. Next base: position 2,846 of record NZ_CAKTYH010000010.1, read on the forward strand.
CGCGCAGCGCCATGACCAGGCGGCGCACGCGGTCGATGCGCATGAAGGTGTCCATGTTGTCGGCGTCGTTCTCCGCGAAGTTCTGACGGTCCTTCACCGTCATCTCGACGTTGTACTCGATCTCCTCGTACGCGTCGCCGATCTTGCTGCGCATGGTGAAGCGATTGCGGATCTCGTTGCCCGTGGACCAGAAGATCACGTCCGTGCGCTTATCCACGAAGGTGAGCAGGCGCTGGATCAGGTGGTATACGAAACGGTTCTCGTACAGGTCGTAGGTTTCGGCCATGTTCACGTTCAAGATCTTGGTGGGGTGCACGCCCCCGTCGTCGGAAGGCGCCAGGAACTGCGTGTTCTGGCTGAGATGCCGCACGCTGTCGGCCGAGATCTTCTTGGCCAGCGAAACCGGCACCACCTCTTCCTCGGTGGTGATGAAGCGCCGCGGCTTCTCGATGATGCTGTTGATGGCGTCAAGCGAATCCTCGATCACCGAGATCCACTCCTCATCGACGACCTTGACCAGCTCTTCGCGCTGTTGATCGATGGTGGTATCGGAAGCCTTCGCCAGCTCGAAGAGATAGCGGAAATACCGATCGTCTTCCTGGATGGGCTCCATCTGCTCGGCAAAGCTGCCGTACAGGTCTTGAATGGTGTCTGACATCTACATACCCCGCAAGCAAACACGCCCGAGCGCCTCCGCGGGCGCCCGGGCCGATTCCTAGTACATGTTCTGGATTCGCAGCAAGTACGAAACGCTGTCGGGCAGGCCGCCCTCACCGAAGGTCTTCTCGATGTAGTCGATAAGGCCGGTCATCTCGTCGCGCACGAAGCTGACGTTCATGGATTCGAACTTCTTCAGCACCTTGCGCGCGATGATGTAGTCCATGCCGCCCAGCTCGGTGCCGCCGCACGCCACGTACACGGGGATGAAGTCGTACATCTGCTTGATGATGCGGTTGCCGAACGCCAGGCGGAAACGCGTCTGCAGGTACTGGTCCAGCTTGTGCATCTTCTCCAGCACGTCCTCGGAGATGACGTGCTCCACCTTCGCCTTCTGGAACAGGTACTGAAGGTGCTCGCTGGTGACGTGCACGCGCTCGTGGTGCGGGCACTCGAACGCGTCGGCGCGCTCGTTGAGCTCGATGGGGATGGCGCGGTCGTACACCTTGTCGGTGATGGTGAACGTGGAGTCGTCGTTGTTGGCGGTGCCCACGAACCACAGGCTGTCGGGAAGGGTGATCTTGCCGTCGTGAAGGCCCTTCGGGTCGCCGTCCCACGCGGTGGGGACCAGCTCGAGCACCCACTCGTCGTGGCTGGGCATTTCAAGGACCGACAGGATCTCGGCGAAGTAGTATTCCACGCGCGCCAGGTTCATCTCGTCAAGCACGATGAAGCTCGGGTCCTGGCGCAGACCCGCTTCGTACAGGGCGCGCAAAAACTCGGTTTCGTTGAAGCGCTTGGAGAACTCGTTGAAGTAGCCGAGCACCTCGGTACGGTCGCGGAACGAGGGCTGCACCGACACGATGGTGGCAGGGTTGTCCACGTAGCGGCTGAACGAATACGGCAGCGACGTTTTACCGGTACCGGAGATGCCCTCCAAGATGAGCAGCTTGCTGGCGGCCATGCCGGCGACGTAGCGGCGCACGATCTCGGGCGAGTAGTACAGCCCCAGCTCGCTGCAGGCGAACTCGCGGTAGCCTTCCACGAAATGCTCCAGGGTGATGGCGTCGTCGTAGACGGGCGGCTGCCAGTCGCGGTACTTCAGGTCGACGAGCGAGAGCTTGGGGAAGCGGTTGGCCAGGGAGATCTCCTTCTCCTCGGCAAGCGTCTTGGCCTCGACCGTGGCCTTGGCCATGGCAGCGGCGGCACCGGACACCGAATCGCCATCGAGCGAAAGCGACGCCGAGCCCGCAACGACGCCGGGAACGACTTCGCCTTCCCCGCCCGCAGACGCCTTGCCGAGCACATTGGCAACGGTGGGAACGTGCTCGTCGGTAAGGGCGGAAGCGCCCATGTAGGGAATGCGCTGCGTGCCGCCCATGGCGTTCACCTTCAGGGCGAGCAGCTTGTTCTTCTCGTCCATCAGGTCGAGCACCTGCTTGTTCAGGCGCCCGATCTCGCGGTAGAGCGTCTTGTTGTCGGAGCTGTCGCGCTTAAGGTCGGCGTGCAGCTTCCATCGGCGCACCAGGATGATGGCGATAAGCACGGGGATGGCCACGAGCAGCGCGAACAGGACGACCGCGCCGATCTTGCCGGGTATGTCAAAGGATTTGAAGTACGAAAGGAAGATGTTGAAGTAGTCGACCCATCCGAAGACGAGCAGGTTCAGGATCGAAGCGAACACCGCAACGACGTTGTACACCACTTTCGACAGCAGTTCCCAGGCAAAGCTTAGAAACTCACTCACGGGCCACGCCCTTTCTCATACGCGAAACGCGCACCGGGAACGCCCGGCGCGCGCAAACAGTTGCTTACTTCTGATCGGACCCGGATTCGGAACCGGGAGCGGACCCGGATTCGGAGGCGGAATCGCCGCCTCGGGCCGATTCGGCGGACGCCAGCTTGGCCTCCGCTTCGGCCTTCAAGCGCTTGGCTTCCTCGAGCGCCGCTTCCGCTTCTGCGCGCGCCGCCTCGGCTTTGGCGCGATCGGCTGCCGCAGCCTGGGAATCCTCACCATCCACGATGGCTTCCGCCCGCTTCATGCGATCCTCCTCGGCCATGGCGCGCTTGAGGTTCATACCCACGATGACCAGGTGGTAGACCTGGTAGATGAAGAACAGCAGCATGGGCAACACGATCACCGCAAGGAAGCCCCAAGTGGTGGAAAGGAAGCTGATGACCTTGCCCATGTACGGGATCTTGCCCACGTACTTGCCCACGATGTCGCCGTCGGCGATGACGTGCTGGTCGGCGAATTCGTTGTTGTCGCCCTTGGTGGTGTAGCTGTTCAGCCCGTCCACCTGGTTGATGGAGACGATGCGGTGGGTGTTGAGCGCGTACTGGTTGTCGATGATGGTGTGGAACGTGACGATGTCGCCCTCCTGCAGCGTGGACGGATCGCACTGCTTGATGAAGATCAGGTCGTTCTCATCGAACGTGGGCGCCATGGACTCGGACTGGACCGTCAGCGGGGTGAACCCGGCAAGGCTGGAAACGCTGCCGTCGTCTTTGGTGGCAAGCGTGGTGAACGCAAACAACGCCGCGACCAGGATGACGATCCACATAATGACGCTGACCACGATGGATGCAGCTTTTTTAACCGTACTCATCTCGACCTTTCCTATGCATCGGCGCGTAGCACGTGCCCGCTACCGTTGATCTTGCTGCTCTTGTTGTTCCTGCTGTTCGATGCCTTCGAATCGCATGGCGACCGAGTAATCGGCTCCCCTGACAATATTAGTGCAATTCGGGTCGGTTCCTTCCAACCAAATCCGAACGACGGCGGGTTTGTCCGTCTCTGCGACCAGGTTAAACATGTTCCCCGCCTCGCTCGAGCCCCCTGTGGGGATGCCGAAGGTTGTCACCCCTCCCGATGTTGAGGCGTCAGAGCCCATGTTCGGGTTGTAAATCCACGTTTGCCCGTCGCACGTGAAGCTCATGCGCATGGCCTGCGGCAAGCTATCCACGTTCGAGGAGAACGCCGTTCCCGCTTCCCCGTTGCCGCCCGACTCGCCGGTAAGGCGCACGATAATGTCCTGGTGGCTGATGAAGTGCAGGGTGAACTCCAGATATGCGCCCGTTCGCGCCTGCGCCTCCGAACCGTCCTCGTAGGTGAAGCTCTGCCCGTCTGAGGTGGTCACCGGCTGCAGCTTGGAGGAATCGATGTCCGTGCCCTGCTCCGAGGAAATGCGCGCGGAGATTTGATCGAAGCCCAGAGAGCTCACATACTGGTCGAAGCTGTCGTGCGCGTCCAGGTCGAAACGCAGGGCGTTACCAGCGTTGGCGGTAAGCGCCAGCTGGCGGGCTTTCGCCTGGTCGGAGATGGAGAACCACGCAAACGACGCCATGGCGATGGCCACCAGCGCGAACAACACCAGCAGCACCGTGGTCGCCAGGCGATGGCGCAGGTCCCGCTTCCCTTCCTGGTCCATTTACACCCCCTGCCCATCAAGCACGGCGAACAGGTTCACGTGCAGGATGCCCGCGTCGTTGTACAGATAGTCGGCGCTGTCCTGGTCGGTGCCCTCTATGTAGTAGTACACGTCAAGCCGATAGGTTTGCCCCAGGTCCATGGCCAGCAGCGCGTTTTGCGGGCGCGCGGCGGACTCGTCGGCACCCATGAGATAGGCGGTGTAGTCCTGAGTGTCATCATTTGCGCAGGCCAGCGCGCCGTTTTGCCAACCGAGCAGCATGCCGTCGGAATATCCCGGAAGCGAAGGCGCGGTTACAGGATGCTCCGAGCGGTGCGAACCCGCCGAATCGTCCAGCGTGAAATAGCGGCTTTGCAGCACCTGCCCGTCGCGGGAAAGCTTCAAGCCCACGCGCGTTGCCTTCAGAAGCTCGGGGTCGGCGCCTTCCGGAGCCAGCGTGTCCCCCAGGTACAGGTTCACCACGCCCGAGGCCATCGAGGCGCCCGATCCGGTGATGCTGGCGCGCATGTCCACCCACCCGTGGTAGAAATGCTGGCCGTCCTCAGCCTGCTTGAAGCTCACGGCGCGGCCCTGCTCGTCGGTGCGCGAGCATTCCGCAAAGCCTTCCAAATCGAACGTGGAAACCGGGTACAGCGTGAGCGGGCTGGGGCTGTTGGACGAGAACGCAACGTCGCCCTCGCTGCTCCAACCGCCGGCGGACGCATCGCCCAGCTCGACCACCAGCTTGCTGTCGCCGCTGCGAACCGAGACCGAATCGGTGTTCACCTTTGTGTTGTTGGTGAACCACGCATAGGTTGCCGCAACCAGCACGGCCGCCAGCACAAGCAACGCGAACACCGCTCCGACCTGGGCGAACCGGTATTTAGTTGTTCTGGAACCCGTGCTCATGCCGCCTCCCCTCCTTTACGCCTTGGCGCCCGCGAACGCGAACTGCAGGGAAATGGCCTGGGACTGCGCCTCGCCGATGCAGTTGGCGTCGCAGCCTTCCATATACACGAAGTAGCGCACGCTCGCCACCTCATCGGCGCCCAGCGTGAACAAGGGCGTGGCGCCGGAGCGCGCCGTGGGCGTATCGCCCGAACCGTCCATGCTGTACGCGGAAACGGACTGCGCCGGATCGGCGACGTAGCTCCACGAACCCTGCCCGCTGACGACCACGTCGCTTTGCGCGGTGGTGCGCTGCTGCGCCGCCCCGGACGTGTCGCCCAGATCGTCGTACCGGAAGATATAGCTTTGCGTGCCCGCAGAACTTTGGATGATGAAGCCCACCCGTGCCGCCGCCAGAAGCTGGGAATCGGCAGAGACGCTCATCTGGCTGGGATACAGGTACACCGCAAGCGGCAAGCTGGACCCCTTCAGGTAGAACGTGCCCGTAAGGGCGTATTCGCCCAGCTCGGACGTGCAGTTCGCATAGTCGGTGGTGATCCCGGCGGCGTTTTGGAACGTGGCGCGCCAAAAGTCGGAAAGATCGGACGTGGAAACCGGGTACAGGGTTTTGTCCGCGGAAGCCAGCTGGCATTGCTCGGCAAAGGGGCCTTGCTCGCTGGCGGAGATGAGCAGGTCGTAGCCATCTTCGCTTACCGTATGCGCCGCAGGCGTGACGTTGGTGAAACGCGAATTGGAGAACCACGCGAAGGTGGCAGCGCTCAGCACCAGCGCCAGCACCGCCAACCAGGCGGCGGCCGCAACCATCCGCTTGCGCGCGGAAAACGCGTCGCGCAATCTGGCTTGTCCGTTGTTTCCCTGAGAACCCATGCGCACCCCCTATTCCCGGCTTCCCGCGAAATGCAGGGCAAGCGACGCCAAGCTGGTGTCGCACAGGTTGTTCGTGCAGTCCTCGTCGCAGCCCTCCAGCCACACGTAGACGTCAACCTGCACCGGCGTGCTGCGGTTTGCGCCCTCGGCGGCGGCGGGAAGCGTTGCCAGCTTGGTGCCGGGCTTGGTGACCACGCCTTCTTCTTCGTTATATTCGCAGTAGTTGGTAGAGTTGAGCGGCGTGAACGCGACCGTGGAACCGTCGGTCTTGGTGCTGTCCAGGACATGGCCCGCTTCGCCCTGCTTGGTGTTGTAGCTTGCTTGGGGGTTGTGCGCCTGGGTGAGCTCGAACACGTATTGCCCTGCCACAGGCTGGTTTTCGCCAGGCTGGTGCACCACCAGGCCCACGCGAAGGGCGGTGGAAACGGGGTTTTGCGGATCGATATCGTCGAAGCGGATGTCCGACAGGTACACGTCGGTGGAAAGCGAGCTGGTGGCCAGGTACAGCGAGGTTTCGTAGTAGTCGGAACGCTGGGCGGGCCCGAAGAAGGTGGCCAACAGCGAATCCTGCGTGTCCCCGCCCGTGAAGCCCACCGCTTTCTGGAACCCGTTCAGGATGTTGTCCGTCGAAACGGGGTTCAAAAGCCCCTGAAAGGAAAGGCCGGCGCTGGACTTGTATTCGCCATCGTATGAATCGGAGATGAGGAAGGTCACGCCCGTTCCGGCGGCCATCTTCACGTCGGTGATGTGGCGATCGGCATGATAGATGTACCACGCGTAGGTGACCATCGCGGTGGCGAGCGCAGCAACGATAAGCGTTGCCAGCATGCGCTTGAAGCGCTTGCGCAACTGCCTGGAATCGCGCGCTTCCTCCATCGCGGGTCACCTCCGTTCGTTCTGCAAAATCACTGAGAGCCAAAAGCCCGAGTAACTTGCTATTTTATGTCAAATGTCAGGGGACTCACATCTTCGATCGACCAGACCGCAGAAAGGCCAAAGACGCCAGCGCCCCGAGAAGCGAATGAGGAGCGCTAGGCCTAGTTGTGCTCGATGCCTTTCATGTTCACCCTGGTTAAGGTGTAGGTCACATAGTCCGAGTTGGGGTACCCGGTAATCGATCCGGAAGCGTTCACGGGCGTGTCGTCCACGCCATTGCCGGACAGATGCGCCGTCATAACCAGGCGGTAGTTGGCGTAGAACTGCTCCGCCTTCTCAACGTCGGTGTTCACCTTCACTACGAAACCGAGCCTGAGGATGGGGCTGCTGTCGTCACGGGTGGCAAGGACGCCGTTGGAAGCGGTATCCGTGAACACGATGTTGTTGCGGTCGGCGCTCACCGTTCCCGTTCCCAGCTTGCTGCTTTCCTGCACGGAGAGGTAGTTCTCAATGCCTGAAACAGGTTCGTAGCCGCCATCCTTGTCATCCTTGCGCTTTTGCAGCGTGAGCGTGAAGGTTGCCTTCTCCGCTTTGCTCAGCTTCTCTTCAGCACCGTTTAGTTTGGACAGGTCATAGGTTGCTGCCAGGGCGATGGTGCCGTCGGCGGTTCCCAAATCGTCCGCGTTGATGCCCAGCTGCGTTTTCATGGTTGCCGTAAGGGCAATGGTGGAAGCGCCGCCGCCTTTGCGGTAGTAGTGCATCTTGCCATCGATGCCGACAGTCATGGTGCTTGTGCTCAACGTATCCGCATGCGGGGAAAGGAGCGAGCGATACGTGGGCTTCGTGTAAGTCGAGCCATCTTCCGATGCGGCGATCGCTTTTTGGCAAGCGGGACCCGACATCTGCAACTCCGCCTTCATCTGGATGGAGAACGAGGCTGTTTCGTCCGTTGCATTCGTTGCGTCCGTTGCAATCTTGCGGATGCCGCTTAGGTCGATAGCCGTTCCTTCGCTATCGGAAAGGACAAGCTGCATGTCGCCGCCATCGGCGCTCCACGACTTGCCGCTTACCGCAGCCTTGCCCGCATCATCCGCCCCCGCTTCAGCCGGCTCCCAAGTCCACTTCACGTTGCCCGCGGAATCGGTCGATTTGCTGGGCTTGTAATAGGTGTCCCCCACCTTCACGTAGAAGGAATACGTGCTCGAAGTGCCGCTAGGATAGCCGCTCGCGCCCGTAAGGGCAGGACCGTTATAGCTTGCAAGCGAGGAGTTCAGCTGGTAGTACAGCGTGTCCGAATCGTTGTATACGTTGCTGCAGCTTACGGTATCGGTAACGTCCATCCAGAAGGTATTGGTCGTATCGGCGCTCATTTTTTGAGTAGCACCCGAATCACCTGTAACCAAGGTGTCAGCAAGCGTTTGCCCATAGCCCAATGCAATGTTATAGGTTGAAGCGGTGTTGATATGGTTGTCCGCCTTGCTTTCGTCCGACCCCTTCACGTAGTTGATGCGCGTGCTCACATCGCCCGAAAGCGAGGTTCCGGTATAACCGTTCACGGTTGCATTCGAATTCTTAGGAACGCGAACCACCAGGAAGAAGCTCTCAGACGGATGAGGCTCGGAGCCGTCTTCGAGGGCAAGGTCGCACCGATTGCCCGTAACCCCATCCGCCCAGGGACGGAAGTATTCGTAGCCCGCGCTGGTCTCGATACGCGCGCCAACGTTGGGGTCGTCAGCGTTGACCTTAACCCAAGCACCTGAGTTGGGGTTGTCGGAAGCCTTGACCCCCATCAGCTCGCTAAGCCACTTTTCTTGATACGACGCGCCAGAAGAATCCTTGAACTCGGTCAACGCAACCGAGGCAGCTCCATCGGCACCCACAACAGTGTAGTGATATTCCTTGTTGTTATTCGCGGTGTCCACCAACGTAAGCTGCGTGCCTTTGGGCAAGGTTCCCCTTGTGCTATCGCCGCTGAACAGAATCCGCTTGTCCAGCGCCTTCATGGAGCCGCCGTCTTGCAGATACGTGTTCCACCCGTATGTTGTTTCAGTAGCACGAGCCTTGTTGTAAGTCCAGGTGAGATACCCCGTCATGGCATCCCCGACGCCGGTAAGCACGTGATCGTTCTTGTTCGAGTAATCGCCGGCCTTGAAGTTGGTGCCATAGGTATACGCTGCCGCAAAGTTAACCTCGAACAAGCGCTTAACCACAATGGGGACCTGAACCTTATAGGTGTTGCCAGCGCCATCGTTGAAGGTTACGGAGAGCAGCGTGAACTGGCCATTATCGTTGTCCCAATTGGAAGGTGCGCTAAACTGCATATCGCTTGTACCATTGTTCACAACCGAAAGCGATGCGGGCTCAGTGCTTTTGACGAAGGCTTTTGTCTTTTCATCCAACTTGAACTTTTCGGTCTTGGCCGTCACGTACTGCTTGTCAGAGCCGTTGTTCAAGCGAACCGCATCGGAAAAGCCGCCGTTGGTCACCAAGTTAAGGTAGTCGGTTACGACCGAGGCGTCCTGAACGGGGACCTCAAGAATCTTGAAGTCCTTTTCCGTGGCGACCTTCTTTGAAGCATCCGGGTTCTCCGAGTTGTACGATTGCGCAGAGGATTCGGTGTAGCCGTTATCGTTTCGATACGCTCCCTCTTTATCGCACCCGCCGATATTTGTGTAGGTATAACGATTGGCCTCATTGGTACCCGCTTGGCTCTTTATTGTGCCAGCATTTCCAACATTGGCGCCGTCACCAAAAAGGTAGCGATCATCTGCGTTGTTTGACGTACGCACGGCAATGCCGCTCGTCGGGCTCGTGGTCACGTAGGGCGAGACGGCTTCAGTACCATCATCGTTTGTCTCGTCGTTATAGAGCGTTTTATCCATATCGGGGGCGGCATCGAAATAGTTACCAAACGCCACATACGAAGCAGCGTTCACCTGCTTCACGATGCTCTGATCGCTGGTCTTGTCGAACATCAAAGGAGGCAGATCGCTGGTTGATTTACCTTCACCCGGCTTTATATCGATACCCGCAGCATAGACCTGCAGGCCCGCCTTCGCATCGCCAAAGAAGATGCCCTGGCCGTCTTTGCCTTGGAAGTCATTGCTATCGAGCAGGACGTTCGAGAGCCTGAACACACCCCTGCCATCGCCGCCAATACCGCCGGAACGGCTCTTGCCGTTCGAGCCCTTCGGTTCCTCCGACAAATTGCTCGGGTTCATGAACACGTTGTTCTTGATTTCAGCGTTCGTGATGTTGAACGTCGGCGTGCCTTCGCTCCCAAGGGAGCCATTGATGCCTCCCGCATATGAGCTGCCGAAGGTCACACCGCTCACCACCACGTTGTTGCAGGTAACCGTTGGCGACCCGGAGATGTTGCCGGAAATGCCGCCGGAAACCTCGCGAGACTCAAGATCGATATTGCTAACTTCGCACGTATCGAACATGAATTCGCTGCCGCTGGTTATAGTGCCCGCGATACCGCCAGCGTTCTTAAACTCGCTCGCACCCGTTCGGCCGAATACCGCCTTGCCATTCGCGTCGCCCGTTACCTTAACGTCACCCGTTACCTTCAAGTTGTAAGCATATATGTTGTTCTTCGCGTTGCCGACAAGGCCGCCAACACCGCTCGATGCGCCAGCGTTTGCCGGAACGGTCAGCGTCACCCCCGAGATGGTTGCTTTTCCGCTGTTGTATTTCGAGTTAGCGCTTTCGTCGGTATTCACGAAGACGGCAGCGCCGCTGGCGCCGAACACACCGCCGACGTTGGAATCAACCGAGCTTGACGTAGCAGGTGCGCTCGACGTGATCGCGGAGTCCTCAGCGACGACCTTGTCCGTCGACGTCCAAACACCGCCTTGGGAGCCGGAGCTCAGCTTGCCGACGAAACCGCCGACGTTTTGAACGCCCGAGATGTCCATGCCGCTATACGAGCAGTCATAGAGCTTGACCGGAGACGGCTGCCCCCCGGTCTTATTCACCATCTCGGTACTGTTCTTATCAGTTTTACGGCTGCCATAACCGGACGAGCCCAACAGGCCGCCAGCGTCGGAAACGCCAGCTGAACCATTGACTTTGCAGTTCGCCAACGTAAGGGCATGATACTTGCCATAGTCTATCAGCGAGTTGTTATTTGCCGTGGTGCCCGCAAGAAGGCCTACGCCGATTTCCGCATCGCCCGAACCACTCGCATTGCCGGAAGCATCGGTATACGTGAGCGAGATGTTGCAGTCTTTGAAGTTCAGATTCCGAACGGTATAACCGCCGTTGCCTGTGGCAGCAGTGTCATCCGCTGCTGTGGTGCCGATACTGCCTGCCACGTTTTCGGACGTGTACGTCGCCGTGCCGAACAAAGCACCCACACCAGTGAGCTTGTAATCGTCGTCGGTATATTCTTTGATGTCGTACGGATTCTTCTCGCTACCGTTGCTGTTGCTTCCGTTGTCGCCCACTTTGATGGTCGCACCGTCGCCGTTGATGGTCGCCACGAGCGGCACGATGCGGTCACGGTCGGCACCCTGGGCGGATGCGCACGCGTTGGAGTAATAGCGACCCGAAAGCCCCGTGTAACCGGTACCGTAAGGCGTCATGTCATAGTCAATGTCCTCGGCCGTGTTCACGAATTGCAAATCCATGCCCGAGGCCTGCGCGGCGCAGATGTTACCCGTCTGCCACGTGGCATACTTCGCCACCAGGTAGGGAGAGTTCACCCGCGCGCCATTATCCCCCTCGGCAAGCGCGTCGCCCTCCCACTGGCTACCGGGGCTGAGTGTGTCGTCCTTGGTCGCTTTTGCAAAATCGCCATCATCTTCAGTTTCGCCAACTGCTTTAGTCGGCTTGCCAACAGCGGCATAGGTCGCGTTGCGCACCTTGCCGTAATTCTGATTTCCGAACTGATACTTTGTATTATTCGACGTATTTCCACCTAAATACGCCCTCGATCCAGCGTAGGTTCCATAGTTGGTTGCATGTTCATTATCTGGAGCCGTCGTATTCGCCGAACCGCCAGCCGCGCCGCTGCTGATGATGGCCGAAAGCACGAGCAGCCCCTGCGCGTCGTTGACGGTAGTAGTTATAGCCTTGTCGTTGCCGTCAATCCCACGATAGCGACCTTGCGTATCGCCTGTTACCACACAGTTCGTTTCATCAATATTCAGGTTGTTGATCTTGTAGTTGCGGTCGGTGTTATCAAGGCTGCTGCCAGCAAGTTCGCTAAACGCATAACCGTCGATCACGCGACCGACGTAGGGGTTGTCATAGCGCGAGGCACCGGCAACATGCCAAGTATTGAGCGCACCGCTAACATTCGAGCTATTGCGGAAGATAACGCCACCGCCCGCAACGGCACCGACGTAGCCGCCTATGGGAATCAAATACGAACTGCTCGTATCGCCTGCCGCTGCGGCAACCAGGGGATCAACATTGGCGGACGCGATAGCCGTAGCAGAACCGCTTCGGGACGACACGCTCACCCCATCGATGATGTTGTCGCCGCCCAAGATGCAACCGATCACACCGCCAAAGAACGAACCGGGGACGCCGTTGCTGTCTTTCGGCGCGTACGAAATCGCCGAAACGCCTGATTGGTAAACCACGTTCAGGTTCTTGACCACGCTTCCGTAGCTATAGGGAATCAAGCCCTTCAAAGATCCAGTGCTGTTGTTGATGGCAATCGTTGCTTGCGTGTTCGAATCGGCTAAATCGCCGACGATCACGCCTCTGAACGGATTACCAAGATTGCCCAAGCCCTCGAACGACTCCGCATCAATCGCGAGCGTGGTACCCGCTGTACCATCTTCGTTTTTAGGCTCGATGCTGTAGTAGGCGCTTTGCAGGTAGGAATGCATCGTGTCTTCATCAAGCGTTACCGTTGAATCGGTGGTATCCCCGTTCTTCTTCTCCCACTTTTTACTCGATTCATTTGCCTGCTTATAAACGTACGTAACCTCACGGTCGGTACTATGATCGCTTCGACGCTGGCAAAGCTCAGACTGGTTGGTAGTGACCGTAACCTCCCAACCATCAACCGCGCTCTTCGTGTTGATGTACACGGCCACCGCGTTAAGCTCGGAAGCCTTGGTTATGGCATACGGATCCGCATAGGTGCCGCAGCCCGTCGTAAGCTTCGGCATACGCTGGTTTACCTTGATTTCGTGGTACCGAACGTTGCTCTCGTTGGCCTGTCCCTTGTAGACGTAGGGAAGATAGTCGCCAAATTGATCCGAGCTTGCCCGCTTGTCGCCAACGGTGACAAGACCTGCCTCGGTCCCATAGGCATTCTCATCGTAATACCAGAGCTGCTTTCCGAAATACTCGCCATCCGTCGAGTCGATCTCTTTGCCGAACGTGACCTTGTTTTCGCCTTGATCGGCGTTCTGATCAGCCTTGACGAACGTATATACCGCAGAGCCCGTATTGCCTTCGCCGTAACCGAAGCTCTCGAGCAAGCTTGCACGGGTGAAAATCGCGCCGTCCGTTGCGTTCTGGCTCGTAGCACTCGGAACGCTGATCTGGTTGAACGTCGCCGTTACCTGGTCGGCCGTACCGCCCACGCCAAGCTTGCCAAATAGCGAGGTCGCCGCCTTGGTACCATTTGCGTACCCCGTGGTCGAAATATTGTTCGCGCTCAGGTTCACGTACGTCTGCATCTCATTGATGAGCAGAGGGGCATAACTGGTTGCATCGGTCACACCATCGACCGTCAAGCCGTTAAGCGTAAGCCCGTCGATAGAGATCCGCCTAACCAAGGTCGAACTCGAAGACGAAGACCCGTAAATATAGCGGCATATCAAAGCGCCGGACGAGCTTCCCGAGTCGTTCACAACAGCGCCTACGGTACCGCCCAGCGTGACATTGCTTACCGCAAGGTCGCCCGCATGGGTTCGGATGAGCCCACAATGCATGTTCTCGTGCTGCGTCGCTTCGCTATTCTTCTTGTTGCCATCTTGCTTAGCTTTGATCTCGGAATAATGGAACTTGATCTCGGCATTTTTCACCGTTACCTTGGAACCGTTAACGGGATTGCTGGGGTAGAAACTATATCCATCCATGTCGATAGACTTGCGTTCGGCATCATTCGTGCCAATATTGTTTCCTTGGAAAATCTGCTGATTTCCTGGAATGATATAACTCCGAATGTCACTGGGCGCATACAAATATGCGCACCAAAGCAGCAAGTACTCCGGCTGGTCCATCCAGCTTGTCTTGTCGCTATTCTTGGAATCGTTGCCAACTGTCGTATATGCTCTATCCAGGTTGTAGTAATACCTCGTCCAAGCATTCGTATTGTGCTTCGCGCCGAAATCAGAACGGTTATGATAGCTGTTGTCGCTTCTCGAGCTATCGCTCATGTGCAACTTTTCATCTTGGGTGTGCAGCGAAACGACCGTGTTCCATTCGCCGTCTATGAGTTTGCTGCCTTGCTTTACACCATTACCGACCCATTCGTCGAAAGCCGCTTTGTCGGGTGCCTTGATTGTGATGCCGGAAACTTTATAGGCCGTTTCCCAATAAGCCCTGTCTTCCAGGTACAAGCCCGTATAGGACTCGGAGCCATATACTCCAGCAGCCACCTTGCTTCCACGGCCAACGAGCAGGCCAAGCGTTGTAGCGCTCTCAGCATTAATGGTTGTGCCCGAAAGATCGATGGCATAGTCGTTGATGGCCCAATGGCCACTTGCGGCGTATACGAGGCCGCCGAGTTCCTCGGAATCATTTGCGGTTATGGAAGCGTTGTTCGTCTTGAGAGCGTACGTGCTATCGCTGGTGTTTTTGCCGCTATCCCCGATGGTGACGACAGTATTGCCCCAGCTGTAGCCCAGAAGACCACCGGCGCCGTTCTTCGCGTCGCCGTTCTTGCCAACGGTCATGTTGAACGAGTTGAACGAAAGGCCTGTGATGTTAACCTTTGTTGTATTCGCCGCGGCACCCTGAGCAATGCAGCCTATAAAGCCGCCAACCTGGGCAATCTTATCGCTCGCGCTGTCGCTTGCGGTGATTGCGCCATCGACTTCAAGGTTCGCTGCGTTGACGATAGCAGCAACGTCCGCCACATAACCGATAGCGCCGCCAATGCGAGTGGGGCCATTGAGGGTAGCACCCGTGTTGATGGTCGCTTGCGCCTTCGTATTGCCTTCGAAAGCAACGGCTCCGATGCCCGTCACGCTACCCGCAATGCCGCCGATGCTGACATCGTTTCCGAACGTATCGTCGCAAGCGATCGTCGGATCGGAAGTATCGTCACGGGGGATCGCCGGCCCGCACGTAACGCCGTTGATTGTCGCATCACCCGTGATGGTCGCCGCAAGCAATCCGGCGTCAACGTTTACGCCGTTATCGAACTTCATTGCAACGCCGTTCATAGCACCATCGACGGTGAGATTGCTTACCGTCGCACCACCGCCAATGGCGGGGAAGAAACCCAGACGGTCGTGACGATAAATCTTGCCGTTACCGTCGAGCGCGTCAATCGCACCATCGCTGCGCTTGCCATACGGCTCGCCAATAGCGAGGGAAACCTTATGGCTGTTGCCATTAAAAGTACCCTGAAATGTCTGAAGATTGTTAGCGCTATCGAATCCAAGGCCCACCACGCCCGTGCCCGACAGATTAACGTCGGCGTTAAGGTTGATCCTCACACCGGAGCCCAGGAGCTGCGCCTTGTCCTTGGGGTTTAAGCCATATACCCCATTCCAAAGGTTGGCGAACTGCACCGAAAGCGCAAGGCACACGAAATCCTGCGTTTTCTTTATCGTCAGGGTGCGGTTGCCTTCGGACCAATTCCCATTGCTCGAGCCAACTTGCCAGCTCCAGTCCGTCGTCGAGGGGCCCTCAAGCTCGTGTTTATCCATATTGATTTTGATGAGGTCTTTTTGCAGCTTCTCCCCATCAAGCCTGACAACCTCACCGTAGCCGCAACCAGCGTTTTGATCGCTGCCCAAGTCATCGATTTTCGCTGCAGGGCAACGCTTGTAAACCCAGTAATCACTATTACCAGCGTCTACGGGAACGCCATCGCTTCCCGTTCCGCGAGCGAACACGAGCGTCGGATTGCTTGAGGTAACGTTCGTGATTTGAGAAACAAACTTCTCGTCGGTAAAGCTATTTTCAGGAGCAAACTTCATGCCCGAAAAATCGGTGACTCCGCCCAAGCGAATCGCAGAGCCCCAGCTTTCAGCGGCAATACCCGCGCCGTTTTCAATCGCGCCTTCGTTTGCAACGGTCACGCCATTGACGTCGAGGATGCTCTCGTGGTCAAGGCAGCCGACAACGCCACCGAAACCCTTGCCAGATTGAGCGAGCTTAGTGCAGTTAACCTGAGCACTCTTGACTTCGAGAGCTGCACTCACACTCGCGTCGTCACCGCGGCCCAGCCAACCGACAAGGCCGCCGGTGAATTGCGGATTAGCATTGAGCTTAAATTCGGTTGAGACGTTTTCCACCGTAAGCGGCTTTGATGCATCTCTTTTTTCTCCGGTTCCAGCAGCATATCCCGTCACAGAGCCGACAAGGCCGCCGAACACTGCGGCGCCTCCCCCTTTGCCATAGGTGCTCTTGAACGTGCCGCCATTGAACGAAACAGCCGTTGTCGAATCAACGAAGTTCAGCTTACCGATAGCAGCGCCAACGCCGTTCGACTCGCTGGATTTGCCCAAAAGCGCGACGCCTTCGTCACCCGTATAGATTTGATCATTGCCAGTAAACGCGACCGAACTGCCGAAGCTCACCTCGCCGATGAAACCGCCGACGTTGCCGCTATCCGCATCCCCGACATTCTGAGGACAGGTGACCTTGGCGCCTTCGTTCTGCTTCAACGTGAGCTTGGTTGCCTGACCAATGAAGCCGCCAGCTGCAGCGGTGCCTTTCACCGTGAGCTTAGAGAGATTGATTGCGTTCGTGACTTCAGCGGTCGCGCCAGTATCCGATCCGACCTTGCCCACGACGCCGCCGGCACACCCGCTTTTGGTCTCAATCGTAGCAGTCGGGACATTGTTCAAGGAGCCGACACGCAAGGTCGCGCCGTCCTTAACTTCGCCAACCAACAAGCCGGCGTTTCCGCTGGCCGCAGTCACGGTGCCGCCCAATGCAACGTTATCGGGGAAGGTAACCGACTGAACCGTAAAGGTGCCGCCGCTTTCAACCGTATTCGCCAACAAGCCCACGTTTCCCATGGAATCAGCAGTGGCCCCAAGGCCTTTTCGCGTGCCCGCGAAAGAATAGGTTGCGCTCAGCGTGAGCGAGCCCGCAACGGTTCCGAACAGCGCGCTGGTGATACCGGCAGTTGATTCCGATAAGGTGGTATTTGCCGGGTCGGCAATCTGAACTGTGACGTCAAGCGTTTTGCCCCCCGTAACCTTGGCCGCGATTACCGGATCGCCGCCCGTCCCTTTCCAAATAAGATTCGGGATGGAAATGCCATCCTTCAACACAACATTGTTGAACAGCGACGTCGCCAAGGCGATCGAGGTTCCATTGGTGGTAAACGAGCCCTCGAAGGGAACCTCGGCGCTGCCAAGACCAAGGAACGTATAGCCGTTCTCGGGGCTGCTCACGTCAAATTCGGCACCCGTCGATCCTTGGCCCTTTGCCATCTTCGCAGTTCGATACAGCTGAGCATCCGTATTCGAGACGATGCGCAAAGCCGCGGCATCGTTGAACGTGATGGCGGTAACGGTTTCGCCCGCTGCCTCAACGCTGCCATGGTTGTCCTTCGCCATTTTTTCCCGTAATTCGGCAACAGTCGTAATGGTTGCGCCCGCGGCAGCCGTTGCAGAAGCGTCCTGCGCATCTGCCGCATCATCGTCGGCGCTGGCGGACTTGTCCGCAGCGGACTCTTGACCCTCGGAGGCATCGCCCGCGGAAGAACCTTGCTTCTCAGCCGCGTCGCCTGCAGCAGAACCCTGCCCATCGGTTGCGCCGCTCGAAGAGGCAGCACCCTGGGTCGTTCCGCTTTCGCCTGCGGAAGCATCGCCCGAAGCCGAAGCGCCATCGCCGTTGTCGGCGGCCGCATCCGCTGAGGAGCCGCCACTGTTATCGCCCGCGTTTTCCGAGCCGCCCAACTGCGCCGCCGCGCCCGAAACGACGTTCGCTCCTTCCGCAAAAGCGGCAGGAGCCGGCACGAGCAGCTGAAAAGCCATAGCAAAGGTAAGGTACATGGCGATTATGCACTTTACCGATCTCATCTATGGGTAACCTCTCTATGCCATGCCCCGAAGGGCTCCCCTGCTTGCCGTTGGCGCTCAGCGTTGCCGTTGGTCGCCGACCGTTCGTTTTCGACTGTCCGCAACTAACCGCTTGCCGTCACCGAAACACCGAGATCGCCCCAGTCTGAAGGCCCGGAGCTTCCGCCAGTCCAGTAGAAGTTCACGATCTCGGAACCCGGCGACATCGTGAACGTTGCCGTGCGTTCGTCAGTATTCACGGTGCAGGGCGAGTTCGGACCTGCGTGGTTCTTTTCGAAATAAGGGTCAAGCTCAACCTTTTCGCCCCACGTCAGGACCACCGTCTGCTCCTTGCCCGTAACGCTGACGCGATAGTTGTATGCAGCGTATTCGCTAACGTTGCCCGTATCTGCCCATGCGCCAGTGACGGAAGCGGACTCAACCACAGTAGGCTCCGCCGGCGTGATGGACGCCGCTAAGCACGCCAAGTTGGTTCCGGGGCTATTCGCCTGATCGACATTTGCGAAGATGGTGAACTTGATGCTGTTCAGCAGCTCCTTTTTGAATGAAACCGTATAGGTGACGATTTTCGCCTGCGTGCCGGGAAGCACGACGTCCCCCTGCGCGGGACTGATGCTCCAATCCGAATCACTGACAGCCCCTCCGTCGATACCCACGGCGCTCACGCTCAACGCGTACTTGACATCCTTGTCGTTGAACACATTCCGGTCATCAAGCATGCAGTTATACACGCGGAAGGTGAAGGAGCACCAAGCACCGTTGGCGTCAGTCGCATCGCTTTTGCCCGTATCGACCACAACGCTTTTGGCCATGGGCTCTGCTGGCTTCTCCGAATAAGGAGCCAGCACGTCGGAAGCGAACAGGCTTTGCGAGGTGCCCGTAACGGCAACGGCCTTCAGGTGGTCGTTCGCGCTGAAGGCGCTGTAGGTCGAACGGACGCCTAATATCAGCGCCGCAATGACCAGCACGAAGGCGGCCGCCCACAACGCCTTGCGCGCTTGAGGCGTTTTCGCCATACCGTCGATCGCGCCGTTCAGCGAAGCGGTGAGCGAACCGCGCCCTTCGCTTTCGCGTTCTTGCTTAATGCTGTTGTCATTGCGGTTTCCGAGCACGGTCCCTCCTCTCTACGACTTCGCAATCAGGTACGCTACGTCGGTATCCTTGTAGTTGCCATCCTGGGGCCACGAGCACTCGATGATGAAGTTGGTCGCAGAAGCGACTCCGTTTTCAATCTTATCGAGTTCATCTACCTCGAATCGTTTCCAACGGTAGTTGGGCACGGCGTTTGTTTGGACGTTCTCGTAGTCGCCAAAGGTTTGGGACTTACCTGCGTCGAAATCGATCTTCTCGAAGCCAGTAACCTCGGTGCCCTCCTTGCTCCACGAATAGCCGTCGCCCTTGACATCACCGGCGTCAGAGGGCTTATTCACCCTAGCGCGATAAATCTTCACGCTCAGCCCGGAGATGTTCGTGGTGTTCGCAACCTGCAGCTCAAAGGCCTTGCCGCCGCTGTCCACGCTGAAGGCTCGGCGGCGGTAAACCCTGCCATCCGCGGCAGGTTTGTCGTAGTCCGCGTCGTTGGTCAGGTCCAGCTGAGTTGCCGCCGACTCGCCCGGCACGGTGATCTTCAGCTCGGCGGGAGAGTCAACCTTCGCAACCGTCGAAAGGCTGTTGTTGGTCAGGAACCACGATAGCGTGAGCGCCGCGATGATCAGAACGACGGCGACAACGGCCAACGCCGCAAGAATCGGCCCGCGATGCTCGTATATCCAATCTTTTGCCGACGTCATCCGCGCTTCGTTGCCGCTCATGAGCCCCTCACCTCGCTAGCGACAAGACGCACCTGGTAATACTCCACCGCGTTGCCGATCTCATCGTCCGCCTTGTTGTATGCCGTGGCACACACTGAGAGGTCCGCGGAAGACATGGTGCTGCTCAGCGCAGGTATCGTTTGACCGGACGATATGGAGTAGAAAGAACTCTGGTGGTTGTTGATGTAGTTCTGCATGTCAGCGTAGCTCTGCCCGGCAGGGTGTTGAGCATCATCAGTTGCGAAAAGGTTTTTGTAGTAGTTGGCGTTTCCGGTATACACGAAGTTCTGGATGTACTCAGGCCAAACCCAGTACAGCGTTTTCGTGACGGATTGGGTTGTTTTGCCCGAAGTGTCGCGGAAGTCGTTTGCATCGATAGTCAGCCGGTAGCTGAGAACCGGAGACCCGTTAGTCAACTGCTCGCCAAGGATGGGCGACTCGTAGTACCCATTGGCGTCACGCGATTCGAAGAACAGGATATGGCCCGACGCCAGCGCTTTCACGGTATCGGAAACGTCAACCCCCTGCTTGCCCCTAAACTCACGGGAGATATCGATTTGCACGGAACCAAGATCATTCGCATACGGCTTTACCGTGAAGGTGAGTTGACCATACGAACCCGGACCCAAAGTATCGCCAGAGCTCAAGTTCACCAAGTTGCTGGTAGCGCTCACGTTCATGGAGTCGGCCACATCAAGCCTGCCTTGACCCGCCTCCCCGACCTGACCCGCCTCCTGGTCATAGACACCCTGATGAGCGCCGTCGGAGTAGATAGCGAAGCGCGCGCCGGCCGTGTCCACCCCAACGCCATTGGCCCTCACCTGGGAGTTGTTCAGAAACCAAGCCAAGCAAGCTAGGATAATGACAAGGGCGGCTACCACGAACAGACCGCTGACCATGAACCGCTTCCAGAAATCCTTCAGGGTTTGCGCATGCTCGTCGGCCACAGCACGATAACCCTCAGCAGCGTTATCATCTGCATGAAGTTCACCATGGTTGGTATGTTCGCCAGTCGCATTCATGCTGCTGACGCCCCGAAGAGCAACGTCCTCCTTTTTCCAAGCAATGTCAGGGCCCTCTCAATCTCAAGGCGAGACGAATACACCGCTCAGATGCCGAGAGACATTGCCCAGTTCCGACAATCATTCAACCTAGCATTTTACCATGTAAAACAACGCTAATCCCAAAGTGCAACAAACCAAAACAACCCCAATTTTGACGTTTCCCCCAAGTCACAGAATGGGACGCCAAAGCCGCATCAGCGCCCCAACAAAGTAATCCCCCTGACAACACAAAATACCCCCGGACAAAAGCCCGAGGGTATTAAGCAGTTAACGAATGTTGAACCGAAGTTGTTAACTATGCGGCAGCAGCAACGCAAATCTAGGCAGCAACGCCCACAAAACCAAGGTTGCCAGTGATTGCGGGAGAGGTGCCTTGGGCCCCCGCATTTTCGGAAACGCAATCCGGATCGCAACCTTCATACCACACGCGAACGGTGACAGTTGTTTCACCGGAAATGGTGGCGAGAGCCGTTGCCCCCTGATTAGCAGAAGCCTGACCCTTGTCGTTAATTGCGCCAGCAAACGATCCAATTTCACTATAGGTAATCGGAGCTGCTTTGATGACCCTATTGGGGTCAGATCCCTCGGCTCCAACCGCATAGTCACCAGACGTTGCGTTTTCAGCAACCTTATCGGTGTAATAACCCTTTTTAGTTGCCGTTCCATCAATCTTGAATAGCTTCCATTCCCCATCACCGAACTTAATTGCGAAACGACCTGCCGTGCCCATGTTCGCATTGGGCGTCAAATTAGTAGTGCCCGCAGTAGAATCGAAATACACATTCATCGAGCCGTTCTGTACGCCAAGCGTGAAAGTGTATTCATCGTAAACTCCCGCGTCAGCTGTTGCCTCAGCAGCTTTGTACTCATTCGCGTATTGATGCTTAGAAGCATTCTGGCTGGTCGCATCAGCGCTGACCCAATGCTTGGTATCGAAAAATTCCGTACCGTTGCTGGTAGACACAGGAAGCAGCTTCGATTTGTTGGTGCCCGCAGGCGCCATCGTATCAGTCGTCTTGCCGGCGTCCGTGATATACAGGTTCGGCACAGCAGAAGAGGTGGTCACGTTAACACCCTCCGCCGTGACGGCATTGTTGTTCACGAACCATGCGAACGTGGCGGCGCCCAAAGCTATGGCTGCCACCAGCACCATGGCGATAGCAGCGCCGAGCTGCTTTTTCAGTGCCTTCGTTTCCATAACGGATCCTCTCTCGATCCTTTTCCTCGCTCATGAAATCAATGCCCACCGGGCACCTGCATTCCATTCAAGTACATGCAAACTGCACCTTACCATAAATTGTCCCGAAATATCACGACTTTACCGCAGGTAAACCACTCAATTCAATGGTTTCTCCGTTAGAAAATGTACCCCCTCTAATTAACCGAGGTCGAGGGCGCCGGCATCGGGATTATGCGGGCGGATTGTCCTGGTTGCGGCGGTTATCCCAGGTAACGGTGTTGTTCTGGTAGTAGTCAGGGGCATCGGTGCCGGACGCGCCGATGGGGTCGGTGCCCGTGAGCGTGTCGCCGATATCCCGCACGAATTTGGTGAGCAGGTTCGTATCCTCAGCTCCATCGGAATCGAAGTCCATGGCGAACTCGACTTCGCCGCCCACTATATCGTCGACGCACTCGGGGTCATCGCCGTCAAGCCAGATGACCACGGTGTACTTGTCCACGTAGCCCACCTTGAAGTCGTCGTTGGCAAGGTGGCACACCACGTCGTTCGATTCGAAATTCTCGCACCCAGGCTCGTTGCCGCCGTCGGAAGCGGGCGCGGCATAAGTCACCGCTTCCCCATTGCGGTACACGCGCACGCGCGCAGCCTTCTCCACGCCCTTCGATGCGGAGGCGACCTTCACCTTGCCGTCGTATCCCAGATCTTCCTTGCCGGCGTTCCGGATATAAAAGGTGTAGGCAACGTAGCTTTTGCCGTTGTGGCTGCCGTCGATCTCGTCCAAATTGTCGGGCAGATCTTCCGCGGCGATGTTGGTACCGTAGGAAACCGCCTCGGCGGCAAGACGCGCGGTGGCGCCTTCGAACTGGCTGTTGTCGGCAATGGCGATGCCGCGCCTGAACAACTCCAAACGGTTCAAGTTGATGGTGAAGTTGCCCATGTTCTCCTGCATGAACGAAACGCCGAACAGCACCGCCATGAACAGCGCCACGCAAATGAGCACCTTCTGCAGCGTGCCGACGCGCAGAAGCGCCTCGCCGATGCGGGCCATGCGGCGCTTGGGCATATACATGGAGACGATGGCGTCAACGTCAATATCCTCGTCGTCTGCCAGAGCCTCTTCCAGCTCCTCCACGCGGATCATGCGCTTGTTCCGGGCACGCTTCTTGCCGAAACGACGCTTAGCGGACCCCGACGAACGCGCGGCACCTTCGGGCGCTTCCGCTTGCGCAGATGCACCTGCACCCGCGCTTTCAACCTGCGCAGATTCGTCCGTGGCTGCGCCTTCAGCCTGCGCACGCTCCTGTTCAGCGCCCTGCACCTGATCGGACACCGGTTCGCGCTTAGGCCGTTCGCCTTCGCCTTCCCTATTTTTACCGAACAACGCCATGGGACCTAGATCTTATACTTGGCGCGCACGTGCTCCATGTATTCCTTCATGGCCTCGCGCTCCAAATCGTCGGCATAGCGGAACTGGATGCCGCAGGCGTTGCGGAACAGGCTGCCCTTCGGCGCCTCACGCAGCCAGCACACGATGCCCAGTTGCACGGGCAGCTCGTAACGCTGGTCGTCCACGCGTACCACGGGCAGCTTCACCTGCAGGGCCTCGCCCACGTCGGGGTAATCGTTGAGGTACATTGCCAGACCGCCGGCGGAAACGTCGATGGTCATGGCATCTTCCAGCTGGTCCTCGGGGGCCTCGTCGCGCAGGTAGCGCAGACGCATGGACACCTTGAAGCGCTCGTCGCGGCGCTTCAAGAACGTGCGATGCTCGGCCACCTGGCGCATTTTCCAGAACGTGCGGATGCCCGCCTTCTCCACGGATTCGGGATAGCCGGCCAGCATGAAGGTGTTCCCGCCTTCGGTGTACTGGAACAGGAGCTTCTGGTTCTCATCCAAAATCAGCGGCTTGCCGGCGAGCATAGGCGCGCTGATAAGGAAATAGGCTTCGTCGATGACGCCTTTGAAGGTGGCCATCATGTTGAAATCGGTTTGCTGGCCCACGGCCGTGTCGAAAGCGACTTTCAGCTTCGTTCCTGGCTGTATCTGCAGCTCGGCCATCAAACCTTCCTTTCCCATTGAGCGATCGCCACGCTCCCTCGCGCTGATTCAGAAGATTATAGCGAAAAGCGGAAGCGATGACGGAAAGCAACACGGGGAGCGCAACGTTTCCTCGACCGGGCCCTGTCACCTTCCCCAGCGGGCGGGCAGACACACGCGTGAAAGGGAAGCTTTTCGCTAAACCATGGCAGAGAATGCGAGTTTTCCGAATTTGCAGAGGCGGTTCCGGGCATGAGATGCCGCGAAGGCGGCGATTGCGACCGTTCGCTACGTAATTGCCTGCGTTCGTTGCGATATTGCAAAATCACCATTGTCAAACATTCGGAAAACTCGCGTTCCGATACGCGAAAGCGATAAAACATTCTAGCCAGACCTGGACATCAGGACGTTCTACCGCCCCTTCCCTAGCCCTCCCCTGGCACATCGGACGCGGTAGCCACTGCCATCAACCGGCGTCGTTGACATTTTCGCGGGTTTTGCCCTGTTCAGCGGCGGAAAACGTGAAGGAATCACGACGATTGGCAAACAGTTGCCGCCTGACATTGCAAGGGAGCGGCGTGATGATTATCGTGGGGAACGCTAAAGGGAGGGACTATAAGTTATACTTGGCTTACTAGGTCGAACAAGGAGAAACGGTACGATAGCGTAATGAAGCAGGGCACCATTTTCACGAACGCCGCGCTTGCCGCGGTGCTGGCAACATCCATGACAACGGCCCCCGCCTTGGCGGGTCTTGCGCATACTCAGGGCACCGCCTCGGCAAGCGTTGCATACGCGGCGCAGGCAACACCCATCGAAAGCGTCGCCAACACCGGCGACTGGACCGCAACCGACGCGGAGAACAAGGCGATTCTCGACAAGGCCGAGGCCGCAAAGCTTGTCGGCCTGAAGCCGCTGAAGACGTATCTTTCCGGCGAAACCGTGGCCGCAGCGGATTTCCTCACCATCGACGTCGACGCGCTTGCAACCATAGACGCCGACCTGGCGAAGCTGGTCAAGCAGACGCAGAAGGCCATCGCCGACTCGAACGCCGCCTCCGAGCCCGAGGCAAAACCCGAGGCCAAGCCCGAGCCCGCCACGCCCGCGCAGCCTTCCGAAACCCCGGCCGCGCCCGCCGCGTCCAGCACCCCGTCCGCAAGCACCGGCAACGGCGCCAGCGCAGAGAAACCCGCCGAGGACGTGGAGGACGCCCCCGAGGACATGGTGCAGGAAAGCGCCACCCTTGACGAAGACGAGCTGGTCTACGTCTCGCGCAACCTGACCACCGAGCAGTTCATCAGCCAGATCGGCGAGCAGGCCCGCGAGCTGTGCCAAGAAAACGACCTGTACGCTTCCGTCATGATCGCGCAGGCCGTGGTGGAGTCGGCATCCGGCTCATCGGGGCTTTCGTGCGAACCGTACAACAACCTGTTCGGCATCAAGGGCGCCTACGAGGGCAAAAGCGTGCGCATGAAAACACAGGAGGACGACGGCAAGGGCAACCTGGAGACGATCGTCGCCGAGTTCCGCCGCTACCCCAGCCTGACGGAATCGCTTGAGGACTATGTCGGGCTGCTCACCGGCGATTCCCTGTACACCCCGGTGAAGAAATCGAACACGGAAAGCTACGAGGATGCGTGCGACTACCTGCAGGGGCACTACGCCACCAGCACCACGTACTCGCGCACGATGAAAGCCTATATCGACACGTACGACCTCACCCAGTTCGACGCGCCGAGCGAGCAGGCGAAGGCAGAGACGGCAACACTCGAATCCATGCTCAAGCCCACCGCCTCGCAGGCATCGTTCAAAACCGGCGCCGATGATTTCGGCATCACCGTGCCCGAAGCCGGCCTTCCCAAACGGCAGATGAACCCTGTGGTAGCGGGTCTGCTGGCGGCCCTTGTCGCAGCAGGCGCAGGCGCGCTGGGCTTCTGGCTGTACTGGCGCCGCAAAGTCGAAGGCGAGAACGCCGCCCACGCCGCAGCAGGCGCCCACGCATCGGGCGACGCCGCCAGCTGCGAAGACGACGCTGCAGCATGGTCGGTCGCTCAGGCGATCACAGACTGGCGTCCCGCCCAGGCATCTGACACTGTCAAAAACACAGGAAAGCACGAAGGCCCCGCCTTCAAGCAACCCGCCCATGCATCAGAAGGAAGCGAAGCCGCAAACCTATCCGAAAGCACCACCGAACCGATTAACCCGATCAAGTAAAACCACTTTCAACGGCTATCTCGCAAAGAGCATTGCGGCCATGCACGCAAGCATATCCCCTTATCAGTTTCCAAAATGCAAGATGCCGGTAACCGGTGTAGACCGGTTACCGGCATCTTATCGCACCGCGTGCTCGTTTAAATCTCGCGCTCGACCACTTCGGCGATGGCCTTGGCATGCTGCTCGGCAGCCTGCGCATCCATAGCCTCGACCATCACGCGAACGACCGGCTCGGTGCCGCTCGGACGCAGCAGGACGCGACCGTCCTCGCCAAGCGCCGCTTCGGCGGCCGCCACGGCATCGGCGATGGCCTGGTTGCCATCGGCCGCATGCTTGTCCTTCACGCGCACGTTGATGAGCGTTTGCGGGAAGCGGGTCATGGCTTTCGCCGCTTCGCCGGCGGACTTGCCGGCGCGCTTGCAAGCGGCCAGGAACTGCAGCGCCGTGACCAGGCCGTCGCCCGTGGAGTTGTGCTCCAGGAAGATGGTGTGGCCGGACTGCTCGCCGCCGATGACGTAGCCGCCCTCGCGCATGGCTTCGAGCACGTAGCGGTCGCCCACCTTCGTCTGGATAAGGTTGATACCCGCATCGCGCAGCGCATGCGTCAGGCCCAGGTTCGCCATGACGGTGGACACGGCGGTGTCGCCGGCCAGCAGGCCGCGCTGCTTCAGGTCGATGGCGCACACGGCTTCCACCATGTCGCCGTCGATCTCGTTGCCCTCGGAATCCATGAGCATGACGCGGTCGGCGTCGCCGTCATGCGCAATGCCCACGTCGGCGCCGCACTCGGCGACCAGGGCGCGCAGGGGCTCCAGGTACGTGGAACCGCACTGAACGTTGATGTCCGTGCCGCAGTAATCGTCGTTGATGACGGTGACGTCGGCGCCCAAACGGCGCAGCGCCTCGGCGCTGGTCATGCAGGATGCGCCGTGACCCGTGTCAAGCGCCACCTTCAGGCCCTTGAAGTCGATGCCCTGCTTCTCCACGCTCTGCACCGCATGCTGGATGTACAGCTCGCAAGCGTCCTCGACGGGCACGGCCACGCCCACCTCGTCGCCGTTGGGCAGCTCGTCGGCAGCAGCGCCGCCGCGCGCCATGAAGGCCTCGATCTCGTCCTCGACGGAGTCGGGCAGCTTGTAGCCCTGGCCGTCGAAGATCTTGATGCCGTTGTACTCCGGCGGGTTGTGCGAGGCGGAGATGACGATGCCGCCGTCGCAATGCAGCTCGCGGGTGAGCAGGGCGATGGCCGGCGTGGGGATGATGCCCGCCAGCAGCGCCGTGCCGCCCATGGACATGATGCCGGCGGCAACGGCCGACTCCAGCATATCGCCCGACAGGCGCGTATCCTTGCCGATCAGGATGGTGCGGCCCTTGAAGGCCACCGCCGCCTGACCCAGCTGGAAGGCCATCTGGCACGTAAGCTCCTTGTTCGCAACGCCGCGAACCCCATCAGTACCGAAAAGACGTGCCATATTACTTCCCTCTTTTCACGTGTTCCTCGTGCAGACGGATGGCGCCTTGGGGGCGCTCTTCGTCGGTCATGCGGTTGTTCAGCTCGGCGGCGAACTCGTCGATGCCGATGCCGTAACGCTCAAGCACGACGAGAAGATGATACACCACGTCGGCGGCCTCATAGCGCAGGTGGTCGCAAGCTGCATCCGCCTTGGCGGCGAACGCCTCGGCCATGCCCGCATGCGAGCCCTCGTGGCCGGCAAGGCCCGCCAGCATCATCTTCGCAGCCTCCACGTCCTTGGCGGCCAAAGCCACCTCGTTGGCCTCCTCGACCACCTTCTTCAGCGGCGAGTCGGCATTGCCCGTGAGCAGGCGGAACGTGTAGCTGCCCTCCCCTGCCTCGCGGCGAGCGTGGATGGTTCCCGCCAGCGCCTCGAGCGTGGCGCCGATCTGCGATGCGGGAGCCTGCTCCCCCTCGGGGATGTAAGTTTTATCGCTCATGAAAAGCCTTTCGAACGTTAGCGGGCACGGGCTTTGCAGCCCTTCGGCCCGCCGTAACGAAAAAAGGGGCGCGCCGATGCGCGCCCCTTTCAGCTAGCGTTATTCTTCGCCGTTAGCCTGAGCCTCGTTGGACTCTTCCTCGTCCTGACGGCTGGTCAGGCCGAAGCCCAACGCGCCGTTGCCCAGAAGCTCGTCGAGCTCCTCGAGGTTGCGGTGGTAGCTGCGCGGAGGCAGCGCCTCGCCCAGCATGTCCTCGCCTTCGGTGTTGAAGGTGGCCGGCTCGTCGCCGCCGATGAGGATGGTGTCATCCGGGCTGAACACCATGTCGAGCAGCTGGCTCATGTCATCGGAGGATGCGCTCAGGTCGTCCTCGATCACATGCAGCAGGTTGTGCTGCTCGGCCTCGACCGCCTCGCGGCGCAGCTCGGGGCCTTCCTTGAGCTCCTCGATGGCCTTCGCGCCGATGCCCTCGATGCGCAGCAGGTCGTCCTCGGTGTGGCCCACCAGGTCGGCCACGGTCTCGATGCCCGCCTCGCTGAACTTGTTCGCCCAGCGCTGCGACACGCCCAGATCGTCGTAGATGTACAGGCGCGCGTCCTCGTCGGACAGCTGCGGGCCGCGATGACCCAGGGACAGGCCGCTGTAGTAGCTACCGTAGTTGCCGCCCATGTTGAGGTAGCCCTCGCCGTCCAGCGACCAATCCTGGGGCTGGGGCAGCAGGTCCTCGATCTGGCGCAGGTCGTCCGGAGCGTACTCGGGCAGCATGTCGCCCTCGACCGGAGCGGTGGGCTTGCCCTTGTAGGTCAGGCCGACGTCGCGGTAGCGCTTCAGGCCCGTGCCGGCCGGGATCGGCTTGCCGATGATGACGTTCTCCTTCAGACCCACCAGGTGGTCGACCTTGCCCTCGATGGCGGCGTCGGTGAGCACCTTCGTGGTCTCCTGGAACGATGCGGCGGACAGGAACGAATCGGTGGCCAGGGAGGCCTTCGTGATGCCCAGCAGCAGCGGCTGGCCCACCGGCGGGTTCTTGCCCTCGGCGATGAGCTCGTTGGCAACGTTCTCGAACTCGAAGCGGTTGACCTGGCGGCCCGGCAGGAAGTCGGAGTCGCCGGCGTCGAGCACGGCCACCTTGCGCAGCATCTGGCGCGCGATGACCTCGATGTGCTTGTCGTTGATGTCAACGCCCTGGGACACGTACACGTCCTGAACCTGGGCCACGATGTAGCGCAGCGTGGTGTTCGGGTCGGTCAGGCGCAGCAGGTCGTGCGGGTTCACGGAACCCTTGGTCAGCTGCTGGCCGATGCGGACCTGGCGGCCGTCCTCCACGCCCGGGAGCATGGTGGCGCGGGCCGACACCACGTACTCGCGGAAGTTGCCCTCCTGGTCGTGGATGGTCAGCGTCTTCGTGTTCTTGTCGGAGCTGATCTGCAACGTGCCGGAGATCTCCGCCAGCACTGCCTGGCCCTTAGGCTTGCGGGCCTCGAACAGCTCCTGGACGCGCGGCAGGCCGTGCGTGATGTCCTCGCCTGCGACGCCGCCGGCGTGGAACGTACGCATGGTCAGCTGCGTGCCGGGCTCGCCGATGGACTGGGCGGCGATGATGCCGACGGCGGTGCCGATGTTGACCGGACGGCCCGTGGCAAGGTCCCAACCATAGCACTTCT
>NZ_CAKTYH010000011.1 GCF_934632265.1 uncultured Senegalimassilia sp.
CAAGGTCGGAAAACGTTCGCGACAATCATGGGTCAAACAAAAGCACGCGTTAAGACGCGCTATCTTTGACGCTCACATCTGTCACAAGTTTATGGGGCTCCTATCCGCCGCCGCGGGGCTCGGGTGTTCTGCGGCTCTGTCCCTATTGTAGACCACCGCGGCGCTCGACACGCCGAGCATCTCCGCCACGTCCTTGCCGGGCATGCCCGACCTCGTGAACGCCACGGCCTGCGCCTTCAGCGCCGGGTCGTAATGGCTCCAAGGCCTGCCGGCCCTCCTCTCGTGCGACGCGTCGCGCTGGTTCAGCCATTGATGCAGCGTCTGGCGCGTGGGATATCCCAGCTTGTGCATCGCGGGCGTCACCGATCCGCCGCACCCCTCGACCATACCGACGGCTCTGCGCTTCTGCTCGTCCGTATAGCTTGGCATTCGCGAACTCCTAACCGGACCGATTCGGTCAACTATTTGTCCGCATCCTCGTACCGTCACTTAACCACAACAGGTCACAAGCGCGTCGCTCTTTTGGTATGGCCGTATTTGCCACAGGGAATTAGCAGGGGTCAGATCATCTGTATCCTAACATTCGGTTTCCAAGCCTGCGCCTTGCACCACTCAATAACATTCTCGGTACGGTTCCCGAAGAACGGCCCGTTCGCGTACTGGTAAAAAACGGAACCGGGCCCGTCGAGGTTCACCTCAACGATCACTGGCTCGTCGTCCTTGTCAATGGCAACATCAAACGCAGCAATACCGAAATGGTGCATCTGCTTGTGCAAGTCTAAGCAGCAATTAACAGCCTTCTCAAAACCGGGCACGATAGCATCACCCAAAATGTCAAGTCCGCTGAGATCATAGCGCTTACCATCCTGGTCGCAATAAAAACCCCGGAGCCGGCCACCATCATCCAAGCCAGCAACCCTCGCCGTCTCGATGCCATCAATGTAGCTCACATCGGTGACCTTTCCGGCCACACCAAATCTAATCGTAGCGTTTGCGAGAAAAGCATCGCCATCAAGGCAGAGCGTATTCATCCGGATAATATTCACCGACGAAGAGTTGAAGTCCGACAGCAAATCAGTTTGCTCGATCAATCCCTGCACGACATAGTTCTCACCGGAACTGGCAAGACGATCTTTTAGCCTGCCAGGTCCGTCAATATCGGAGAGTTCAAGTTTAAAAGCCCCTAATCCCTGGCAGGATCCCAACGAAGGCTTCACGAACACAGCATCTTGCCCGCGAATTGCCTCGTAAGCGCCACCCCAGGTCGTATAAGCAAGAGCCCCATCGACCAGTCTTCCTCCTATACAGGCAAAATGCAATTTCGGAAACGGTGCACCAGAGAATCTCTTGCTGTAGTACGACTTGTCCTCCCAAGCATCCGCAAGAGTGAGATTCGAAAGCCTGGGAAGCAAGTCGAGATAGAACACATCACTAGGCATATAGCGCGGATCGAACTCTCCGTTGACAGCCTTGTAGTGCTCATGCCACTCGAAGCTGGGTTTCGACCAAACCCCTCCCCAGAGCATTTCTACCTCGCTCTTCTCAGCAGCAGTAAGGGGGGCACGATTTCTCGGCGCAGCCCAATGAGCGCGGCGTCGCGCTCTAAGCAACTCAACGGCTGTGGTTTTAATCGACATAGATTACTCCCTTCAGGCAGTGTTACTAGGGCGTTTTCTTTCTGACAAGAGGGTTCAGCAGCTCGACTATCTTCTTACGAAAAGCTAAAGCTAGGACAAGCACGACAACGATAACGCCGATACGCAGCCATAGCCAGCCGAACAAGAGCTGGGTCACGAGAATCAAAGCGACAAACCCGCAAGCAAGCACCATAAGCTTGGCGAGTGAAAGCGGATAATCGCCATTCATATGAATCCTCATCGCGCGGCGGCAAAGGAAAAGATGGCCAATAACAAGAAGGCCATAGCAAGCCAGAGTTACATAGCTGGCAGCAATGTAACCGAACTGCGGAACGAGCAGGGTGCTCGCAACGTAGTTGAAGATAGCTATAAGGACGGATACAACAGGGATAGGGATGGTTTCCTCGAAATAGTACTCAACGGTGATGAGGATGCTGAAGAGCATAATAAGAACCGTACTCGCGGCGATAGGCGCGATTGCGTAAACGCCCCCCTGGTATTCCGCCGGAGCAAAGATTTGCATAACCTCGGGCGAGAACAAAGCGATAAGCCAACAAGATACGCCGACCAGCGAGATAAGGAGCGCGCCGACGCCGGTTGATTTGAAGCCCTTGGAACCCATCCCCTGGTAGAACCAAGGACGATACGCTTGATCAAGAGCGGAGTAAATAAATACAGTCACCGAGCCAACGGAGAAGGCGACGGAATAAATTGCAGCTTGCGATTCACCGACGGTCCCGGAGATAATTACCCTATTGAGCTGCTGCAGCGCAAGGGTTGCAAACATCGAAGGGATGAGGGGGAGGTTGAACTTAAGCGCGTAAGCCCAATATTCCCTGTTGAAGAATTTACGACTCTTGCGAAGAATCGAGACAAGCGGAATCGCATAGACCAAGCACATGATCACGACCTGGCACACGAGCGCCGCCGCGGCCTTATCCTCAGACAAGAGGATAACGGGAACGGAAGCAACGGGGACGGCAACGGTGAGGACAAGGGTCAATGCCACAACGCCCTTGTAACGAAACTCGTAGCGCAGACGCTCAGCCCAAAACTCGTAGCACGGGCTGATAAGACAGCGAACAAAGAGGAGGAAGACAAGAGGAGCCGCTAAGCCGAGTGCATCCGCCCAGAATCCGGGAAAAAGCAGAAAAGACGCAATGAAAATAAGGGTTGAGACCCCAGAAAGGCCTAGCATAGCCGAGGAAAAACCATCCCTGTCATCCTCGTACTTGAGCATACCGTTGTTGAAAACATAGTTTGCAAGCCCAAGCGAGGTGAAAACGAACAGCATGGCATACCACGACTGAAACACCGTGTACGTACCGTACGCGGTCGAGTCCATGATGCGAGTATAGAGAGGCACGACGACAACGCCGATGGCCTTTTGGAGAATCCCACACACCGCATACCAAATCGAAGCTTTTGCCGCCGGTGAGAGCTCTCTGTACTTACATTTTAATACCGCTAAACCAAGACCCATCTTTGCCCTTTGCAGTTGTTATCGAACCTTGCCTTGAACACAATCACAAATTCCATGGTAAAGGCTAGCCCCGAATCTATGAAACTTATCCCAGCCGCGTTTGAATCCGTTATCGCAAACGGAATCCAGCTTTTTCGAGAAAACCCAGCGAGCGCTTCGCGGGAGATTTACGGCATTGGCCCTTGCGGCATCAGCAACATCGCGATAATAAAAAGGGTAGACCAGCCTGAACACATGCTCCATACGCCACATGAGAATATCGAACTGCCGAGACGTATAGTCGAAGCCAAAGTCCTTCGGCGCCCCCCCTGCAGCCAGTATCTCAAGAATCGTACGGGCGCACTTCTCGCAGCGGCAGCAGTTCCTCCCCGACTGGACGTGATAGCACACGCGCAGGCTCACCTTGCACGCTGACCCCCTCGCGTACCGCACGATAGCGTCGACCTTGCCCTGCCTGGTGAGCTCGTACCCGTCATGGAATGCGCGGCACCCAGCCACGGCAAAGCGATTGTCTATGGTGGGGTCGGAGGCGCAGACATAGGGCTTGTCCATCTCCGTGTTGGAGCTGGCGATGTAGATACGTGGCGCTTTGCAGGCGTAAGCTAATGGAGCCGCGAGGCCAATAATAGCGATTCCGTGCTGCAGGTTATACCACCAACGATAATCGCATGCGACCATGAGTGAGGAAGTGTCAAGAGCACGATAGGCGATCATATCTCTAAAGTTGCTTCTAACGTAAGAATAATCGAGCCCATAGTCCATAGCGACAGAGGACGAGTGCTCGTCAACAACCTTCCAACCGGACTCGTTCCCGCAGTCGACGTCGGCGCCCCAGACGGTGACAAGATGAGGCTTCTCGGAAGAATGCCGCGCAAGCGTGCACCACGCATCGACCCCGCCGGAGAATAGCGAGAGCGGCGAGCCGCCCTCGTTGGAATACGAATTATCGATGATCTCGTCAGCAGAAAAGGTGCCGCTAAGGGAAAGGTCGACGACCATATCGTCATAACCGCGCCTGATCTCTGGCACGGCGTCGTAAAAGCTCTTATCGATCGCACGAACCCGCAGCTCGCAGCCGAAGACCCATGCGAACGGCAGCAGGTTAGCGACAGCAGGCACCACCGCGATGGACTCGGGCACCTCCCCGGCGTCTGGGCACTCGAACCAGAACTCCTCGGACCGGAAGAACGGTTTAAGGCCCTCTGGTACGCTGAAAGGAACAATGTAGCGAACGCCCTTCAGAACGGGTCTTCCTATATCTATCGTACCGCCCACAGAAAGGGCACAGTCAGCCAACAACAAATATATCAATCTCCTCGTATATCCGCGTAAAACTCGACGTTTGGGGACAATTTTAAAGATTGAATCAGCTCCAGTCTTCGCCGCCCACCGCAAGCAACAACGCTAATTCCCACAAACACCTTGAAACCTTCCGTAAGACTAATGCGCTCTGCCGGCAATGAGATCTCTTGCTCCGTGATACAGCCCAGCGCCAAAATCATGAAAACTGCCCCATCCACGTTTAAAGCCGTTATCACAAATAGAGGCGAGGTCATCGGAAAGAACCCAGTGGGCGCTCCTTGGAAGGGTTATACCGCGTTTCTTAACTGCAGCGGCGATATCGTAGTAGAACTCTGGATAGACCAACCTGAACACGTGCTCCATCCTCCACATAAGGATGTCGAACTGCCAGGGCTTGTAATCGAATCCGTAATCTCCTGGAGAGCCCCCCCCCGCCAGTATCTCAAGAATCGTACGGGCGCACTTCTCGCAGCGGCAGCAGTTCCTCCCCGACTGGACGTGATAGCACACGCGCAGGCTCACCTTGCACGCTGACCCCCTCGCGTACCGCACGATAGCGTCGACCTTGCCCTGCCTGGTGAGCTCGTACCCGTCATGGAATGCGCGGCACCCAGCCACGGCAAAGCGATTGTCTATGGTGGGGTCGGAGGCGCAGACATAGGGCTTGTCCATCTCCGTGTTGGAGCTGGCGATGTAGATACGTGGCGCTTTGCAGGCGTAAGCTAATGGAGCCGCGAGGCCAATAATAGCGATTCCGTGCTGCAGGTTATACCACCAACGATAATCGCATGCGACCATGAGTGAGGAAGTGTCAAGAGCACGATAGGCGATCATATCTCTAAAGTTGCTTCTAACGTAAGAATAATCGAGCCCATAGTCCATAGCGACAGAGGACGAGTGCTCGTCAACAACCTTCCAACCGGACTCGTTCCCGCAGTCGACGTCGGCGCCCCAGACGGTGACAAGATGAGGCTTCTCGGAAGAATGCCGCGCAAGCGTGCACCACGCATCGACCCCGCCGGAGAATAGCGAGAGCGGCGAGCCGCCCTCGTTGGAATACGAATTATCGATGATCTCGTCAGCAGAAAAGGTGCCGCTAAGGGAAAGGTCGACGACCATATCGTCATAACCGCGCCTGATCTCTGGCACGGCGTCGTAAAAGCTCTTATCGATCGCACGAACCCGCAGCTCGCAGCCGAAGACCCATGCGAACGGCAGCAGGTTAGCGACAGCAGGCACCACCGCGATGGACTCGGGCACCTCCCCGGCGTCTGGGCACTCGAACCAGAACTCCTCGGACCGGAAGAACGGTTTAAGCTTATCCGGTACTGTGAATGGGACCGTATAGCGTCCATCTTCCAAAACGGGCGAACCGAGTACTATATTATTTGCGTGACCATTATCGTCTATTGGCAAACTCATTATAGCTGTCCTCTCAACACTAGCGGAACTGGCCCAAAAAACGCTCTATCTCATCAACGGGTATGCGAATATCCGTTGCACTCTCTCCGAAAATCCAATCCCCTAGCTTTTCAATCTCATCGCGCTCAAGAACCGGTATGTTGAAATCTTTATGCATCTCGCGAGCGCGGTTATCAATCGCGATAATCAGCGAACGCCTGCCATGCTGGAGTGCTCGAATACCACCGTGGAGCCTAGTTCCCACGTAATCCGCATCCTCCTGATTGAGGGCGGCGTCAAAAGCGTCGAGTGTCGAAGGTATAACCTCGCACTTAGCGAAGGAGGGCAAGCTGGCTGCATAGCCTCGATCCCCGTTGCCTTGCATCCATAATGAGACCTTCTCGTAATTGTGCACCAACGTGGAGAGCATTCGCTCATCGCGCTCAGGGTCCTGGTTGTAATCAGTTAACGTGGCAACAACGTTAGCCGCCTTCGTCTTAGGAAGCCCCGCGCAATAATCAGGCGTGAAGCCCCACATAGTCGCGCACCCAGTGTTCAAGACATTGGTAATACCCATCTCCTCGAGCTTCTTCTTCGCATATTCATCCCTTACCGAGTGGAAATAGCGATCGCTAAGCAACCTGCGATACAGAAGCCTAGAATATAAATCTATGTGCTTCTCGTACGTGTGCCACCCGCAACCAACAAGCACAGCGTCATTAATCTGAAACGTATCGAACACAGAAACGTCCCACTGTCTAAATCCAAACAGCATTCCCGACTTGAGCAAATTGGAACCAAGTACGAAAGTTAACTTTGAGTCATTAAGATATCTCTTATATCGAAAAGACATTTTTTGATGGGATGAGACATGAAGAACAAATTCATCCGTAAACAGTGGCCGAAGCCATTTGCACGCGCTGGTTGAGATGATTTCATCACCGATATTTTGACTGGCGAGTGCCGGGTCGAACAGAACGACCTGGTCTTTATGACTATGACCAAATAGTTTTTCCATTAGCTCAGATTCTCTTTCGATATAAATAGAATGTTTTAGATTATGGTCTCAGAAGCATTGGAGCGCTTGTCTTGCGGTTTGTTGACGATAGCGGCAACCACAAGCGCGTAAAACGGTCCGTAAAAGTTGAAGAAAGAAGCATCCGCAGTGCTCAGAATAAGCAGATAGAGCGGCACCATACCGTACGCAGCAAAGCGTACATTTCCCGTTTTGGCATCATGGGAAATAGATTTGAACAACTCAACGAGAAGAATCACCAGAACAATCAGACCCAGAATGCCAAACTCCGCAATGACGGCAGGCCAAAACGAATCCGAAACAAAGCAAGGATTGGTCGGCCAAAGCCCCCATACAATATTGAGGCCGTACTCGAAATATAGCGGAGAGTAGTATACGCCTGACATATATGTCGCAAAGGTGGCAAAACCAGAACCCAGCGGAAGCGACCTAAAAGCGATATCTAGACCATCCCGCATAAGAAGGGCACGCGCGCTAGTCGCATCGAAGAAGTATAGCTGGATTTGATCCATCGCCAAGAATGCAGCGCCAAAGCCTAAAAACAGAAAGATAAACTTGGACGGTTTCCTGTCGTCACGCTTCGCCATCCCATAAAACAGAAAAAACAGCACGATGAAAACGAAAGCGATAGCCTTAGCCCTCTGCGATGCCAGCAACAAAACACATGCGGCCAGAATCCAAAACCGGTTCGGTCTCGAACCTACGAACATAAGCGCGATGAAACCGACACAATAGGCGACCAAGTTTGTCGGGTGGCTAAAGACAAACTGGTAGCAAGGGACTCCGAACATCACTCTGCCCGACCCCATGTGCACGATTCCGGCAAGATGAAGTACAAAGCCGAAAAGAGCCGCGGCAAGAAACGCCTTGCCGATGAACTGGAACGCCCTTAAGCAGTTATCTCTACCGCGCAAGATGACTCTTGCCGCCAAATACGAAACGAAAATCTTCACGCACGTAAACATGTCAACAACGATTGCAAAGACGCTATCTTGATATCCGTACGCGACGTTGCCTAACACCCCAAGAATACAAATCAAAACAAGGCAAACGATTGCACGTCTCTCGTGGGCTCCGATCTTGTTCCTTCTTCTTGTCAATAACGCCCAGGCGGCCAAAAGAATCGCTGCGCATTCGTCGGCATAGGAAAAGACACCTCCGAATGAGTAATCAAGAATGGGAGCAAATAATAGGCTCAGAAATAGCAATACGATAGCAATATCAGAGAGCACAGGCGACTTGTCGCTGGAGTCTACCATCATACCTCCTCAAGAACACTATCGTAAATGGCTTTCAGCTTCTCGCTATAAGGGCCAAAAGAGTGAAGATAAGCACGTTCCTTACTGACAGCGCCCATAGCAGCAAGCGTCTCGGGCGCACTTAAGATTCCGACAATCGAATTTGCAATCCCATCAGCGTCGCCGGGAGTGCAGAGGAGTCCGTTCTGCCCATTGGTGATAAGCTGCGGCAATCCTCCGACTTCAGTCGCTACAATCGGTAGCCCCAGCCCCATGGCCTCAAGAACGCACATGGGCATACCCTCACCATAAGAGGGCAGAAGGAACAGGGAGGCACGCTTTAGCATCTGAGTCTTTTTGATACCGTCAACCCAACCAACAAGCTCAACCTGCCGGTCAATGCTGCGCCTGTGAAGCTCGCGCGCCAGCTCCTCCTTCATGCTCCCATTACCACAAATCAGAAAATGCGAGTCAGGAACCCTCTGGAGAACAGATTCGCAGATATCTGGAAGCAAATTGCACCCCTTAATCTGCTCAAGCCTGCTCATAAACACAATCGTTTTAGCGTCCCAGTCAGGCCAGAAATCCTCTTCGTAGACAGGCGTGAAGTTCTCGAGAACAGCTAATCGTTCCACAGGCACGACGCTCGCAAGACAGTCGCGCCATTCGTCAGACAGAACGATAACTCTATCGCAAAGGCCATAAACGCTTTCGATAGTTTTTTTCTTACTTTGCGAAGCGTTAAGGTAGAAAGCCTCCCAATCATCGGAGTGTATTAAGTTAACAACAGGAACGCCCCTTTTAGATGCAAGCTTTATAAAAGGGATGGATCTGTCAAAGCTTGCGCCGAAAGCCGAATGAATGTGCACCAAATCATAGTTGCGCCTGTTCAGAGAGCCGAGGCATCTGCAGTACGCCTTACCAGCAACAGCAATCTTCCCAGCAATCCCAAGATCGGCATGTGTGACGATATGGTCAAAAGAGTAGTTTTTGGGCCGAACAGACTCGGCATATCCTTTCACCACAGTCCCAATGCCACCTTTTGACTCTGGGCTAGTGCCCAGCATGCACACTCTTCTATTACCCATGCCTATAGCTTCTTCCAAACCATCTTGTTCACGATGCCGGTGTAGCTCTGCACGAGCTTGATCACCTTGGTGGCCACGTTACGGTCTGCATAGGCGGGCACTTCCACGCCGTCATCGCCATTAGCGTGCATGGCCACGGCAAGGTCCACCGCCTGCAGCACCTGCTCCGCCGTGATGGAGCCCACACAGAACACGCCCGCATCCATGGCCTCGGGGCGCTCGGTGCTCGTGCGCACGCTCACAGCTGGAAACTTGAAGTACGACGCCTCCTCGGGAAGCGTACCCGAGTCGGAGACGACGCACAATGCGTTTCTCTGCAGCTGGTTATAGTCGAAGAAGCCCAGCGGCTTGTGCTTAATCACGCGCGAGTCG
This sequence comes from uncultured Senegalimassilia sp., assembly GCF_934632265.1. Lineage (GTDB taxonomy): Bacteria > Actinomycetota > Coriobacteriia > Coriobacteriales > Eggerthellaceae > Senegalimassilia. The sequence goes on from NZ_CAKTYH010000011.1 coordinate 9,558, forward strand.
AACGTAAAACCGCGCGCCTCAATCATCTTCGCGCTGCGCGGGTGGCAACTATACAGCACCGGCACGTCGTAAGTCGCAGCCATCGCGTTCACGGCGCCCATCAGGCTCATGAAGTTGGCCTCAATATCGATGTTCTCTTCGCGGTGAGCACTGAGCAGAATGTAACGCCCAGCCTCAAGGCGCAGGTCGTCCAGAACGGTCGACGCCTCGATGTTCGGCAGCACCCGGTCCAGTACCTCCGCCATGGGGCTGCCCACCACGTAGGTGTTCTCCGGCTTTACGCCGGTATCCAGGATGTAGCGGCGGGCGTGCTCGGAGTAGCACAGGTTCACGTCGCTCGTCACGTCCACCACGCGGCGAATGACCTCCTCGGGCAGATTCTCATCCTTGCAGCGGTTGCCCGCCTCCATGTGGAACACGGGGATCTTCAAGCGCTTAGCGGAGATCACGCATAGGCACGAATTCGTGTCGCCCAGAACCAGCACGGCGTCGGGGCGCTCGGTCGCGAACAACGCGAAGGACTTCGAAATCACATTGCCCATGGTCTCGCCGAGGTCTCCGCCCACCACGCCCAGATAGTGGTCGGGCTCGCGGATGCCCAGGTCGTCAAAGAACACCTTATTCAGCTCGTAGTCGTAGTTCTGCCCGGTGTGCACAATGGACAAGTCGAAGTACTCGTCAGCCTTTCGCACCACCTCGGACAGCTTGATGATCTCTGGGCGCGTGCCCATGACCACCATCAGCTTCAGCTTGCTCATATTTATATCACCTCGTAGTGGGGATAGAGTTCCTTGTGCGCCCGCACCCAGCCAGCCATTTCGCGAATCTGCTCGGGATAAGACTTGGGGCGGTACGTAGGCCCGAAATTCGTACGCATCAGCGTTTTGTCCAGCTGAAGGCCGGCGTCGGGAATAATCTCGATTCTCCCGCCGCGTAGTTCGTCATTGAACAGCTCTAGCAGCTCGCACTTGTTTATCGAGCCCTCGGGCACCATGTTCACCAGGCCGTGCGCATCTTCAGCCGCTTCGTGCTCCATGGCCTTGGCCAGCTCAAGCGTCGTCAGTCCTGTCCATATCGCACCGGTGAAGCCCTTGATGGGCCCAGGCTGTTGCATGAACCAGTTCAGAAGCCCTATGCCATTCGGGTTCATATCCGGCCCCACAATGGAGTTGCGAAAGGTCAGATTCTTTCCGTCGTCGAGTTCACCAGCTGCCTTAGTGCGGTCGTAAGCACTCACCCCGTCGGGGTTGCTGGCCTCCGTATATGGGCCCGTATTGCCCGCGAACACGCAGTCGGTGCTCATATGGAACACGCGCGCTGAAAGGTCGGCCGTCATGTCAGCCAGAACGTGCGGCAACTCGCCATTGAGCCACGCCGCGTTGGGATTGGTCTCGGCGGCCTTGTTCAACACGCCCACACAGTTTACGACCACATCGTAGCCGTCGCGTACGACAGAGCGCAGCTTCGTCATGTCAGTCACGTCGCCCTCCACCTGAAACTCCAGGAAGGGCAGGTCATGTCGCGCGAAGCCGGTCACGTCGTGGCCCCGCTCCCTCAGGTAGAGGGATATGAGGTGACCAGCCATGCCGGCAGCGCCCAACACCAAGAAACGCATACCTACTGCACCGCCTCGGCCTCGCAGCCCTCGAGCGCCAGCTGCACGTACTCGGCGGTTTTGATTTTGTCGATAGTCCCCGCCAAGTCCAGACGCCTCGTATTGTGGGACGTGTAAGGCTCGTCAGCCTGGGTATGCACTTCGCCCTCCACGAAGAATTTGTCATAGTTCAAGTCGCGCGTATCGGCGTACACGCGGAAGTACTCGCCCATATCCTCGGCGCGTAGGCGTTCCTCACGAGTCATCAGCGTCTCGTAGAGCTTCTCGCCGTGGCGCGTGCCGATAACGCGCGTCTCAGTGCGACCAAACACCTCCTGTACCGCCTCAGCGAGGTCGCCGATGGTCGAAGCCGGCGCCTTCTGGACGAACAGGTCACCCGGGTTGGCGTGCTCGAAGGCAAACTGCACCAAATCCACCGCCTCGTCCAGGTTCATGAGGAAGCGGGTCATGTTTGGATCGGTCACGGTCACGGGCTCGCCCGCGCGAATCTGCTTGATGAACAGAGGGATGACCGAGCCGCGGGAGCACATCACATTACCGTAGCGCGTACAGCAGATGGTGGTGCGACCAGCGCCGTTGCGGGCGTTGGCGTAGATAATGGACTCCATCATGGCCTTGGATTTACCCATGGCATTGATAGGGTAGGCGGCCTTGTCGGTGGACAGGCACACTACCTTCTGTACGCCCTCGGCTATAGCAGCGTGCAGCACATTGTCGGTGCCGATCACGTTGGTCTTCACTGCCTCCATTGGGAAGAACTCGCAGGAGGGCACCTGCTTCAGAGCAGCCGCGTGAAAAATGAAATCAACGCCGTGCATAGCATCGCGCACGCTCTGAGCGTCGCGAACGTCACCAATGAAGAAGCGAACCTTGCGCGCAAGCTCGGGGCTGCACTCCTGCAGGCGGTGGCGCATATCGTCTTGCTTCTTCTCGTCGCGGCTGAAGATGCGGATCTCCCCGAGATCGCTCTCCATGAAGTGCTTCAACACGGTGTTGCCGAAACTGCCCGTGCCGCCTGTAATCATCAGGGTCTTACCGGTGAAGGCGCTCGTGTCGCGCATCTAACTACCTTTCTGTCCTTGACGCGGTCGCGATGAGAAGCGACTCAATCTCGTCCATGTACCTGTCTTTTGTAAAGTTGGCCCGGAAATAGGCTCTTCCCGCCTCGCCGCAACCTGAGTAAGCCGCACGGTTGTCGATGAAGTCCTCCATGAGGGCTGCAAGGCCCTCGGAGTCGCCCGCCGGGGCTGCCTGTCCGCAGCCGGAATCGCGTATAACCTCGGCAGCGGAGCCGCTAATCGCGGCGAGTATTGGCTTGCCGGCGGCCATATACCCCTGAAGCCTGCTCGGAAGCGTGGAGCTGATCCACGGAGCACGGGGGACGTTCAGGGTGAGGACGCAGGCATCCGCCATGCGGTAAAAGTCGGGCATTTCCTCGAAGGGATGCCTGCCGTGGAAGATTACCTTGCCCTCGAGGCCGTTGTCGCCAACGTAGCGCTCGCAGTCGCCGATTACCGACCCGGTGCCCACGATGTGCAACTCGAAGTCGTCGCGGTGCTTTATGCGGTTCACAGCTTCCAGCACGCTCGGCATATCCTGTAGCCTGCCGATATTGCCCATCACCATGAAGCGAGTCTTGGTCGAAGGCGAGGGGTCTAGGTTCATCGAAAGGTAAGTGTCCTCGGCATACTGAGGAACGTACTTCAGATCGACCGGGTCGAAACCATGTACCTTCTCGAAGCACTCAACATAGGCGCTCGAGTTAGTCGCCACAAAGTCGGCATCGCGGTAGATGTGCGTGCTCGCAGCCTTCACCGCGGGCATCAGGAACGACAGTTTCTTGGGCAGCATCGCCATCACAGCATCGGGCCAGATGTCGGCGCAGTACAGAAAAGCTGGGCATCCCGAGCGGAGTTTGGCGTCCCTCATAGGGGCAGCCATAAGCACCGGGGTGATTTGATAAGCAAAGACAATGTCGAAGTCACCAGGCAGCTCCCGCGCTTTCCGCTTGGCAGCGGCCATGTAGCTGAAGTAATTGCGCGCCAAACCAGCGATGCCGTTCTTGCGGGGAACTTCCTCCACGCGCACGATGCGCACGCCGTTGCGCTCCTGCAGGCGGTTCTTGCCGCCCAAATACTCGTCGGGCACCACGCCCGTCGGGTAGTTGGGTACACCTACGAGCGCAGTCACATCGTGGCCACGCCGTACGAGCTCCTCGCAGACCTCGGTTATCTGGAAGTGCTCAGGCCAGTAGTGCTGGCATATCATCAATATTTTCACGGAGTGTTTCAGCTCCCTTGCGCGGTCAGCACCACGCCAACGGTTTGAACAATCAACTTAAAATCGCTCCAAACGGAACACTTCCTGATGTAAAGCAAATCCAGGTCGACCCACTCGTCGAAGGTAATCGAGTCGCGGTTGCGACGGGTTTGCCAGTAGCAGGTCATGCCCGGCTTCACCAGCAACCTTTGGCGCTGGTAGTCGTTGTAGGTCGCCACCTCGTTGGGCAGCGCGGGGCGCGGGCCCACAACGCTCATGTCCGAACGGAGCACGTTGATGAACTGCGGCAGCTCGTCCAGGCTCAGCTTGCGCAGAACCTTGCCAACTCGCGTGATGCGCGGGTCTTCGGCGATCTTGAACACCGGGCCGGTTTTCTCGTTGAGCTCTTTGAGGTCTGCCAGCTTCTCCTCTGCGTCCACGCACATGCTGCGGAACTTCAGCATCTCGAACTCGCGACCGTTTTTACCCACGCGGGTCTGCTTGAAGAACACGGGGCCCCTGGGGTCGTCGACCTTCACCAAAATGGCGATGATGACGAACAGCCAGCTCAGCAGCACTAGAACCGCCGCGCTAAACGCAAAGTCGAAGACGCGCTTCACGAAGCGGTAGGCGATCCGGTCATCGGTCCCCGTAATGGGCTCGTCCCCCAGTTCCGCCTTCAGCTTCTCGGCGCGCTCAAGGCTTTCGCGACGACGCTCCTGCATATCGAAATCGTAGATGGCGCCGCTACGCACGGTCTTGTGGCTGGTCGAGGTTTTGCTGGCCGGCGAGGTTTCCGGCATGGCCACGATGTTGCATTGTTCCCTGCGTCCCCCCGTCGATTCCTTTGCAGCCGTAGCTTCCCCGGTCATTACGAATGCGCCATCCCGTCTACGGGCGCCTCCGACGGCGCCATTGCGCCCGTCTTCAGCATGTGCATCGTCGTTCCGAATTCCCTTTTCACGCTGCTGTCGTTCACTTTTCCCTATCCAAAAGCTTGCCTTGGGTTTTGCTGACCATTTGCAGGCCTGCTTGGGCTCGCACGGTGCGGCCGCCCATCGGCATTTCCAGATACGCTAGGCGCTTGCGATGATTCACCTTGCGCACCCAGTCTTCCCTGCCCTTAAGCGGGCCCTCCACGATCACCAGCTTGCCGTCTTCCATGTAGCCCACGGATTCCCCGACGGTTCGCTGATCTTTTTGGGTGACCTTTTGCACCCACGCTCGTTCGTCTTCGGTCAGGGGGATGAATGCGTTGTCGTTTCCCAGGATCTTGGTGAGGCTTCTCACGCGGCGCAGCTTGTCGGCCAGCTCGTCTACCTGCGACGTCACGCAGATTAGGTAGCCGGGGAACAAACGCTCCTTCGAAGGTATCCAGGTGCCATCAGGTCGCCTTTTGCCGGTCAGGTACTGCGGGACGAAGCATTCGTCCAGCACGTCGTCGGCTGCCTGCTTGATGTCGTCGCATGCCGTCTTCTCGCGGCCGGTCTCAACTTGCACGACGTACCACACGGGCCGCCCCTTTCCGCTTGGCTCCCTGAATTTTGGGATGGCTTCGCCAGCCCGCCATGGTGCGGCAGGTGGCTGTTGGAAAACGCATTCATTCCCCTGGCGCCAACGAACATCGAACGCGATGTTGTTCAAGGCACCCTGGTATGGTGCAGGCCGCCGCGCCCAGGGCGTGCCGGCCTACGGAAAACGTGCTGATGGGATTTCGCCGCTATGTCGGTGGCACGACATCTTTAGCGATGCGGCGGCCCCGACATGATGCGGAAAACAGTCCATCGGCTTGTTTTCCATCACGCAATAATACACGAGAACGGAATCCTTGTTGTAAAAATGCTGTTACGCCCCCTACATCTCCGCATGCGATGTTCCGAGAGCACAGGTTTCTGCAATAAACGCGGTTTTATGTGGGTCTTTGTGAGAGCCGTTCCACAGCAGGCGCAGGATGCCCTCGGAAGCGGCTCGCGGACTGCGCTTCCGCTTACCCCCGCCGACGTTGTTCGCGTTTCACCTGATAGCGTGGGCGCGTCTGCCCCGCAGCCCGTTTGGGGCGGCCCCGGCATGTGGCTTGCGAATTCCGCGGCCTTTGCTGGGGCCGATCCCCTCGCGTTCGGCGGTTCATCTGCTAGAATCGCATCTGCATCGCTTCTATGCTTATCATTTGGGGGAGACCGTCTTGAAACACTTGTACACGCTCCGCGCCGTTGGCCGACGCGCCGCCGCGCTTGCGCTGAGCGCGGTACTGGCCGCCACCTGCATCTCGCTGGCGCCGCTTTGCCCGGCTTCCGCCCAGGAGCAGGCCCCTGACACCTCTTCGCAATCCGAATCCCCCGAGATCAAAACCGTGCGCGTGGGCTGGCTGCTCAGCAACCAGGGCTTCCAAAACGGCATGCCCGGCGAGTACCTGTCCGGGTGGGGCTACGAGTACCTGCAAACGCTGTCCTACTACACCCCCGGCTGGAAATACGAGTACGTCCCCGGCACCTTCCCCGAGCTTATCCAGAAGCTCAAAGACGGCGAAATCGACCTGATGCCCAACATCTCCTACTCCGCCGAGCGCGCCGAGAAGCTGCTGTTCTCGTCGAACCCTCAGGGTATGGAGCACTACTACATCTATGCGAAACCCACCGACGACGCGCTGGCAACGGGCGACCCGGCCGAGCTCAACGGCTTGACCATCGGCGCCAACCCCGACGTCATGCAAACCGAGGTGGGCAAGCAGTGGATCGAGAACCAGGGCATCAGCTGCGACTACCGTTACTACAACAGCGGCAACGCGCTGTTCGACGCGCTTTCCTCCGGCGAAGTTGACGCCATCATCATGAACGACACTATCTCGTCAAGCGACGCCATGCCCGTGTTCTCCGTGGGCGAGAGCAACTATTACTTCGCCGTACCCAAATCGCGACAGGACCTGATGGACGACATCAACGCCGCCATGACCATGCTCAGAAGCACCAACCCGCGTTACAACGACGAGGTGAAGACCCGCTATTCCACGCGCAACAGCGGCTCGGCGGCGCTGACCGGCGGCGAGAGCGCCTGGCTTGCCGGCCACGGTAACGCCATCACCGTCGGGTATTTGGACGACCTGCTGCCGTTCTCCAACCAGGGGCAGGACGGGCAGATCGAGGGCTCGCTTTCCGCCCTGGTCAGCACGCTGGAGGAGCAGTACGGCATCGCGGTGAACGCCGTGCCGTTCGAGTCGAACGAGGAACTCACCGACGCGCTGCGCGACGGCAGCATCGACGTGGCCATGCCCGTCAACAAGGACTATTGGCTTGCCGAGCAGGCGGGGTTCATCCAGTCGTCGGTGATGACCACCACCTCGCTTGTGGCCATCTACGCAGGCGGCAACCTTGACGACGCGCTGAAGAACATCGCGTACCACGACCGCTCGCTGCTTGACAGCATCGACCTGCAGGTGCGCTATCCCGAGGCCACCATCACGCAATACCCCGACGCCCATGCATGCATCGACGCCATCAAGGCGGGCAAGGCATCGTGCCTGATCATGACCGTTACCGGGCTTGACACGCTGCGCGACCAGGTCGATCTGGGGAGCCTTGTCACCTCCGAGATGCCTAAGAGCATCGCGCTTTCCTGCTGGATGCGGCAGGGCGACGCGCAGCTGCTCAGCATCGTGAACAAGGGCATCGTCAGCGCCACCGACGACATCGCGGCAAGCGCGTACTCGCATTATTCCTATTCCGACGGGCAATCCGAGTTCGCCCAGTTCGTCGAGCACAACCGCGTGGCCATCCTCACGGGCATCGGCGCGCTGCTTGTGGGCGTGATTGCCATCCTGACGTGGGCGCTGCACAGCGCGCGCGAGGCGCAACGCAGGGCGCAGGAGGCCAGCGCCGCGAAGACCGCGTTCCTTTCCCGCATGAGCCACGACATCCGCACGCCGCTCAACGGCATCTTGGGGCTTTTGGAGCTCAACGGGCAGCACCCCGACAACGCAGTGGCGAACGCCGAGAACCGCGCGAAGGCGAAGGTGGCGGCCAACCATCTGCTCACGCTGATCAACGACATCCTGGAGATGAGCAAGATCGAGGACCACGCCGTGGAGCTTGAGAACCTGCCGTTCAACCTGACGGACCTGTGCCGTGACATCTTCGTGCTGGGGCAGATCCGCGCCAACAGCCGCGACGTCGCGCTGACCACCAGCGGCCCGGACACCTTCGCCTACCCCGACGTGTACGGCAGCCCGCTTCACGTGCGCCGCGTGCTCCTGAACCTGGTGGAGAACTGCATCAAGTACAACAAACCCGGCGGCACCGTGCACTGCTCGGCCGAGCAGATGGACCTGGTCGGGGACAAGGTCGTCTACCGCTTCATCATCAGCGACACGGGCATCGGCATGTCGCCGGAGTTCCTCAAGCACCTGTTCGAGCCGTTCGCGCAGGCCAACGACGACGCGCGCAGCAACTACCAGGGCACGGGCATGGGCATGCCCATCGTGAAGGCGCTCGTGAAGAACATGGGCGGCAGCATTTCCGTGGAAAGCAAGCTGGGCCGGGGCACCACGTTCACCGTGGACCTGCCTTTTGTGATCAACCGCACGCCCGAGGCTGCGGAAGCGCCGGCTGACGCCGAGGAATGCGACATTTGCGGCATGAGCATCCTGCTGGTCGAGGACAACGAGCTGAACACCGAGATCGCCCAGACGCTGCTGGAGAACGACGGCGCGCTGGTCACCACCGCCGTCAACGGCAGGGAGGCGCTCGAGCTGTTCCGCGCCAAGCCCGCCGGCACGTTCGACGCCATCCTCATGGACGTCATGATGCCCGAGATGAACGGCTACGAGGCCACGCGCGCCATCCGCCTGTGCGACAAGCCAGACGCCGCCGACGTGCCCATCATCGCCATGACCGCCAACGCCTTCATCGAGGACGTAGCGCGCGCCAAAGAGTCCGGCATGAACGACCACCTCTCAAAGCCGATCGAGATCGAGAAGCTGAAGAAGACGTTGGCGAAGTATCGCGTGAGGTAACGCGGTGGCGCTGGCGACGGGCGCCCCCGCGCCTCGCGACTCGCGAGCGACGGGCCGGCTGGTTGCGGCGGCCGCGTCAGACTTGCCCCCGAGGATGCACGAGCCGCCGACGCCCGAGGGGCCGGCGGCTCGGCGGCTCGGCGGCCTGCGTGGGGCAAGCCGAGCCCGTCGCTCGGCTTCCCAACGCCCAAGTCCGACATCCCCGCTTTTAACGCAAAGCGGCCCCTTTCGCTTGAAGGCTTCCTTATTTGCAAGGGGTTTGGGGAAAGGAAAGCCTCCAAGCGGAAGGGGCCGCAGGGAAACGGTTAGGGGCGGGGCGGGCACTGCGCGGGCGTTAAATCTGCGAAGCGCGACGACGCAAGGACCGGCTCGCCCCCGCCTGGGCGCTGCGTTCGCGGCGCCCAGGCAAGACTCAACGGCCTAGTAGAACATGAACACGCTCATGCCCATGTTGTAGAAGGCCACGCGCAGGCACACCGCGCCTACGAGCGCCGCCGCCACGGCCACGCCGCCGAACAGCTTCCAGCCGGCAGCGTCGCCCTTCTTGCGGGCCAGCACGCAGCACACAAGCGGCACCGCCGCGCCCACGATCACGGCGCCGACCCACAAAAGCGGGGCCTGACCGCCGGCCGTCGCGGCGGCGTCCACCATCTCCTTGGTGGGCACTGTCGGGTCGAAGTAGTATCCCACCTGCGTGAACGCGCTTCCGCTCATCTGGATGAACGCCGCATACGCCACGCTCGTCACCGCGCCGATGACGCTGCCCGCAAGCGCCGGCAGGCCAACGGCATCAAGCACATCGCCCTTCACCGCCATCACGATCGCGCACGTCGCAGGTCCCAGGATGCACGCCGCTCCCACGATCGACAGCACCTCGAGCACGCAATCCCACACCGGGCGCGCCGCCATCATGTAGCTGTGCGCGCAAACCGCGGCCAGGACCACGCCCATCGCCACCGCCAGCACGGCCATCCATTTGGGCACGGTGCCGCCGTCATCGGACTTGCGAGCAAGCGCGAAGTACGCCACCGCCACGATCACGAACACCACGATCGCGATCAGCTCCTGCGTGATCCCGCTGGTCAGATGACCGAATCCGTTGAAGATGCGCTCCCAGTGCTGCAGATGGAAGAACACCGCGATGCCGGACGCCGCCAGCAGCACGCACGAAAGCACGCACAGCATCTGCTGCGACTTCTTCGCCGCTCCGCGCAAGGCCAGCACGCCCTGCGCTCCGAACACGCCGGCCGCCCAAGCCACCAGCGTCGTGAACAAAATCAAGGGCCATTGCAGTTCCATGGCTACTCACCGCCTTCCGCGATCGAACCGAACACAACGTCAGCGCAAGCCGCTGACCGGGCTTTTTCAAGGCTCGCCTCCAAGGCGGACCCGCTTTCGGGGAGCAAACAGCGTTGCGGTCTCATCGCCCTCACTCCTCCCCTTGCCACTGCTCGTCGCGCAAGATGTACACGAACCCGGGCTTGTTGCCCACATCGGGCAGATGATGGATATCCGAATCCTTGTACGGCTTCACGGGGTAGTCGCAGCTCTCGCCCGTCACCTCGCCCAGCTTGATGCGCGCCTTGACCTGCGCGTCATAGGATTTGTCGCCCTCGAGCGGGGCACCGGGGGCCTCGAAGCTCTCGATGCCCTTCTCCAAGTCGCCAAAGAAGCGCGCTCGGGCGCCGCACTGCGCCACGCACTGCGGCAGCTCGCCTTGGGCCACCTTCTGCTCGCACATCGTGCACTTCTCCACCACGCGCTCCTCCTCGTTGAGGTAGCGGACGCCGTACGGGCAGGCCATCGCACAGAACTGGCAGCCGATGCACTTGGACTTGTCGATCTGCACGGTGCCGTCGGGCAGCACGTGCGACGCCTCGGTCGGGCACACCTGCACGCAAGCAGGGTTCTCGCAGTGCTGGCACTGCACCGTCAGGAAGTATGTGTACACATCCGGCCACTGGCCGCCTTCCTGGCGCGGGTTCGGGCCGATGCGCAGCACCTTGTTCCAGTAATTGCCGATGGGCACGTTGTTCACAACCTTGCAGCTGATCGAGCAGGCAAGGCAGCCGACGCATTTGTTCAGGTCGGTCAAAATCGCGTAATGCGTCATGGTTTACGCCTCCCCTCTGGGATCGTCGTAGTCGGGCAGCCAATCCTTCAGACGCGGATCATCGCACGTGTGGATGATGGGCGTACCATCGTCGCCGCACGGCACGGGGTTCCCGAACGGGGAGTTCTCCGCCGTCGCCTTGTACACGCGCACCGGGTACGCGCGCAGGTTCGACGAACCGCAGATGCGGTCCTGCGCATGGCGGTCGATCAGGCAGTTCACGCCGGAGAGCTTGAAGCCGTGATCGGCCTGCTCGAGCTCGGGGTACCACCACTGATGCTCGGCGTTCACCACGCCGGGCTCGATACCGTAGTACAGGTCCACGACCTCGCGAATCTTGTGCGTGAACGCCTCGGTGTAGGGCGTGGCCTGGTACGACGTCTCGATCCACACCCAATCGCCCTGCTCAAGCCCCAGGCGCTGCGCGTCGGCGGGGTTCATCTCCAGGCGCGGCACGGGCCACTGCTCGCGGCACCACGGCAGCTGGCGATGCTCGCTGTGGAAATAGGTGCCCTGGCGACGGCCGGTGGTCATCAGGAACGCATTGTCGTCGGTGTAGGAATCGGGCTCCAAAACCGGGCTATGCGGCGCCTCGACGAAGTGCGGGAACACTTCCTTCTCGGAGAACTTCTCGTCGGAAAACGCCATGTTCGGCGTCACATCGTCATTGTTCACGCCGTTGACTAGCCATGACTCAAGCACCGTGGACCAGATCTCCTGCTTGTGCGTGGTGGTGTTCCAACCCTGGCGCTGCTTGGGCGAAGGCGGGAAACCGCCGGAGATGTGCCCGTTGCCGATCTCGTAGCGACGGTACATGCCCCACTCCATCGGCTTTTCCACCTTGGAATCGAACCAGCCGTTTTTCTGGAACTCCTCCTTGTAGTCCTTCCACTTCGGGATGCGGAAGTTCGCCAGGCCGACCTCGTTGCATGCGTCCACGCACGCCTCACCCTCAAGCCACTTCGCGCCGTGCTTGGTCTCGTCGAAGTACGGGACGCCCGCGGCCTTGTAAAGGCCCACGACGATCTCCAGGTCGTTCTTCGCCTCGCCGGGCGGATCGATCGCCTTCACCGTGGCGCCGAACGCGCCGGAGGAGCCCTGTGACTTGCGGATGCAGTCAAGCTCCATCCAGTGAGCCGCCGGCATGACGATGTCGGCCACCATGTCGACCGTGGGCGTGTGCCACAGGTCGATGGAGCACCAGAAATCCAGCTTGCACAGCTGCTCGGCGTTGTAGATGGAGTTGCCCTGGTTCATGAAGTCGCCGGTCTGGCCGATGCCCACCGTCACCGGGTAAGGGTCGCCGGTGTTGATGGCGTCGTAGATCGAGGTGCAGTCCGCCCAGCCCGGCCCGCAGTCGGACCCGATCATCGGGAAGCGATCGGCACCCAAGATCTTGCTGGAATCGTACTTCGGGATCTCCTTGGAGTCGCCGTTGCACATTGCCAGGTCGAAGTACGGCCAACCGGGCGTGGAGCCGCGCATGCCGCCGGGCACGTCCATGTTGCCCGTGATGCCGCACACCAGGTCGCAGGCGCGCTGGTTCTGCACGGAGTTGCATGCGTGCTCGGGCGCGAGCATGTACTGGATGCCGCCGTTGCCATAGCCGGTCGACGGGTCCACGCGCGTTGCGTAGGCGATGGCGGCTTCCTTCAGCGTCTCGGCCGCGACGCCCGTGATCTGCGAGGCCTTTTCAGGCGTGTAATCGGCCAGGAAGTCGATGTAGTGCTCCCACACGGTGCGCACGTGCACCTTCGTACCGTCCTTGAGCGTGACCTCGTGGCCCCCCTTCTCCGTGTACAGCGCCGGGTACAGCCCGTCGGGGAACGGCGTGTAGTCCAGCACGAAGCCCTGCGTCTGGCCCGTGGCGTCCAGGCCGGGCTGCTTGGCCTCGCGGCCTGCGGTGGCCGGTTGCCAATCTTCGCCTTCCCAACCCGGGTTGTCGGCGGTGGTGTCGTAGTAGGACAGCTCGCCCGTCATCTCGTTGAGCACCATGAAGCGGCCCGACGATCCGTCTTCCTTGATGTCGGACTCCTTCAGAAGGCGCGTCTTGATCTTCTTCGACTGCTGCGTGGAAGCGCATTCGGTGGGCTTGAACGACTCCTCCTCGACCACCAGCATGGGCGCGTTCATCCATTTACGCACGTACATGTCGTCGTACAAGTCGTTCTCGATGATCACCTGGGCCCAGCAGTTGGCCACCGCGCCGTCGGTGCCCGGACGCAGGTTCACCCAGATGTCGGCCTCCTTGCCCAGGTTGGTCTGGCGCGGGTCCACGATGATGTGCTTGTCGGCGCGGGTGGCCACGTCGACGGTGGTGCGGCAGCTATCGTCGTAGTTGGACAGCTCCGATGCGCCGCCCCACTGCACGAACACGTGCGGACGGCCGACCACTTCCATCCAGCTGTACGCGTTGGATGCGTCAAGGCTGGTGGCATAGAAGCGCGGGCCCTTGCAGATCTCGTTGGCCTGGATGCCGTTGGGGCTGCCGAAGCACTGCTTGAGGCTGCCATAGGGGCCCATGGCCCAGATGCGGCTGGTGCCGCCCATGAAGATGCAGGTTTCCTTACCGTATTTGTCCTGCTTCTCGTGAATGGCGTCGACCGTTGCCTTGTAGGCCTCGTCCCAGGTGATGCGCTCCCATCCCGGGTCCTCCCCCTTGGGGTTCGTGCGCCGCAGCGGGTAGCGAAGGCGCGTGGGGTGATAGGCCGCCTGCAGGCTGGCCTGGCCCTTGGCGCAGTGGTTGCCCGCAGACTGGAACGCGCTCTCGTCGCCCTCCGACTTGATGACGCGTCCATCCTGGACCGTCACCCATACGCCGCATTCCATCTTGCCGCAGCCGCGGCACGCCGAACGGATGCGCTTGACCCCGCCGGCTTTCGACGTGGCCTCCTCCTTGGTTTCGGCTAGGGCTTCTCCCCCGATTCCGGCGACGCCGAGCGCAGCGGCAGAAGCTGCCGCCATCTTCGTGAACGCTCGACGCGTCATGTTGAACTTGCCCATTCCTCCTCCTTTCATCGGTTACGAAGATGCCTTCACAATATGTCCACAATCAGGGAAGAGGTATCGGGCGCAGTGCCCATTTCGCCCCAAGGGCGCATCGGGCGCTGAGCACGATAGCCTTTGACCTGGGGAAATGTAGTGTTATTTTCTATCTAGGATAATTTAATCGACATCGAGGCGCTGCCGCGCGATACGCCGTTCCGCGCCTTCGGGAACGGTGCGGGTAGAATGGAGGGCATCTGATCGTATCGCTGGGGGGCGACGATGCAGCTAGGGCGCAGGGAGCGCGAACGCCGCAGCGCATGATCTAGAGAGGGGAATCATGCAGCACGAACATACTCCGACAAGCGGCGAGCTGATGGTAGGCGCCGCGCTGGGATGCAGCACCGCATGGGTGTCCATGGCGTTCAAGAGCATGGGGCTGTACGCGGGCATGGCGCAGGCCGAGTCGACGCTTGACGCCGTGTACCTGGTTTCCATCATCTCCGTGGCGCTCACGCTGCTGGTCGCCGGCGCGCTTGCACAGGAGACCGAGAAGCTTATCACGGGCAAGGCGAGCATCTGGGCGCTTCCCGCCGCGATCGCCGCCAGCACGCTCGCCATGCCCCTATGCACCCGCTTGCCCGCAGGCGCCGACATCACGGCGATGGTCGCCGTCGGCGCGATCTCGGGCGTTGCATCGGGGCTGTTCCTCATCCGGTTCGGCGTTTCGTTCAGCCTGCTTTCCACCGGCTCATGCATCATCGCGGCGGCAACCGGCACGATCGCCGCGTCGCTGCTGTTCGCGCTGTTCCTGCTGTTCGACCCGCTTCCGGCCTGCTCGCTTGCCGCCTCGATGCCGCTGTTCGCCGCCGTGCTGCTGGCGTTCGGCATGCACGTCCTGGCCGACCAGGGGAAGGCGGAATCGATCGAAAGCGCCGCCGAGCAGGCGCGAAAGGAACGGGAGAAGGAAGGGCCCGAGCGGATGCCCAAGCGCGAGTCCGCGCTAAGCGGGCGGGAGCTCGACCGTTTGACGCTGCAGCTTGCCTTGTGCTCCGCGCTCATCGGGTTCTCGAACGAGGCGGTGCGCACGCTATACGTGCATATGGGCGTTCGCGACGTCGGCGGCGTCGGTTACGCGACCGTCGAAGGCGGCGGCGCCTTTGTCGCCACGGTCATCGTGGTCGGCATAGCCCTTGCGCTTGCGAACATGAAAACGCAGCGCATGGCGCGCAACATCTACCATTTCCTTATCCTGCTGCTCGTTAACAGCGTGCTGCTGCTGTTGGTTCCCGTCGTATACGGACAGCGCGCCGCCCTGATCGCGCACGCGCTGAACTCGGCATCGTACGCGTGCTTCGGCATGTTCATGTGGACGATCCTGGCGGGCGTTTGCAATCGCTGCCCGGGGCAGCGCATCCGCACGTTCGCGTTCGTACGCGCCGGCTGGGCGCTCGGCCCGCTAGCCGGTGTAGTCGCCGGACGGTTCGTGCTGCACCAGCTGGGCATCAGCGTGGAGTCCGCCATGCCCATCATAGGGTTCGGCGTGCTGGCCATCCTCATTGCCAGCGGCTTCGCGTTCTCCGAAACCGATCTTGCGCGGGCCATGGACCTGCTGCCCATACGCCACAAGCGGCGTTTCCGTGAAAAGTGCGCAAGGATCGCCGCCGAGCACGCCCTGTCGGACCGAGAGAGCCAGGTGATGGTGCTGCTGGCGAAGGGCCGCAACCTGCCCTACATCCAAGACGAGCTGCTGCTGTCGAAAAGCACCGTGAGCACGCACCGTCAGCATATCTACACGAAGCTGGACATCCACTCGCAGCAAGAGCTCATCGACCTTGTGCAGAACACGAAGGAGAAGCCGACCGCATCCTAAGCGGCCGACAGGGGGAGCGGCGGGTCGGCGGCGGGCTGGCGGCGGGTCGGCTCCGCAGAGCCGCCGGCCCCTTGTCGGACGCCCGAGCGCGCCAGCCTGCCGCCCTGCGGCGGGCGCGGCGGCTCGCGGGCCGGGATCCGTTCGCGGTGGGCTTGTCGGACGCGGCGACTCGCGGGCCGAGCGCGCTTGCAGGAAGCGTTCGCCTGACGAACCCGCGGGCGCGCGCCGGGCATCCCGCGGCCGTCTACCCTACTCCCTTCGCAACCTTCCTCACCTGCGGAAACGTTGATATACCCTACTCCATGCGATTCTTTCTCCCTGGGGTTTTCCCTATCCTTTTCCCTGCTCGCACGTAGCAAGAGAGAAGGAACTCAAGGAGAGGAGAACATGTGAGCGAGAACGAGAATGCGCCTGCGCCGAGGCGCGCGCATCGCGGGGCCATCGTGGGCGGCGTGGTCGCGGTCGTCGTGGTGGTCGCCGCAATCGGGGCGTTCGTCTGGCACGAGCAGCCCAGCTTCTGCAACGCCATCTGCCACACGCCGATGGACGGCTATCTGGAAACCTACGAGGCGACGCCCGGGCAACCCGCAACCGACAAGTGGGGCAACCCCGTGGCCGACGCGTCCGGCATGCTTTCCGCCGTGCATCGCACCAACAGCAGCGACGCCGACTGCCTGACCTGCCATCAGCCCGTCATGAGCGAGCAGATCAACGAGGGCATGGAGTGGATCGGAGGCAACTACACCCTGGTGGCCACCGACGGCAACCCCGACGGCGTGCTGACCGAGCGCAGCACCGATCAGCTGACCGAGGCGCGCGGCGTCCAGGGCGACCAGTTCTGCCTGAACAAGGACTGCCATGACATGACGCGCGAGGACCTGACCGCCATGACCGAGGTCAAGACCGACAACCCCGCCATCAGGATCCGCAACCCGCACTCCTGGCAGCACGGCCAGCAGGCCTGCACCGATTGCCACAAGGCGCACCGCGCCAGCGTGCTCACCTGCACGCAGTGCCACGCCGACATGCAGGTCCCCGAGGGCTGGATCTCCGCACAGGAAGCGAAACTGCTTCCCAACCAGGCCTAACGCGAAACAGGAGCAACCATATGAGCAATAAGACGTTAAGCCGCCGAAGCTTCCTCACCGGCTTCGGCGCAGCAGGCGCCCTGGCTGCCGCCGGCGCGCTGACGGGCTGCGGCGCCCCCGCCGTGGCCACGAAGGAGGACCTGGAGCGCCAGAAGGCCGCCGAGAAGGGCGACTGGTGCGAGAAGCCGGCCGTCCCGCAGAAGGTCGCCGAGACCTTCGACGCCGACGTGGTCGTGGTCGGTGCCGGCAACGGCGGCATGGTGGCCGCCACCACCGCGGCGCAGGCGGGCGCGAAGGTCATCGTGCTGGAGGCTTCCAACGGCCTGGCATGCGCACGCGAGGCCATCGGCGCGCTGAACTCCAAGCTGGCCGGCGAGCACACCGAGGACGTGGCGAAGATCATCAACTACGCCAGCCAGACGCAGTCCGGCGACATCAACCCGCCACTGTACCGCACCTGGGCCGAGAAGTCCGGCGAGATGATCGAGTGGATGGCCGAGACGCTGGCGCCGCTGGGCATGGTGTTCCCGTTCGAGTGGCACAAGCCCGACGACGAGCACGCCTACTATCCCGCCATGTGCTACAACCCCTGCCTGGGCGAATACAACCCCGAGGGCCCGAACTACACCGCCTACATGCATCTGCGCATGCTGCAGCAGGTCTTCGAGGGCCTGGGCGGCGAGATCAAGTTCCTCACGCCCGCCGAGCAGCTGATCCAGGACGGCGACGGCCGCGTAACCGGCGTATATGCCACAAAGGCCGACGGCAGCTACATCAAGATCAACGTGGCGAAGGGCGTCATCCTGTGCACCGGCGGCTACGGCGCCAACGACGATATGCTCGAGGCGCTGCAGCCCGGCGTGACCGACTGGTGCGTCACCGGCAGCTCCACGTGCGAGAAGGGCCAGGGCATCAAGATGGCCCTGTGGGCCGGCGGCCAGCTTGAGGCCGGCGGCGGCTCGATGATCTGGAACCGCGGCGGCATGACCGACGACACCACGTTCGGCAAGCCCTACAACGGCGAGCTGTTCATCATGGGAAGCCAGCCCTACCTGCACGTGAACACGCGCGGCGAGCGCTTCATGAACGAGGACCAGTGCTACCCTATGAGCTATTCCATGGCGTGCAACCAGCCCGGCCATTACAGCTGGGAGGTGTTCGACGGCAAGTACTACGAGGACGCCGAGCGCTTCGACACCTGCGGCTGCTCGCGCATCGTGCCGGCGCCGGCGGGGACTGCGTTCAACGCCGACGTGTACAGCCTTGAGGCGGTCGGCAAGGACAACCTGGACAACTTCTGGATCGGCCCGGCGCTGCAAAACGGCGTGCTGAAGAAGGCCGACACCCTTGAGGAGCTGGCCGACGTCATGGGCTTCTCCGACGAGGAGAAGAAGACGTTCCTGGCAACGGTCGAGCGTTACAACAAGCTCTACGAGCAGGGCGAGGACGTGGACTTCGGCAAGCCGATGTACCGCATGTCGTCGGTGTCGCAACCGCCGTTCTACGCGGCGCGCATCGCCGGTACCATGCTGGCCACCATGCACGGCATCATCACGAACGTGAACAGCCAGCCCGTGCGCGAGGACGGCAGCGTTGTGGAGGGCTTGTACGTTTGCGGCAACGACCAGGGCGGATTCTACCCGCACAACTATCCAAGCAACCTGACGGGCATCAACGCCGGCCGCACGGCCACATTCGCCCGCATCGCCGCCAAGCACGTCTGCGGCGTGGAGTAAGCGGGAACGAGCGCGCCGGGGCGGAGCGCTTGCGGGGGCGTCCTTCGGGGCGCCTCTTTTTGCGTTGGGAGATGGGCTCGGGTGCGCCGACGCAGACTGAGCCGGCAACGGGCTTTTGCCCTGCGCGTTTTTGCGTTCGGGCAAAACTAGCAGCGAAGTGGGGCTTTGCGCGCGACAGGCTTTCGGCGTGTCGCGCGTTTTTCGTTTTGAGGCAGGTTTGCGGGGCCGCGATTTGGATTACAGTTCGTCGCTCATGACCAGGTCGATGAGCTCTTGGCGCGAGTGCACGTCGAGCTTCGTGTAGATATGCTTCGCATGCGTAGCGGCCGTGTCGCGGCTGATGATGAGCGCGTCGCGGACATACGGGATGGAACGCCCGTGCGCCAAAAGGCCGAACACCTCGGTTTCGCGCGGCGTCAACTTATGCTCACGAGCCAAAAGCGCCACCCGCTGCCCGATGAAGTCCACAGGCTGCGGGCCTTGCGAGGAGGGATTGGATGCGGAGCCTTCGCCCCCACCGACGCCAACAGCAGCCGACGCACTCGCGCCCGCACCCCTGACACTTTGGGGACGTAGCACTAAGTGTCCGGTTTCGGTTTCGGCAGCCGTCCCTTCGCCAACTGCGGTTTCGCCAGCCGACGCACCAGGCGCCGATGCGCCTTCGCTTTCGCCTTCCCCGCCTGCATCCCTGACATTTTGGGGACGTAGCACTAAGTGTCCGGCCTCGGTTTCGCCAGCTGCTACGCCTGCGGCCGCAATCGCGCCGGAGCCCGCCGCCGAAGCCGACGCCGCGCAAGCCGTGCCCGCGTAAACCGGGGCCGTTTCCCAGGACAAAAACCTGGTTTCGTCGTTGAGCGCCAGCATGACCGCAGCAACCAGCGCGACGATCAGCACCGCCGCTGCCCCGGAAGGCTCGATGGCGCTAGCGCCTATCGCGCCCTGCAGGGGAAACGACACCAACAGGCCGAGCAAATCGCCCACATGCACGAACAGCCAGCCCACGGCGTACGACTGCACCGGGGTGGCCGCTCCGCGGGCGGCGTAGGACGCGAAGTACATCTGCGTGATAACGCAAAACGCGAAACGAGACGCGATGCCCACGCCCGCCGCCGCAAAAGCCCCCGTTTTCGCGCCAAGCACGATGATTGCGGCGAATCCGGCGACCATCAGCGGGCACATCCACCGATATGCGAACGACAGCGACACGCGGCGCGGCCCAGCGGTCGCAGACACGCTGACCACCGCCATGAACAGGGCGCTTGCCACGAAGATGACCACAGCATGGGACGCATCGGCCGAGGACGACGCCCAAAACGAGCCCTCGATGCTCACGAACATGCACGCGGCCAAGATGCCGAAGCCCCCGCGGCCCATGGAGCCGAACGCTTCGCGCAACGGAAGCGGGGCTGCCGGCAGGGACGCGTGGTCTGCCGAGGCCGAGGCGCTGACCTTAGGCCAAGCGCGCCAGAGCAAAACGCCGCTGACAAGCGGATATGCCGAAACAAGCGCGATCGACGCGGCGTGCGGCGCCGCCATGGCGGCAAGTGACAGCAGCGCCGCCACGAACGCGGACGCCGGCGCGCACGATTCGACGGCGTCTTGCGGCAGGCGCGCATACAGCTGACCCCACATCACCCACATCAGCGCACTGCCCGCGCCCGTGATGATCGCCGATACGGCGAACAGAAGCGGCGTTGTGACGACGCCGAACGCCGGGAGCGACAGCATCGGCGTGGTGACGGCAACCGCCAAGGGAGCGGCAACGACGAGCGCACGGCAATTCGTCGGCGGCCCGAGCCTGCGCTCCGCCGCGACGATAACGACCAGCGACACCACCGCGGAGCCGACGGGCAACACGCTCAGAGCCAAACGCCGGGCCGTGCCGCCTCCCATCGCGTCCACCACCAGCGACAGCCCGTCCATGGACCCGGAGTAAAACGCGCAAAACACCCAAGCTAGCAGGAACCCCCATCCCAGGCAGCGGGCATTCGCCTTCATCTCATCGATCATGATCCCCCCTTCGTTTCGCCTATCATACGGTAAAACACCAGGTGAAAGGAATCACCCGCTTTCGGGTATTGACGCAAGC
>NZ_CAKTYH010000012.1 GCF_934632265.1 uncultured Senegalimassilia sp.
TTTCTCTACTGTGCAGATTCTGCACAGTAGAGAAACGCGGCCCACTTTGCTCATCAAGAGAATACGTTGATTAGTAATACAATTGAGGTTGAGCTATAACAAATAATTGTGTGTTTCGGTCTAATACTTGTTAGAATAGCTTGATTATCACATTGAAAGTCAGTAAAATGAGCACTGTGCACATTCTGCACAACCCTCAAATCCAATCGTACATATGTTCGTGTTATACGTTAGACAGGAGCGCAAATGGCCAGCAGGGCAAAAGTGCGCGGCGGGGAAAAGCAGCAGCAATCTCTGTCGTTGGGTAGGGAAACCGTAGAAGAACTTGAGAAAGAAGCGGAGCGTCGCGGACTGAACAAATCTCAGCTTGCAGACCTGTTGCTGAACGGGCAGCTGACCCAATCCGCCGACAAGCCCACCATCATCTCGATCATGAGCTACAAGGGCGGTGTCGCGAAAACGACCACGAGCACCTGCCTTGCGGTTTGCCTTTCGGAGCTCGGCTACAAGGTTCTGGTTATCGATATGGACGGCCAGGGTAATGTCAGCCAGAGCTTGGGCGTCTACGACCCCCGTTCGGAGGAGGCCTGCATCGCCGACGTCCTGTACCAGGCAACCCCAAGCTCCCCACGTATGTCGCTGAGCGAGGTCATGCGCACCACCGACTATGAAAACGTGTTTTGCGTCCCTTCGAACTTCCGATTCGCCGACGCGGACACTCGTCTGAAGGCCGAGATTGCCGGCGGCGTAGATACCCGTCTGCTGTACGCAATCGAAGACCTCATCGACGAAACCGCCAAGAGCGGAGAGCGAAAGTTCGACTACATCATCATCGACTGCGGTCCTCGCCTGGATATGACTACCACGAACGCCATTGTTGCGCTGGAGGCTGGCAACAACGCTTCGCATATCATCATCCCGATCAAAGTGGACGGCTATGCTATCGCGGGCCTTTCGCAGACGATCGATACGATCAACCGCACGGCAAGGGAGCGTCGTCGTCTGCCGCAGCACTGGAAGATTCTGCAGACGATGATCGAGCGAAATACGTCTGCATACAAATATGGCTGCCAGATGATGAAGGAAGCTATCCCGAACGCAGAGTACTTCAACACGAAGATCGAGAAGAGCACCGTGGTTCCTGAAGCAAGTTTGGCGATGGAGCCCCTGATCAAGTATGACCCCAACAGCAAACCCGCGATTTCGTATCGTCTGTTGGCCCAGGAAATCGAGGAAATGAATGCCTAGGAACAAGCTACAAGCCGCACTGAAAAACAACGGGGGAGCAATCGCCAACGTAACGCCGCGTTACGAGAAACTCACCGATGAGCAAATGCGCCTTGCGGCATTCGAGGCCAGAGACAATCAAGACGGGGCCATCACTGATAAGATGGCCAACAGCAATCGTCGGAACACGCTGCTGGCCGAAATGGGATTCGACTGGTTCGATATCGACAACCTGAAGCCGAACCCTAACAACAGCTATACCATCACTGACGAGGATGTGAACAACCTTGCCGGCCTGATTTGGAACAGCAAGGAAGTTGAACCGCTGATTCTGCGAGAAACCGAGGACGGCATCCAGATCATCGATGGCGAGCGTCGTTGGCGAGCATGCAAACTCCTTGCTGAAAAGTATGGCGATGCATGGCGCATGGTTCCCGGCAGATGCCACAAGCTGGGTGCAGTTTCTGATGAGCAAGCAAACTTCATCATGCATTCGAGCAACATCGGGCAGCGAAATATCAAGCCATCTGAACGCGCGCAAGGTTTTAGGGTTCTTGCTGACAAACTGGTAGAGTGGCGCAAAGACGACCCATCCCTGAAGGGCGTGAACACGAAAACGTACCTCGCAGAGCACTTTGGAGTGTCTGAACGAACTGCACAGGTGTTGCTGAACATTGCAAGGAACCTTTCGAAAGAAGGCAACGATCTCCTAGATGCAGGAAGCATCACGCAATCCCAGGCAGAAGCCTTGTCTAAGCTCACGAGCGTGCAGCAAGAAAGCGTGATCAACGCCGTCCACAAAGAAGAATTGACTGCAGAGGAGATAACAACCCTCATTGAAGCAGCAAAAACTTCTAAGCAGGAGCAGCCGATTGAAGAGCTTGTTGCAGCGACGCAAACCAAAACGCTCGAAAAAGCCGTACGAGAGTCCAAAGCACCAAAGGATGTTAACGGCTACCTAAAAACAGCGAGGAACGCTCTCCGACACGCTGAAAGCGCGAAAGGAGAAGCAGACTTCAAGCTGCTAGGAGAAATCAAAGCCCTGGTGCGTTCGATAGAGAAATCACTCGATTAAACGCATCGTATGGAAGTAACGGCAAACGGCCAGTATGAAACCCTCCCAACGAGTGACAAAAACACTTGTAGGGAGGGTTTTTGTCATAGGAAAACGAAACAAAGACAGAAACGAGGGAGTAACAAGAAAAGGTAGAAAAGGTAAAGAGGTGGGTAACAAGCACTTCTTAAACTCGTATGACAAAAAATTGCATGCAGCTAGTACTTTCTTGTTATAACGTGTGGTGCTCACCAAGACTGGTTGGCGTTGGGTTTGCTTATAGGAGCTAATGACCGCAGCTACAGTCCTGACCGAGCACACAACTTGTTTTGCTATCGAAGCATACGTATGTGAACCTTGACGGAACAAGGCCACGATACGAGCGTTTCTCTGCTCGCGTTTCGCTTTGGTTATGCGTTTGGCTTCTTTGCGTAGAACCGATCGCTTTGATTCAAAGAAGTTGATAGCCATTTCTTCTTCAAGTGTCATGCCCAGAAGCTCACGAAGGCGATTCGCGCCGATCAGGTAATAACCTTGCTCTCCGCGCAGGTTGGTGACGGAGTCGACCGATTTGATGATCCCGTCCAGCTCGCTTTGATTGAGCGGGTTGATGAACGCGTTGTTGAAGTCGATTAATTTTCGTTGGGCAATTTCATGCGGATACACCTGAACTGCCGTGTTGTAGAACACGAACGACATGAGCTCGCGGTTTCCTTCGCAGTTGAAATTGCGAAGCTTTTGGAGTTCGGTGATCTTCGCCAGTCGGCTGTTCATCATCGGCTGATAATTCAGGACTGATGCAGTCTTTTTGAACGCTCGCTTGAGGTTATTGCTGCGAATCGGTTCCGCAGCATGTGCACTTGCAAAGCTGGAGAGTCCCGACAAGCTGTACAGCGCATCGAGGGAGTAGTCACACAGTGTGGCGAAACGTCCTGCTTTTGCGTTGTAGGTTCCAGGGATGCGGGAAACGCGGGAAACGTCGAACGTTGCGCGATCCACCGAGATGCCCTGAATAGGGGAGATGACGGAATCAAGCAACGAGGCCATGCGTTTCTGCACGTTTTCGAACAGCTTCACTGATTTGATGTTGACCTGGCCGTTTGCGTTCACGCGGTACGGAATCGACCGCGTGAGAACATAGAACAGCTGCACGCCTCGACCGGAATCGATGGTCATAGTGGGTTGAGGAAGAACGCCATCCGCGACAGCATGCTTAAGCGTGCTGAGCGTTTGGGATACGATAGCGCGGGTTTCCCGAAGGCCCTGATCATGGCAGTCGAGATCGAAGAACAGTGCGTTCAGCTGCCTGACCTGCTCCGATTTACGGCATGCCGAAGTGAACCCGTTGTGGGTCATGTAATAGGCGGACTTCGTGTTGAAGCCCATAGCCGGAAGCGATTCGCTTTTCACTGCGGTGTCCTCCCAGGACCCGCTGGCGTCAGACGAGACCACGTAGTAGCTGTTGCGGTCGTCATGCGTGATAAGCGTGCGGAAAATCTCCCACTCGCTTCCTTGCATGTGGGGGACCGCCGCACCAACTGGTGGTTGAGGCATACTGCACCCTTCGCGACCTGCGGAAACGCAGTCGCTTTCTAGTCGAATGTATTCCGTTTTCGACAATGAAAAAAAGGGTGCAAAAACAAGAACGCCTTGTGAGCGCATGTTCTAAGTGGTAAAATATCACCTGTGAGTGAGTGGTCGATACTTGATCACTTAGGCAACCCCCTAGTTGGCGCTAGGGGGTTCTTTTTTTGTTGTCGATGCAAGCGGGAGCTATGTTGGCGCATAGGTATCCACGCTTGTTACCTGCACAGTCTATAACAAGAAACACTTCGCTGTCCACATTGTTTTGTTATGAAAACGGGCAAAAGGGCTTGATTCGACTTCGCGTTGGTGGTTGTTGCGTGCTCGAAGCGGTTGCGAAACTGTCACAAAACTAGCTTCTCGCCTGGTGTTTTCTGATTGATAGATATAGCTAACCGAGAAATTGTTGCAACTTGTTTCCGAATGGGAAAAAATTGTTATAGTTTGTTGGCCGAACGCCGGTTGACGGTGCTTGGGAGTCGGGCTTTAGCGTATGATATGCAGTCAAAGATCGCTGGAGTCTGAGAGGAGCCTTGGGATGGAAGAGATGCGATTAGCTGACGAGCGACTGAATGTGCTCGAGCATCCCCTTATCGCCGATAAGATGTCGATTATGCGCGACGCTTCCACGGCTCCCTCCCAGTTTCGCCAGCTTGTGCATGAAGTGGCCATGCTGGAAGTGTATGAGGCTTCGCGTGATTTGGCTACGGAGCCTGTTGAGGTGGATACGCCTTTGCAACGTACGGTTGGGAAGCGGATCGCGGGCGAGAATCTTGCCGTGGTGCCGATCCTTCGTGCGGGCATGGGCATGCTGGACGGGGTTCTTTCCGCGATACCCTCTGCTACGGTTGGGGTGTTGGGCATGGAGCGCGATGAGCAGACGCATCAGCCGCGCGAGTGTTACGCGAAGATGCCGAAGGGCATTGCCGACAGAACGGTGTTTTTGATCGACCCTATGTTGGCGACGGGCGGCAGTGCGCTTTCTGCCATCCATTATCTGCGAGAGCGGGGCGTTCGCGATATCCGATTCCTGGTGCTGGTTGCTGCTCCTGAAGGGGTTCGCGCCGTTTTGCAAGAGGATTCCGATGTTCGCATCTGGACGTGCGCGCTGGACGATGGGCTGAACGAGCAGGCATATATCCTTCCCGGTTTGGGCGATGCGGGTGACCGCATCTTCGGCACTTTGTAGGGGGCGTTATGGAAAGCGTGCAGCGTCCTGTCAGCATCGAGGAGATCGCCACGAAAGCGATGGGTGCATCGCGGCCGGTCATCGGCATCGTGCCGACGTATGACCCGAACGAGGGCATCCTTCGCATGAACAACCACTACGCGCAGGCCATCGTCGCTGCGGGAGGGGCGCCGCTGATCGTCCCGTTCACCAGCGATGTCAGCGTGTATGAATCGCTGTTGCCGCGCATCGACGGTTTCGTGCTGTCGGGAGGCCAGGATATCAGCCCCGTTCGATACGGCGGCGATATCACCTATGGCAAGCTTTCCGAGCTGACGCCCGAGCGCGAGGAAGTGGAGTATCTGCTGCTCAGCTACGCGTATCAGTTCGACTATCCATTGCTGGGCATCTGTCGCGGCATGCAGATGATCAACGTGTTCTTCGGGGGTACGTTGTATCTTGACCTGGAGGAGCAGTTCGATGGCATGTGCGCCGCCGACGATGTCCCCGTGCCGACAGAGGGCGTGCAAACGCAATCGGGCGCGCGCGTGAACCATTGGCAGACCAAGGAATACGGGCATCCTACCCATACGGTTTCGATCATGCGCTCTAGCAAGCTCGGCGAGATCTTGGGCTGTGATTCCGCTGCGGTGAATTCCATGCATCATCAGGGCGTTCGTGCGCTGCCTCCGAATTTGGCGGCTGCGGCCTACGGGCCCGATGGCCTGGTGGAGGGCGTGGAGGCGAAGGATTGCCGCTTCCTTATGGGCGTGCAGTGGCACCCCGAGTACTTCGTGGAGGACGGCGGTCATATGGCGCCGCTGTTCCGTGCTTTGATCGATGAGGCGCGACAGATGCGTTGTCGCGAGGGGCGCTGCCATGATTGCCTGCGCATCGATCGCGAGGAATGCGACCCGAATGCCGTGTGGCCTGCGGTCAAGTTCGCGGATTATATCTAGTTCGACGGCTGGGACATTCGGGGTCGCAGGTTTCGCGAAAGGGCTCGATGTGTTAGCGAGCTATGCGCTTGCATAAGGATTCGTGTGGGACCCAGGAGCTGTGTGAGGGCGTGTTTTGCGGCTGGGTTTGGTGGGTCGCAGGGCTGCTTTTCGGCAGCGAAGCGGAATCTGCGAAGCTCACGAGCGTGCTTGTCGGTTAGGTATTTGAGCGAGCGGTTTATTGCTACGCTGAGCGTAGGTCTGCGTGCGTTTGCGAGCAGCTTCGCCGATAAGCGCGATGTGTGTTTCGGTAATAGTGCAGCAGTTGGTTGTTTGAAGGAGTAATCCCAGGTGGATGGTGAAATGCGAGAGCGTGTGCTGGTTGCGATGAGCGGCGGGGTGGACAGCTCCGTTGCGGCGCTGCTGCTTCGCGACGCGGGCTATG
Organism: uncultured Senegalimassilia sp.; assembly: GCF_934632265.1. Classification (GTDB taxonomy): domain Bacteria; phylum Actinomycetota; class Coriobacteriia; order Coriobacteriales; family Eggerthellaceae; genus Senegalimassilia. The sequence continues at coordinate 6,417 of NZ_CAKTYH010000012.1, forward strand.
ATGCAACGGGCGTCACCATGAAGCTGTTCGACAACGAGGTTGCCGGCGCCGGGGGCGCGTGCGTGGTGGGCGAGAGCACCTGCTGCAGCCAAAGCGATGTGGAGGACGCCCGTCAGGTGGCGTTCGGGCTGGGGCTCGAGCACTTCACGTTCAACTTCACGGGAACGTTCGGCTGCGAGGTGATCGATCGGTTCTGCGATGCGTACCTGCACGGCCGCACGCCGAACCCGTGCATCGACTGCAACAGGTATCTGAAGTTCGCCGCTTTGCAGCGCCGCCGTGCGCAGCTTGGTTTCGACTATGTGGCGACCGGCCATTATGCGCGCCGGGCATTCAACGAGCGAACGGGCCGCTTCGAGCTTCGCCGCGGGCTGGATGAGGCGAAAGACCAGAGCTATGTACTGTATCACCTGACGCAAGATGACTTGGCGCATATGTTGTTTCCGCTGGGAGAGCTAACGAAACCGCAGGTGAGAGAGCTGGCGGAGAAGCATTCGTTCGGAAACGCCCACAAGGCGGAAAGCCAGGATATCTGCTTCGTGCCCGATGGCGATTATGCGTCGTTCATTGCAAGGTATATGGGGTTCGGGGACGATGCCGCGCGTGATGACGGTAAGGAGTCGTCGGTTCCTGCGGCGTTCGAGCCTGGGGATATCGTTGACGTTGACGGCAAGGTGCTTGGGCGGCATAGCGGGCTGGTCCATTACACGATAGGGCAGCGCAAGGGTATCGGCATTGCTGCGCCCGAGCCGTTGTACGTGGTTGGCAAGGACGCCGGCGAGAACGTGCTGGTGGTAGGCCCGCGCAGCGAGCTGGGGGTGCGCGAGGTGCGTGCCGGGGATGTGAACCTGATTTCGGTGGCGGAGCTTGATAGGCCATTGCGCGTTACGGCGAAAACCCATTACCGTCAACGAGCGCAGGCTGCCGAGGCGGTTATGGAAGGCGATCAGCTGGTGGTTCGCTTCGATGAGTCGGTTGCTCGTCCGGCGGCGGGGCAGTCGCTGGTGCTCTACGATGGCGATGCCGTTGTGGGTGGCGGCACGATAGAGGCCAGCGAATAGGTCGCTTAGACGGCTTGTTGAGCTGGGACTTCAAAAAGAACGGGACGCGGCTTGAGTTCAAGCCGCGTCCCGTTTTGCGAGATGCTATGGGTGTTGCGTTCGCTACTTCACGATGCGGACGCGGTGGACGCCATCGATGGCCGTGAGCTTGGCGACAAGCTCGTCGGTTGCGGGGGCGTTGAGGTCGAGCATGGTGTAGGCGGCGTTGCCGCGGGCCTTGTTCGTGAGGTTGTCGATATTGGCGCCCACCTCGCCGAACACGCCGGTGATCTGGCTGAGCATGTCGGGCACGTTGGCGTGCAGCACGGCGACGCGGCCGCCCTGCGCGGGAGCGGGGCCCATGTCGCAGGCGGGGTAGTTCACCGAGTTCTTGATGTTGCCGTTCTCCAGGTAATCCTTCATCTGCAGCGTTGCCATGATGGCGCAGTTGTCCTCGGCCTCGGCGGTGCTGGCGCCGAGGTGCGGCAGCACGATGGTGTTCTGCATGGCCATGACCTCGGGCGTTGCGAAGTCGGTGACGTAGATGGCCACGCGGCCGGCCTCGAGGGCCTCGGCCATGGCGGCGTTGTCGACCAGGGTGTCGCGGCTGAAGTTCATGACGGCGCAGCCGGGCTTGGCCACCTCGAGCTCATGCGCGCCGATCATGCCACGCGTGGAATCCATGGCGGGCACGTGGATGGTGACGTAATCGCTGCGATGCAGGACGTCGTCGAGATTGGTGACGTGTTCGACGGAGGGGGACAGGCGCCAGGCGGCCTCGGCGGAGACGTAGGGGTCGTAGCCGAGCACGTTCATGCCCAGGTCGATGGCGGCGTTGGCCACCAGCGCGCCGATGGCTCCCAGGCCGATGACGCCGAGCGTCTTGCCGGAGATCTCCTGGCCGGCGAAAGCCTTCTTCGCTTTTTCGGCGTCCTTGCCGATGGTGGGGGAGTCGGCGTGCTCGCGGCACCAGGCGGCGCCGGGCAGGATGCCGCGGCTTGCCAGCAGCATGCCGCACAGGACCAGTTCCTTCACGGCGTTGGCGTTGGCGCCGGGGGTGTTGAACACGACGACGCCGGCTTCGGCGCATTTGTCGAGCGGGATGTTGTTCACGCCCGCGCCGGCGCGGGCGACGGCCAGCAGGCCCTCGGGCAGGTCCATGTCGTGCATGGCGGCGCTGCGCACGAGCACGCCGGAAGCCTGCGCGATGTCGTCGGTGAGCTGGTAGTCGGATCCGAGCAGGTCGGTTCCCTTGGCGGAGATGTTGTTCAGGCAGTTGATGTAGCGCATGAAGCCCCCTTCGGCGTGTGCGGTTGCGGTTTGCGAACTAAATCTAGATATATGGTGGGTTTGGGGAAACGCAAAGTCAACGATGGGGACGGCGGTCGGCGGATTTGCGGCGGGTTTGGTGGCAAATCGCGAAACCACATGCGGAGAGGTCGGGAAATAGGGGTGCGCGTTTTCGCCCGCGAGCGTTTTCGGGGAGTCGGGCGATTGCGATGCCGGCGGCGACTTCGGCCGTTTTCGCCGATTTTCCGTTTTGCAAACCATATGAATGGCATGGCTGGGGAACGGTTTACTTGACAAGGGTGCTAGAATTATCAGCTGGTATTTGCAGTAATTCGAAGGGACGTGCTATGTCAGGGCATTCTAAGTGGGCAACCACGAAACATCGCAAGGCTGCGCAGGACGCTAAGCGCTCCGCGTTGTTCTCCAAGCTGTCGCGCAACATCACCGTTGCTGCCAAGGAGGGTGGCGACCCGAACCCCGACAACAACGCGTCGCTGGCCGCCGCAATCGAGAAGGCCAAGGGCTACTCCCTGCCCAAGGATAAAATCAAGACCGCCATCGACAAGGCCTTCGGTTCCGGCAAGGACGCCGCGAACTACGAGACCGTCGTCTACGAGGGCTACGGCCCCTGCGGCGTGGCCATCCTCTGCGAGGCGCTGACCGACAACCGCAACCGCACCGCTGCCGACGTGCGCGCCGCGTTCGCCCATGCGGGCGGCAACCTGGGCACCTCCGGTTCCGTTTCCTACATGTTCGAGCGCAAGGGCCAGATCATGGTCTCCAAGGAGATCGAGACGGGCGACAAGAAGCACCCCATGGGCCCCAACGGCGCCGCTGCCGATGAGGAAGAGTTCGAGATGGCCGTCATCGAGGCCGGTGGCGACGACTACGAGGACGCCGACGAGGAGTGGATCGTCTACACCCAGCCGTCCGACCTCATGGCCGTGAAGAAGGCCCTGGAAGAGCAGGGCGTGCAGGTCAAGGGCGCCGAGATGACCATGGAGGCCACCACGCCCGCAACCGTCACCGCCAACGATGCCAAGAAGGTCATGCGCCTGGTGGACAAGCTGGAAGAGCTTGAGGACCTGCAGAACGTGTACCACACCATGGATATCACCGAGGAGATCGCGGCTGCTCTGGACGAGTAAGCGCGCGGAACATCCTTTGCGAATGGAAGGCCTCCCGTCAGGGGGGCCTTTTTGCGCGCTGGGACCTTGCGCTGGGCGGCCGGTTTTGGAAACGGGCGGGCGCAGGAAAATCGTTGGGGGAATGCGAACATCCGTGTGGTAGTATGTCCACGAACAAATGTTTGAACGGATAAGGCGGGCGGATGACGGAACCTCGAACGATCTTGGGTATAGACCCGGGTTTGGCGAACACGGGCTGGGGCGTGGTGCGGCAAGACGGCCCGCGCATGGAGTGCGTGGCGTACGGGTGCGTCTCCACGCCCGCAGGCGTGGAGCTATCGCAGCGCTTGGCGAAGATTCACGAGCAGATTTCGGCCGTGATCAGCCGGTTCGAGCCCGTGTGCCTGGGAATCGAGACCGTGTGGTTCGGCCAGAACATCACGGCAGCCTTTGCCACGGGGCAGGCTCGAGGCGCGGCGTTGGTGGCGTGCGCCCAACATGGGCTTTCGGTCGGCGAGTTCACGCCGCGGCAGATTAAGATGGCCGTGGTGGGCACCGGCTCGGCCGATAAGGCGCAGGTGCAGTACATGGTGAAGAAGCTGCTGAACCTGCAGGTGGAGCCGAAGCCCGATCATGCCTCGGACGCGCTTGCGGCCGCGATCTGCTATACCACCCACGAGGGGTTCGGAGGAGTCGGCGGCGCTAATGCGTTGGCGAAGCTGGAAGCGCGCGGTCGCGTGATGGCCGGTGCGGGAACGGGCGGCGCTGCCGGTGCGGCGGCGCGTAAGATTTTGGAGGAAGGTGCGCGATGATCGCATTTCTGAAAGGTGCGTTGGCGGGCAAGACCGCCGCATGTGCGTATATCGATGTGCAGGGCGTCGGATATGCTGTCGGTATGTCGCAGGGCGCGCTTTCGAAGCTGCCGGCGGTGGGCGAGCCTGTGCAGGTGCATACCTATCTTCAGGTGTCCGATAACGGCATCGCGCTGTACGGGTTCTTGACGCTTGAGGAGAAAGCGCTGTTCGAACGCTTGATTGGAGTCAGCGGCGTGGGCCCGAAGGTTGCGCTGGCGGCGTTGTCCTCGTTCGCGCCCGAAGCTTTGGTGGCGGCCGTGCAGGCGCAGGATGTGGCTGCGGTGCAGAAGATCCCGGGCGTGGGCAAGAAAACGGCATCGCGCATCATCCTGGAGTTGAAGGGTTCGTTCGACCAGGGGCTGGCCAGCTTGTTCGATGCCGCGGGTGCTCCTGCTTCGGCAGCCGCCGCTGCGGCCGAGCGGCTCAAGGGCGCTCGTGAAGCGCTGTTGGCTTTGGGTTTTGCCTCTGCGGAGGCAGATGTTGCGTTAAAGGGCGCGCCCGAAGACGCGGACGAGAACGCGCTGATAAAATACGCCTTGAAACGTTTAGGTAAATAACAGGTTGTGCCATCGGCTTGGCGGATGCGCTGATTTCCCCTACAGGGGTAGGCTTTGCTGGAGCGCCGCCGAAGCTTGGGGCCTTGCGGAATGCGGGGCGCTGCTTTGCTTTTGGCAAGGACGGGGCGGCTTGGAAGAATATGGATGACGGAGCTTGAGCTTTGGCTGATGGAGTGAAAATAGAGGGAATGGTGTTCGAGGCGGGCACCGGTTTCGATGGCGGATCCGCGTCGGCGGCTCCCGTCGGTGCGACCGATCCCTCGCAGCGTGCGGTCACGCCGGATTTGACCGAGGATGACCTTGCGCTCGATCGCAGCTTGCGACCGAAGCGCCTGGGCGATTATCTTGGCCAGACGAAGATCAAGGAGTCGCTTGCCATCTTGATCCAAGCTGCGCAGGAGCGCGGCGACGTTGCGGACCATATCCTGTTCTCGGGACCTCCGGGCCTGGGCAAGACCACCCTTGCCACCGTAGTGGCCAATGAGCTGGGCGCGAACATCAAAACCACCAGCGGCCCTGCCATCGAGCGCACGGGAGACCTTGCCGCGATTCTCACGAACCTTGAAGAGGGCGATGTGCTGTTCATCGATGAGATTCATCGTTTGAACCGCATGGTGGAGGAGGTCCTCTATCCCGCGCTTGAGGATTTCGCGCTGGACATCGTGGTTGGCAAGGGGCCGGCGGCTCGCTCTATCCGTTTGGATTTGCCGCGCTTCACGCTTATCGGCGCAACCACCCGCACGGGTTTGCTGACCGGGCCTCTGCGCGACCGCTTCGGCATCGCGTTCCGTTTGCAGTACTACACGCCCGAGGAGCTGGCTTCCATCGTGCAGCGCTCGGCTTCCATTTTGGATGTGCCCATCTCGTACGATGGTGCGCTTGAGATCGCCCGCCGAAGCCGCGGCACGCCTCGTTTGGCGAACCGTATGCTCAAGCGCGTGCGCGACTGGGCGCAGGTGCGCGGCAACGGCGTCATCGACGAGGACGTGTCCGCGCAGGCACTGAGCTTTTTCGAGGTGGACCCGCTGGGGCTGGACGCGGTGGACAATCGCATCTTGGAGCTGCTGTGCGTGCAGTTCGGCGGGCGTCCGGTAGGGTTGACCACGCTGGCATCGGCGTTGGCCGAGGACCCGGATACGCTTGAGGACGTGTATGAGCCGTACTTGATGCAGCAAGGGCTGCTCATCCGCACGCCGAAGGGCCGTCAGGCAACCGAGCGGGCGTATGAGCACCTGGGCATTTTCCACGAACCGACGAATAGCTAGGAGCGGCCGATGTTCGAGCAAGACTATCTGATGAAGTTGCTGCTGGCGTTTTACCAGGCGATGTTCAAGAGCCTGCGGCGCGTTACCGACGAGGACGAAGATCCGAAGGAAGCGGCCGATACGCTTGACGAGGTTGTCGGAAACGCCGTTGGGATGGACGGCGCCAGCTTGCTGTCGTTGACCCCGGAATCCGTCGTCGGCGTGCTGCAGGTGTCCGGCACCGATCCGCGCGTGACGGAGTTCATCGCACGCAGCTTGTTGCTGTCATCGGAGTATTTGACGCAGGCGAAGCAAGGTGCGCTGGCGTCGTTGCGCGTGGAGCAGGCGCGGGCGATCGCCGATGCGTATGGGATCGATCTGCCCGATGACCCTACCGATCTGTCGGATTTGAAGGAAATGGCCGAGCAAGCAAACGCCTGATAAGGGCGATGACGGGAGCGAATATGGCGAAGATCGTAGCGGTTGATACCGATTTCGAGGACAACTACCTGGAAGAGGCTATGGCTCGGGAAGCGGGCATCGAGTTCGAGGTCACTCGCGGCCGCACGGCCCAGGCGGTTATAAGCGGATTGCTGGAAACCGATGCCGATGCGGCGGTGACGTCGTATGCGATGTTCCCGCGCGAGGTGTTCGAGGCGTGCCCGAACCTGAAGGCCGTCAGCCGCACGGGCGTCGGGTACGATGAGATCGATGTGGAAGCTGCCACCGAGCATGGCGTTGCGGTTTGCAACGTGCCTGGCTATGGCACGGAAGTGGTGTCGGATCACGCCATAACGTTGGCGCTCTCGGTTTTGCGCCGGATCAACGAGCTTGATGCCGATATGCGTCGCGGCGTGTGGGATTATGCGCGCACGCGACCGCTGGGGCAGTGTCGCGGCCGCGTGTTCGGTGTCGTGGGCATGGGGGAAATCGGCAGAGCGGCAGCCAAGAAGGCTGCTGGTCTGGGCTTTGATGTGGTGTGCTGGTCTCGCAGCCTGAAACCCGGCCGTCGCACGCCCGAAGGCTATCCCGTGCTGCGTTTGGAGGAGCTTTTGCAGCAGGCCGATGTGGTCAGCTTGCATACGGCGCTTACCCCCGAGACGCATCATCTGATCAACGCCGAACGCCTTGCGCTTATGAAGTCGGATGCCGTGCTGGTGAACACCGCTCGCGGTGCTGTGGTGGATACGGTGGCGTTGGCCCAAGCCCTTTGCGAGGACAAGCTGTGGGGCGCGGGCTTGGATGTGTTCGAACAGGAGCAGCCCTTCGATTTCGATCATCCCATTATGAAGGCGCCGCACACCGTGCTTTCGGCGCACGCTGCGTATTGGTCGGAGGAATCCGGTCGCGAGCTGCGCGAACGCGCGATGCAAGCGGCTATCGATGCTGTGCAGGGCCGGGTTCCGATTGATTGCTTGAACCCTTGCGTGTTCGATTCATCTGCGAGGTAGTGCTTGACGATGACGTAGCGTCATCCGCTACAGTGATTATTTTTCGGCAGAGTAGATGTCGGTTCGTGGGGTGAAGCGGGACATGGGACAACAAGGCGGCCAAGACTTGATGACGGTTGGAGAATTGGCTTCGCGCGTTGGCGTGACGGTTCGGACCATCCAGTACTACGATCAACGCGGGCTGCTGCATCCCACATGCAAGGGGGAGCAAAATCTCCGCCTGTATTCCTCGTCTGACGTCGACCGTCTCAATCGCATAATCACGCTGAAATATCTGGGACTTTCGCTTGCCCAGATTCAGGAGGGCGAAGGAAGCGACCCTGACGGTGAGCTGACCGCTGCTTTGGCGAATCGCGAGGCGGAGCTTGAACGTGAAAGCGCGAGGATCCTTCGGGATATGAATGCGTTGCAGAGTTTGCGCGCGCATCTTGCTGTGGCCGATCATGTGGATTGGAGCGAATCGGCATCCGCCGTTGGTAGCGTGCGGGATCGTGAGGACATGCTGTGGTCTGCCATCACCGGCGAATCGCTTGAGGGTTGCCCGATTCCCGAGTTATCTCGTGAAGAGGTTATCTGTTGGCATCAGCTGATGGGTGATACGATCGAGGCAATGCATGACGGCGTATTGGCAACCGATGAGCGCGCGCGAGCGCTTGCAATTCGTTTTTCCAGCTTAGGGGGCATGCCCCATGCCCTTGCCGGTTTGAAGCGCTTGGCAAATCAGCGCAGCTCGGGGCCGAAGCAGTACGGCCGTGACTTTTATGCCGGCATTCAACGGCGCACGTTGAGTTTCTTGCAAGATGCGCTCGATTGTTCTCGCTCCGATACGCGGGAATAACCGCACAGGTACGCTTATCGTTGTATTGACGGTGACGTAGCGTCGCTCGATAACGTTTTCCCCTGCAGTGATAACTCAATCAGAGGGGGAGACGATGATCGTATCGTGGATGACCACGAATCGTTGCAACTTGAAGTGCGCTCATTGTTATCAAGACGCAGACGAGTGCGATAACCGAGAACTGTCGACCGAAGAAGCGCGCGCGATGATTTCCGACATTGCACGTGCAGGTTTCAAGATCATGATTTTCAGCGGCGGTGAGCCACTTATGCGTGATGACATTTTCGACTTAGTAGCTCATGCGGCATCGTGCGGACTCCGCCCGGTATTCGGCAGCAACGGAACCTTGATTACGCAAGACGTTGCGCGAAAGCTGAAAGCGGCGGGTGCGTGCGCTATGGGCATCAGCATTGACAGCCTTGACGCGGAAAAGCATGACAAGTTTCGCGGGGTCAAAGGTGCGCATGCGGCAACGCTGGCGGGAATCGAAGCCTGCAAAAGCGTCGGTCTGCCATTCCAGATTCACACCACTGTGGTTGATTGGAACCGTGATGAGGTGTGCGGCATCACTCGGTTTGCTAAGGAATTGGGCGCGATGAATCATTCGGTGTTCTTCCTGGTGCCGGTTGGGCGTGGCAAGGACATTTCTGACGAAAGCATCGACGTTGAGCAGAACGAGCAGCTGCTCGCTGACATTTTGCACGCTGGTTGTGATGCTGGTATCGAGGTCAAGCCTACGTGCGCGCCGCAGTTTATGCGCATCGCCGAGCAGATCGGCGTGCAAACGCGCTATACGAGAGGTTGCTTGGCGGGGTTGACCTACTGCGTGGTCGGAAGCGAGGGCATTGTGCGCGCGTGCGCATATATGACCGAAGATGCCGGTGACGTGCGCAAACAGCCGTTTGATGAGATTTGGCAAGCCAGTCCGGTGTTCCAAGAACTGCGCACGCAGGCATATAAGGGCGCGTGTGGAGCGTGCGATTACAAGGGCGTTTGCGGCGGATGCCGCGCTCGTGCTGCGTATTACCACGATGGGGACATTTTGGGACAGGACGATTATTGCGCATGGGGCATGAAGAGCGCAGCGCGGGATGCGTCCGGCGTATCGGTCGCTTAGCGGGACAAACCAATCCAAAAGGAGCAAGCAATGAATAAGGCTGCAAATAGGGCCGTTGCGCTTTCGTGCGCGTTGGTTGTGGGCGTAGGGTCGTTTTCTTTGGCGGGGTGCTCGTCGCAAGGAGATCCCGCTGCATCTGAGGCGGGCGAAACGAAGGCGTCGGCCATGCAGGGCGCGTATACCTTTACCGATGATTTGGGTCGCGAAGTGACGGTTACGTCGCATGATCGCGTGGTTGCCGGCATGGGCAGTTTCGCAAACGTGTGGGAGCTGGCCGGCGGTACGCTGGTCGGTGCGTCCGACGACGCTTTCTCCGATTACCACATTGCGTCTGATGCGCAGAAGATCGGCGATTTCTCGTCGCTCGACGCCGAATCGATCATCGCGCTCAACCCCGATTTCGTGATTTTGACGGGGTCGAGCAGCGGCCGCGGCGGCGGTGTTGCGCAAACCGAGTTGGCCGATACGCTTACGGCGGCGAATATCCCCGTGGCGTATTTCAAGGTAACCACGTTCGAGGACTATCTGCGCATGCTGCGTACCTGCTGCGATATCACGGGCGACGAGCAAGCGTATGCGGAAAACGGTCAGGGTCCGGCCGATAGGATCGCCGAGATTTGCGCGAAGGCGGAAGGAAAGCAATCTGGCAGCGCCGTGGTGCTGACCACGTATTCGGGCGGCACGCGCGTGCAGTCTTCCTCGACGCAGACGGGGACCATGCTTGCCGATTTGGGTGCGCAGAACATCGCCGATTCCGATAAAGGCCTATTGTCCGATTACAGCCTGGAGTCGCTGATCCAGGACAATCCGCAAACCATCTTCCTTCTACCTATGGGCAATTCGGATGAGGCGGCGCAACAGGCGCTAGCCGAGCAGACGACGCAGAACCCGGCATGGGCGCAGCTTGATGCAGTGAAGAACAATCGTGTGGTGACGCTTGATCCGCAGTTGTTCCAGTACAAGCCGAATGCTCAGTGGGATCAGGCGTATCAAGTCCTGTTCGATGCGCTGTACGGCGAATAGGTTGATTCGTGCGCGGGAATCGACTCAAAACGGTTGCGGCGACGGATTGCGCGCGACATCGCTTTCGCACGATGCTGCTTGTTCTGCTTTTGGCGCTTGCCGGCGTGGTGTTCGCTGGTCTGGCGCTGGGGTCTTCGTCTATCGGTGCAAAAGACGTGGTGGCGTACGCTATGGGCAACGCGTCAGACATGGCTGTGAACGTGCTGGCGAACGTGCGCGTGCCGCGCGTCCTTGGGGGCGTGCTTGCCGGTGCGGCGCTTGCCGAGGCGGGCGCGCTTATCCAGGCAACGCTGAATAACCCGCTGGCCAGCCCGAACATCATCGGCGTCAACGCTGGATCCGGCCTGTTCGTTTTGCTGTTCGCATGCGTGGCTCCGCACGCGCTGGGCGTGTCGGCAGCCGGTGCGTTTGCGGGTGCGCTTGCCTCGGCGTTGCTGGTGTTCTTCGTATCGTCGTACGCAGGAGCCTCGCGCCTCACCATCGTGCTTGCCGGCACGGCGCTCACGTCCATATTCACGGCAGGAATGAATGCGATCCTTATTTTCAATCCGGATGCCTACGTGAACTCATCCGGGTTTTTGGTCGGAAGTCTTTCGGGCGTGATGACGTCTGAGCTGGTGATTCCTGGGTGCGCGATCTGCATCGGGCTGCTTGTGGCCGCAGGCCAGGGAACGCGTCTTAACATCTTGTCGTTGGGAGATGAGGGTGCGCACGCGCTGGGGTTGAACGTACGGCGAACCCGGCTGACGTTGCTTTCGCTTGCGGCGCTGCTGGCGGGTGCCTCGGTTTGCTTTGCCGGGCTTATCGGGTTCGTCGGGCTGGTCGTCCCCCATATCGTTCGCTTCTTCGCTGGTCACGATAACCGTCGCGTATTGCTGCTTTCGCCTGTTGTCGGGGCCATCGTGGTGTGCGCGTGTGACACCGTTGCACGCACGCTGTTCGCGCCGTTTGAGATCCCTGTGGGAATTTGCATGGCGCTGATAGGCGGTCCATTCTTCATTTATCTGATTCTTCGTTCGCGGAAAGGAGAAGTCGATGGGCGATCTTGAGTTCGACGACGTCGTATTCGGGTACGGCAGCAGCCTTTTGTTCGACGGCTTTTCCGCGTCGTTTCCGAAAGGGAGCATCAGCTGCATCGTCGGGCCGAACGGTTGCGGGAAATCGACGCTTGCGAAACTTGCCATGGGGCTGGTGAAGCCGACGTCGGGGCGCGTGCGCGTTGCCGGGCGCGATGTGTCGTCGCTGGCTGCTCGCGATCGAGCGCGTCTTTTAGGCGTGTTGGTGCAGCAGCAAGAGGCGCCGATGATGACGGTGCGCGAGCTGGTGATGTGCGGAAGGTTCCCGTGCTGTGGGTCGTTTTCGCGCTTGAGCAGGGAAGACGAAGAACGCATCGACGAGGCGCTTTTGCTTGCCGGCGTGCCTGAGCTGCGCGATCGTCCGCTGCAGAGCTTGTCGGGCGGGCAGCGGCAGCGCGTGCGCATGGCTATGGTGCTAGCGCAAGATACGCCGATCGTGCTGCTTGACGAGCCAACGTCGTTCATGGACGTGGCGGCGTGTTTCGATATGGTGCGGCTGATTCGCCAGGTTCGGCAGCGCGGCAAGACGGTTGTCGCGGTGATTCACGATTTGAACCTGGCGCTTTCGGTTGCTGACCAGGTGTTTGTGATGGAGCGAGGACACTTGGCCGCGCGGGGTGAACCGAAGGATAGCGTCGTTCGTGTTGCTATCGAGCAGTCCTTCGGCGTGCGCTTGGAGCACGTGCAGACAAGCTGCGGCACAGCCTGGGTCCCTTTCGAGTCGCGTGAATGAATCTGCCCCCGTAGCGTTCCGGCTCGCCATCTTTTAAAAGGTGGCGAGCCGGAACGCTACGGGGGCATTGGCTCATAACCGGCGTTGTTGGTACAGGCCGTTGTCGGCGAAGCCCTGCTTGCGGTAGTAGCCGCGTGTGCCGATGGCGCTGATCACGTTTACGGCTTGGTATCCGTTTTCTCGGGCGATATCGCAGGCTCGCTCGATGAGCTTGCGGCCAAGACCTCGGTGCTGGGCGTTCTCGCCGCCTTGGTGCAGGCCGGCAACGCGCCCATATACGTGCACCTCGCGGATCATGGCTTCGCCGGCGTTAATGGGTAGGTCGAAAGCGTGTGCTCTCACGTATTCGGCGTTCGGCATGGACAGGCGCAAAAAGCCCGCGATGCGGTTGTCGGGCGTTGTCCATTGCAGGAACACCTCGTGGGTGTTCGTCGTTTCGTAGGCGATTTCCGAAAGCGAGAGCTCGTCGCTTGCGGCGGCCCCAAAAGCGATTTCGCGGGAGCGAATCTCTTGCACCGGTCGGGCTCGTTTTGCGAGTTCCAGATCGACCAGTTGACGCAGGTTCACTTTTTTGTTGCCGGTCATGATGTCGTGTGCCGAGATGTCGCGGATTATACGCGAGATGCGCGTGAACGGCGGCGTGATCAGCACGTCATCGGCTAGCAGGTTGACCAGCTCCTGCTCGGTATAAGGGCGCCAGTTGCCGTCGCGCCAATGCGCGACCAATCCCGTGCCGTCCACAAGCGCGCAAGGGTACAGCTTGATCTCGTCGGGCTTGAAGGCGGGATGTTCGACCATGCGGCGATAATCGACGGCGTCGCTTTCGGGCGTTGCGCCGAGCAGGTTCGTCATGAAGTGCGCATGCGTTTTGAAGCCGAAGATGCGGGCAAGCTCGAAAGCCTGCTGCATGCGATCGACGCCGATGCCTCGATGGTTCGCGGCAAGGATGCGCTCGTCCAGGCTTTGGATGCCCATCTGCAGCTTCGTGCAGCCTAGACGGCGCAGCATGGCAAGCCGTTTGGGCGTGACGGCGTCGGGGCGTGTCTCCACCACAAGGCCCACGCAGCGGTGCTCGGCGGACTCGTTGTTGCGCTGAAGGACTTCCAGCTGGGAAAACGTTGCAGTCTGCCATTGCGCGGCAGCGGCCCAGCCGTTACCGGAGATGCCGTTCTCCAGGCTGTTGAACGCGGCAGATTCGAGGAAGGCGCTCTGCGCATCGTTGGTTGTATCGGGGCAAGAAGAAGCATCGACGGTTGCGGCGTCGCGGTCGACCGGTTGGTGATGAGGAATATCGTTGTCCGCGCGGGTTCCGCAAGCGTACAGGTTTCGAACCGTTTCGTTGTAGGAGGCGTTGCCGGCAGTGACGCGGGCTTGTGCTTCGGCGGCCCAGTCGGCAAGGTCGTCTCGCTCGCAGGCTATGCCGGCGTTGCGGTATTGCTCGCGGCGCGTTTCTGATTCACGTTCTACCGTGGCTTCGCGGCTCATGTCGTTCAGAGCGCGGAACAGCTCGTGCATGTACCAGATTTGGTACGCTTCGGGGTAGTCGCTCCAGGTGCCGCCCAGGACGATGAGCTCCACCTTATCAGTGACGTGCCCCATTTGATGCAGCGTGCGCAAACGGGCGGTGACCTGCAGATACGGGTCGAACCAGTTACGCTCGGCGCGTTGGCAGGCCGGCTCGTCGTGCAGGTAGCTTTTCGGCATGCGCACGTCGTTGGGACAGTACAGGCACGCGCTCGAGCACGGCCAGGGCTTCGTGAGCACGGTGACGGTGGCCACACCGGAGGCGGTGCGGCGCGGTTTGACCTGCAGCGTCCGAACCAGCAGGGCCTCTTCGGCGGGCGAGACGCCCCAGGTGCGCCATTGCTCCGGGCGATGCTCCTTCGCTTCTTGATAGAACGGTAGCAGCTTCTTTTTCGCTACATAGCGAACAGGACCGGCCACCTCGCGGTTTCGGGTGCGGATGATGCGATCGAGCGCATCGGGGGCAAGCGGGGCGTTGGTGCGGCGGATCTCGCCGAGGATGTTCTGCAGTGTCTTTTCCATAGGCGGTATTGTACGGCATCGCGCAAAAGGGCGAAGGGACGGCGCGCCCGTGTCGAGAAAAGCCGTGTAACTGTGTATATCGGGTCGCGTGCGAAGCTAGGAGCAGGGTATGCGGTAGCTATGGTTGGGAACGGGTCGATTGCGGGGTTTGGCGAGTGGCGGATGCGGGAGCGGCAGGGTCTGATCGTGCGGCGGACATGGAAGCGCCAAGAAGCGCTTCGGGCTTTGGGGAGCGCTCGACATCGGTTCTTTCTGCACAATGTCGACATACACGTGAAGGCTTTGCGAAGCGTGCGCGGCGGTTCCATGCAAATGCTCGGCGGATTAAGCCCTGGATGATGCAGAACACTTATCGAAAAAGCGGAAAAACAACCAGTGAACAGGCATTATCCGCTTATCGAGAAATCAGTTCCCAAGTGATGTTGGTTTAGTGCCATTTAAACGGCCACGTTAGAATTAAAGGAAAGAACGAAACGAAGCAATGATGGGAATGCCCGTGGACAAGCCGCTTACATATCTGGACAACGCCGCAACGACGCCTCCTTATCCTGAGGTGCTTGCGCGCATGCACGAAGTGATGATGGACGGCTGGGGCAATCCCTCATCTCCGCACGTGGTGGGACGCCGCGCAAAAGAGATGCTCGAGGAGAGTCGCGCGGTTATCGCCGGTGTGCTTGGCGTGGATGCTGACGAGATTTACTTCACGTCCGGCTCGACGGAGTCGAACAACCTGGCCATACGCGGGGCGTGCTTGGCTCAGCGCGAGAACCCGGGCAAGATCATCACCTCTACGTTGGAGCACTCTTCGGTGACCCGCACCGTTCGCGGCATGCGTCGCGACCATGATTGGGATTGCCGCTACGTCGATGCGCTCGACGGAGGCTTCGACATGGAGCAGCTGGCAGAGCATCTGCAAGATGGTCCCACCTCGCTTATCTCGGTGATGCGCGTACAGAACGAGACGGGCTGGATTTTCCCCATCCCCGAAATCGCGCAGTTGCGCGATGAGCTGGCACCGGGCGTGCCGCTTCACTGCGATGCCACGCAGGCGTTCTGCAAGATGCCGGTGAATCCGCGCGAATGGGGCGTGCAGCTGCTCACGGCTGGCGCGCACAAGATCGGCGGGCCGCGCGGCATCGGCATCCTGTACGTGCAGCGCGGGCTTCCCATGCACACCACCGCGTTCGGCGGCAACCAGGAGCGCGGTTTGCGCTCGGGCACCGAGCCGGTGTTCCTTGCCGTGGGCATGGCCGAAGCCGTGCGCATCACGGCGGCGCATATGGAAACGGATATGGAATACGCTGCAAGCCTTCGCGAGCGCGCCATCGAGGGTTTGAAACGCGAAATCCCCGATGTGGTGGTGCATGCACCGGAAGGCGGAAGCCCTTACATTTTGAGCGTTAGCGTGCCGGGCCTGCCTAACGCCGTGTCGGTGAAGTACTTGTCCGGACGTCGCGTGTGCGTGTCGCGCGCGTCGGCGTGCGAGGAGAACCACACCACCGTCGCGCCTGGCACGTGGCGTCCGAAGCATCCGCTGTCGCTGCAGGCGGCGGGCATCCCTCTTCGCGAGGGCAAGGAGACGCTGCGCGTGAGCTTCTTCCATCGCAATACTCCGGAAGATGTCGATCGCTTCGTCGCCGTGCTGGCGCAATGCGCGCGAGAGATGCGCGAGTCGTAAGAATATGGAATTGCATGGGGGCGCCGAAGAGGGGCTGGCGCTGCGGTTGTGTGCGCTGACCAGCGAGTTCTATCGAGCAAACGCGGAGTCGTTTTCGCAGACGCGGCAGGCGCCATGGCAGGGCTGGGTGCGCTTGCTCGAGGTCATGGGCTTGGCGGATGGGAAGGGCCCGTTGCGTGTGCTCGATCTGGCGTGTGGCAATCTGCGTTTCGAGCGGTATTTGGCGGATGCCTTACCTGACAGGATGCTGTTGGGTTATGCGGTGGATAACTGCGATCCGCTGGTGGAAGCGGGGGAGCGAAGCGAGTTCGATGCGCTGCCCCGCATGGTTTTCCAGAATCTTGACGCGATCGAGCGGCTTTCCGGTGGCAGCCTTCGGGAAGCGCTTGAGGTGCCGGATGCGTCGTGCGACTTGGCGGTATCGTTCGGGTTCATGCATCATGTGCCGTTGGAGCGCTGGCGCGGGGAGCTGTTGCGCGCACTTATCGCGAAGGTGCGCCCGGGCGGGTTCGTGGCTGTGAGCTTCTGGCGGTTCTTGAACAGCGAGAAGCTGGCGCGCAAGGCGCAGGAGACCACGGGCCGTGCGCTCGTTGAGCTGGGGCTTCCCGAGCTGCCTCAGAACGATTACCTGCTGGGTTGGCAGGACACGCAGGGGCTGTACCGCTATTGCCATCATTTCGACGAGCCGGAAATCGAGCGGCTGTTGGCGGCGGTGGCGGATTCGGCGGAGCTTCTAAGCCGCTTCGAGGCAGATGGCAAGACGGGCAACTTGAACGAGTACGTGGTTTTGCGCGTAAAGTAAGGGGCGGCCGCCATGCGAATCGTTCGCAGGCAACCGCCCTTTCTCGTTTCGGTATTCGCGCCGCTCGGCAAGATCGCGCTCTGCCAGCTTGCGAGTTGCTGTTTGCAAAGCATCTGCCGCACATGCGATTCGCGTTCTACGGCGATTCTCTCATGCGCGCAATCTGGGTTTGCGGGAAATCAACCTACGCAAGCAGCTTCTTGCCTGCGCCGGAGATCACTGCCGATCGTGCGACCAGGTACGT
Organism: uncultured Senegalimassilia sp.; assembly: GCF_934632265.1. Lineage (GTDB taxonomy): Bacteria > Actinomycetota > Coriobacteriia > Coriobacteriales > Eggerthellaceae > Senegalimassilia. Next base: position 23,537 of record NZ_CAKTYH010000012.1, read on the forward strand.
GGACACCAGGTAGATCGCATACACCGCAACCACCAGCGCGATGCCGATGGCAAGCGTGCCGGAAACCGCTCCCGTGCCCCAAAGCGACAGCAGGTTCTCGTACAGGAGGCTGATCGCGCATGCGGAATGGCATCCTGCAACCAGAAGCGGAGCCACGAAGTAGATGCCGATCTGCGTGCGCAGGCTTCGCAGCACCATGCCCCTGTCGCATCCCAGCTGGGCTAACAAGCGGTAACGAGGAATGCTGTCCGCCACCTCGGAGAGCTGCTGGACGGAAAGAACCGCCGCGGTGGTCATAAGGAAGATGAATCCAACGTAAAGCGCCAGGTAAACCAGGAGAAGTTTAAGTCCCATGCTGTCGGCGATAATGCCCTCGCTCGTGTCGTAATAGGACACCGGCCATGCGCGGGAATCGTAGGTCCAGCCCATCTCGGCAAGCTCTTCGCTCGGGGGAACGGCCTTGCCGTATTCGGCCAGCAGATCCTTCATGGCCTGCTCTTTCGAGTCGCCAGCCAGGTTGACGTTCAACTCGCTCAGGTACGGCAAATCACCTGCAGCGAACCTTTCCGCTGCCAGCTCATCGGGAACCACCAGTACGGCGATAAGGCAACTCATGTTGCTTACCTGAAGCGATTGCGAAACCACCTGCCCGGATGCCGTCAACTCATGGCCATCGACAGTGATGGTACGACCTTTCCGACCAAGAGCCTTCGCGTAGTCGGTCGACTTGTCGACCGTGTTATCGACCAAGTACTCGTTTTCGCCAAGCTCGATCGGCTTTTCGCCTGCAAGTTGACGCGCGGCGTTGAGCTGCGACAACGGCACATACTGCACGCCCTCGTCGGCCATAGCGGAGTTCTCGTCAGAGCCAACCTGTTCAAGGGTAAAACCACAGGCATCGATAAGCTGCCTATTCGTCAAATCGTTTGCAAGCCACGTGTCCACCTGAGCCGAGCCGGTCACGCGCTCGTCCCAATCGGGGATGAGCGACTTGAGATACGCTGCGGTGGAGCCGTCGTTCGCCTGCCATAGGTTGTGAATCTCGTTGCGTTGGGCCTCGACCTCTTGGATTGCGGCCGCCTTCTCCTCTTCTCCGCCATACTGGTCGGCCGGCACCGCTTCCATGTCGGAGATGTCAAGCGCCATCAGGCTCGCGCGGATCGACGCGTCGAACTGGGTGTTCTCTTCCAGTTGATCGGAGAACAGCGACGCCAGGCTAAAGCCCGTGGAGAACACAACGATGCTAAAGAATAGAAGAATGGTAACCGCCCACAGCGACACGAACGCAGTGTTCACCTTCGCGGCGATTTGGCGCATGGTGAACATGGCCAATCCCTTGAAATACACGCCGCGCAGACGCTGGATCAGCAGGATGAAGAACCCCGATGCCGACCAGAACAGGCCCAGCGTGCCGACGAGCATCAGCGCGGTTGCGGTGCGGAAGTGCTCGCCGAAGTACACGAGGCCGTCGAGGTTGAGCTCGGCATACGCCTTCGCCAGAATCAGGCACGACAGCACGAAGACAACGAGGCAGACGATGGGGTTGCGCACGGGCATGCGCTCGTTGCGGGAGTTAGCCGAAAGCAGCGTGGCAAGCTTGCAGCGCGAAATCTGCACGGCGTTGAACAGGGCGACTACAACGAAGATGAGCGCGAAGCACCCCAGCGTCAGCTCGGCGGAGCGGGCGCTGAACAGCAGATGATAGTCGCTGATGGCCACGCCGATGAGGCCAGCCGTGGCGAAGGCGATCGCTTGCGAGATCAAAAAGCCCAGCCCAAGGCCCGCCAGCAGTGCGATCACGCCGACGATCAGCGTTTCCATCAGCACCACCGAAGAGACTTGGCGCGGGCTCATGCCCAAAAGCAGGTACGTGCCGAATTCCTTTTTGCGCGCCCGAACAACGAATCGGTTGGCGTACAGGACCAAAAAGCCTAAAACCACGGCGACGACGATGCTGAAATAGGTCATGACTTGCGCGAGGATGTCGAAAATGCTCGCACCGGATGCCAGGAACACGTTCGCGGCGCCTTCCTGGGCCTCGAAGAGCACGCGCGAGTCCTCGATGGCGTTGAAGGCGTAGAACATCGCCACGCCCAAAGTCAGGGTAACGAAATACACGGCGTAGTCGCGCATGCTGCGGCGCACGTTGCGCAAGGCTAGTTTCATCAACATGATGGCCACCGCCTAGTTGCGCGGCTTGGCAGCGTGCGAGGGCGCGAATCCGACCGCGGGGGAGTCGCCCTGCTTGCCGGAAAGGAACGCCTGAACCTCAAGGATGCGCTGGTAGAAATCGGTTCGGGCGTCATCGCCGCGGCGCAGCTCGTTGAACAGCTTGCCGTCCTTGATGAACAGGATGCGATCGGCGTAGGAAGCCGCGACCGCGTCGTGCGTGACCATCATGATGGTGGCGTGCAGCTTTGCGTTCAATACCTCGAGGGTTTCAAGGAGGACGGCGGCGTTGCGCGAATCGAGCGCGCCGGTGGGCTCGTCGGCAAGGACCAGCTTCGGGTCGGCGACGATGGCGCGCGCCGCGGCCACGCGCTGGCGCTGGCCGCCCGACATCTGGCGCGGGTATTTCTGCAGGACGTCCGTTACGCCCAGCATGTTCGCGGTGCTGTCGACCTTTGTGCGGACGGCGTCGGCCTTCTCTCCTTTGATGGTAAGGGCCAGGGCGATGTTCTCGAAACCGGTCAGGGTGTCCAGCAGATTGGCGTCCTGGAAGATGAAGCCCAGGTCGTCGCGGCGGAACTTGGAGAGCTGACGGCTGCGCAGCTGCGTGATATCGAGCCCGTTTAGGATGATGTTTCCGCTGGTCACGGTGTCGATGGTGGAGATGCAGTTCAGAAGCGTGCTCTTGCCCGAGCCCGATGGGCCCATCACGCCGACGAACTCGCCTTTGCAGATATCGAACGATACGTCGTCGAGCGCGCGTGTGACGGCCTCGCGCGAGCCGTAGACTTTCCGAACATCGCGCACGGAAAGCAGGACGTTGCGGCTGTCGGGCGTGCTTGCGTTCGCGATGCCTGCCGGTGGGGTTGCGGTAACCATGGTCATGGGGATTCCTTTCTATTCGATTCGGCGTATCCCCATGATGCGGCGCCCGCGAAAACGGAGCCATCGAAGGGCCTTACCGCAACCTTACGATCCTGTAAGGTTAGCTGCCAAATCCATGCGCGTGCGGTCGAGCGGGAAGGTCAGCGCGATGGTGGTGCCCGTCCTCTCTTCTGAGGAAACGCGCAGGCCAAGGCCCATTCTTGCGCAGGCAACGGCGGCTAGGTGCAGCCCCATGCCCGTTGCCTTGTGATGCGTGCGACCCTGGCTTCCCGTGAAGCCGCGGTCGAACACGCGCGGCACGTCGGCAGCGGGGATGCCATCGCCGTCGTCGCTGATCGCCAGCTCGATGCAGCCGTCTTTCGTGCCTGCGTCCTTCACCGTGCTCTCGAATCGAATGGTCTTCGCGCCGTACTTCGCCGAGTTCTCCAGAACCTGGCCGATGATGAAGTCGGTCCATTTCGCGTCGGTGAGCACTTCGAGCGCCTCGTCGATGGCGAACTCGAGCGAGATCCCTGCGCCGATGAGCGTGCGGGACCGTTGGCGGCACGCTTTGCGCGCGAGGGCTGCAAGGTTGAGCTGCTCGATGGAGAAGTCCTCGCTCAGCGTTGCCGAGCGTGCGTAGTAAAGCGCCTGTTCAACGCGGGATTCGATGCGGTCAAGGTCGCCGCGCACCTTGTTGATTTCGGGGCCGTGAAGGTTCGATAGCGCTAACTGCGCTGATGCGATGGGCGTTTTTGCCTCGTGGACCCATAGCTCGACGTAGTTGCGGTACTCCTTCATATCGCGGGAACGGGCGGCAAGCTCGTCGGAGGCGGCTTTGCCCTGCACGGCGAGCGCGCGGTAGGCGATGGAGCCTTCGAGCGTGCGCGGTTCGTCCAGGATCGACGAGAGGTAGCGCGCGTTTTCGGGCGAGTCGCAGAACAGGTCCAGCTGCTGGTAGAACTCTCGATCGCGCAAAAACCCGGCCGCAAGCGCGGCGCTGGCGAACAGGGCTTCGCAGAGGGAAACGAGCGCGATCGCCGAAGCGTTCGAGCCGGTGACGGCCATGATGCCTGCAACGACGGTTATCAGGGCGATCGCGCCGATCGCGAACCCGGCGTGCGATCGGAGGCACGCGCCGAAGGAGTAGGCGCGTTCCGGGCGGTCGGCGCGGCCGTCGGCGGTGGGTTGCGCGGGCGTGCCGCGTGGCGGCTCGATGGGCGAGTTGGGCTCCGGGCCGCCCGCCGAGCTGAATGCCGCATCCGGCGTGGGGCTTTCCCGAATCGCGGCGCTCATCGGACCACGTAGCCCAGGCCGCGGCGGGTGGTGATGAAATCCTCGGGCACGCCTGCGGATTGCAGGCTGCGACGCAGGCGGTTCACATTCACCGTGAGCGTGTTGTCGTCGACGAACGCGTCGGTTTGCCACAGCTCATCCATCAGCTCGCTGCGCGAGATAATGGAGCCCGCGTTCTCCATAAGGATGCGCAGGATCAGCAGCTCGTTGCGCGACAGCTCGACGCTTTTGCCGCGATACGAGACCTCGGCGCGCACGGGGTCGAGCGAAACGCCGCTGTGCTCAAGACACCCGCGCGCTGGGTCGGCGGAGCCGCTGCGCGCGAGCGCGCGGTCGATGCGGGCGAGCAGCGCGGCGGGGCGATAGGGCTTGACCACGTAGTCGTCCGCGCCGACGTTCATGCTCATGACCTCGTCGAACTCGCTATCGGATGAGGTCAGCACGATGATAGGGACGTTGCTTTCCTGGCGGATGGAGCGGCAGATCTCGTGGCCGTACGCGCCGGGAAGCGAAAGGTCGAGCAGGATGCAGTCGGGGCATGCCGCCAAAGCTTCGCCCGCGGCGTTCGCGAACGACTCGCAGCAAAGGCATTCGTGCCCTTTAAGTTTGAGCATGCGCACAAGATTCTCCCGCAGGGAGGCATCGTCCTCGACAATGAACAACCGCGCCATCGGTCCCCTTCCATATCGAACGGATGAGCCGATAATAACGCAATGCCGCGGGTTGCCGGCGTTTCGTCATAAGCCTGACGCTTTGGGGACGTAGCATTATCTGTCAGGGATGCGTTTGCCTCATCGGGTGCCGTTTCCCCTTTCGCTCGCGGCATTGACCGGAACGTGGTTGGGCGCGCTGGCGGGTTAGCCTATGCTTATGCGCATCAGAGGCTTGCGAAAGCAACGATGGCGTGAAAGGAACCCCCATGGGAATGAATATCGTATGCCTGGACCTGGAAGGCGTGCTGGCACCGGAGATCTGGGTCGCGTTCGCGGAGAAGGCCGGCATCCCCGACCTGATGCGCACCACGCGCGATGAGCCCGACTACGACAAGCTCATGCAGTTCCGCCTGGACGTGCTGCGCCGTCACGGCATGGGCCTGCCGCAGATTCAGGAAGTCATCGCCGACATCCAGCCCGTGCCCGGCGCCAAGGAGTTCCTGGACGATCTGCGCGCGCAGACCCAGGTGATCATCATCAGCGACACGTTCGAGCAGTTCGCCCAGCCCATCATGGAGAAGCTCGGCTGGCCGACCATCTTCTGCAACACGCTGGAAGTTGCCGACGACGGCACCATCACCGGCTATCGCATGCGCTGCGATCAGACGAAGCTGACCACGGTCCGCGCGCTGCATTCCTGCGGCTTCGAGACCATCGCCTCGGGTGACAGCTACAACGACCTGGGCATGATCAAGGCGTCGAAGGCGGGCTTCCTGTTCCGCAGTACCGTCACCATCAAGGCGGAGCATCCGGAGATTCCCGCGTACGAGACCTTCGAGGATCTGTCTCGCGCCATCAAGGCCGCGCTGTAAGGCGGGTTTTGCGCGGAAGGGGCGCGGGCTCGCGTTCGTTTGAGGGCCGTCGCTTGGAGCGTTCGCCGTTTTTCGGCTTGCGTTTCGGCGACGGCCTTTTCTTGTTTTGCGGCTTGTGTTTCTTCGGAAGGTTAACAGGACGGAAACCTGAACCGCTGCCGTGTACAATAGGATACTGCGCAAGTATCAAAACACTAGGAGTAAGATGGGGCGGCGTGCACCGTTGCCGTGCCATATAAGCGTTGCAAGCCTGCTTAAGCAGGCGAAACGGGGGAGAAATGACGAGATTGTCCATTGCGCCCGCTTCGGCGGACGATGCCCGCATCGGCGGGTTCCTGGACCGGCAGAAGCGTCGCGTCGACGCCATGCCGCCGGGCATGTGCCCTCTGGCGCAGCAGCTGACGCTGCTCGAGGAGGGCGCGCTGCAAACGTGCGGCAAATGCGTGCCGTGCCGCGACGGCCTGCCCCAGTTGGCGGGCATGCTGCGCCATCTGGTGGATTGCAAGGCCGACGCCGCCGAGGTCGAGCGCATGCGCGCGCTGGCCGAGATGGTGCGCGACACGTCGGATTGCGCCATCGGCTACGAGTCGGCGAACGCCCTGCTCGAGGG
>NZ_CAKTYH010000013.1 GCF_934632265.1 uncultured Senegalimassilia sp.
TGCGGCTTGCTCGTTCTCTCGCGTTTTGGAGCACGGGTATCTGGATATGCCGGGCTTGGATTCCCGCTGCGCAATGGCGGCGAACCGGCTTGAGAGGGCCCTTTCCATGCAACGCATGGAGTGCGAGCGCGCGCATGCTCGCAAGCTGCGCTCCCGCGCATCGTTCGAGAGCACGCATCCCGATGCGTTTCGCAAAGTGGCATGGGGGACGGCGATGCCCGCGACGCCGGCGCCGCCTCGCCTTACCGTGAACCTGTTCGGTCGCTTGGAGGTGAAGGTGGGCGACGCGATGGTCGAATCGGGGCATCTTTCGCGGCAGAAGGTCCGTTCCCTGCTCGCCCTGCTCGTGCTCAACCGCGGGCGCGACGTATCGCGCGATCGCCTGGCCGCGCAGCTCTGGCCCGAGTCGAGCGCGTCGTGCCGGCGAAAGAACTTCTATGCTGCCTGGTCGCAGCTGCGCTCGGCGCTTTCCACGCCCGAGGGCGATTGCCCTTACCTTGTCAGGCATCAAAACGGCGTGTGCATCGAGGCTCGGTTGCTGGCAAGCGACGTCCTCGAGCTCGAGGAGGTGTGCCGCGCGCTGTTATTCAACCGCCCGGGGCGCGGCGGATGGGGGCACCTGTTCGCGCGGGTCGAGGATTCGTTCGCCGACGAGCTCCTGCCGGGCGACGATGGCTGCGATGTCATCGACGGGCTTCGCGTGGATTGCAAGAATCGCCTGGTTGATGCCCTGGTGGCCGCATCGGGGAAGCTGCTTGACTCGGGCGATCCCCGCGAGAGCCTGTGGTTCGCCCGGGCGGCGCTTTCCCGCGATGACTCGCGCGAGGACGTGTACGTGGCGCTTATGCGTGCGCAGATTGCCTCGCTTCAGCGCACCGCGGCGCTGCAAACCTATTTCGCCTGTCGACGGTATCTTGTCGACGACCTGGGCATCGACCCGTCGGCCGAGACCATGCGCCTGTACCGTTCCATCATCGAGGTGGAGGAGCAGGTGTAGGGTGCTGGGCGCTGCAAGGGCGTGCGGGGGTTGCAGCCTATGCGCTCTTGCGACGCGGGGGCGCTGGCGGAGCCTTTCCGGGACGCGTCCTGGATGTCGCGCGGTGGGCGATGCCCATATCGCTTCAACGCAAACCCCGCGATAAGCTGCACGGTGCTGCGAAGAAGCTGTGCAAGTCGGTTAATGGAACCTAGCTGATTTGAGGATATGCTACAGTTAACTGATTAAACGAACCCGCGCCGGCGAACACGGTCGGCGCTGAAAGGAATGGCGCTCATATGGCAGGTTTCCTCTCCAAGCTGCTCACGTTCGGCGAAGGCAAGCAGCTGAAGAACTACCAGGCCCTGGCCGACAAGATCGGCGGCCTCGAGCCCGAGATGCAGGCAAAATCCGACGAGCAGCTGCGCGCGTTCACCGACGAGCTGCGCGGCCGCGTGCAGGCTGGCGCCTCCACAGCCGATGTGCTCCCCGAGGCGTTCGCGGCGGTGCGCGAGGCGTCGGTGCGAACGCTGGGCATGCGCCACTTCGACGTCCAGCTCATCGGCGGCATGGCCCTCAACGACGGTCAGATCGCCGAGATGCGCACGGGCGAGGGCAAGACGCTCGTGTCCACGCTCGCCGGTTACCTGAACGCCCTTGGCGGGCAGAACGTGCACATCGTCACGGTCAACGATTACCTGGCTCGCCGCGACAGCCAGTGGATGGGACAGGTGTACGAGTTTCTGGGCATGAGCGTGGGCCTTATCCAGAACGGCATGCGCCCCGAGGCCAAGAAGCTTGCCTACCAGGCCGATGTCACCTACGGCACCAACTCCGAGTTCGGCTTCGACTACCTGCGCGACAACATGGTCACGCGTGCCGATGCCCGCGTGCAGCGCGGCCATCATTTCGCCATCGTCGACGAGGTCGACTCCATCCTCATCGACGAGGCCCGCACGCCGCTGATCATCTCCGGCGCCGGCACGCGCGCCGCCGACACGTACAACAAGTTCGCCCGCGTCATGCCCGCCTTGAAGCTTGACGAGGACTTCGAGATGGACGAGGCGAAAAAGACCATCAACGCCACCGAGTCCGGCCTTACCAAGATCGAGACCATGCTCGGCATCGACGACATCTACGCCGACCCCTCCGGCCAGCTGCCCAATCACCTGCAGCAGGCCCTTAAGGCGCAGTTTTTGTTCCACCGCGACGTCGACTACGTGGTCGTCAACGGCGAGGTGAAGATCGTCGACGAGTTCACCGGCCGCATCATGGAAGGCCGCCGCTACTCCGAGGGCCTGCATCAGGCGCTCGAAGCGAAAGAGCACGTGCAGGTGCGCGAGGAGAACCAGACGCTTGCCACCATCACGCTGCAGAACTACTTCCGCCTCTACGACAAGCTCTCGGGCATGACGGGCACGGCTATGACCGAGGACGCCGAGTTCCGCCAGATCTACAAGCTGCCGGTCGTGGCCATCCCGCCGAACAAGCAGGTCAAGCGTATCGACGAGGACGACCTGATCTATCGCACCGTCGATGCGAAGTTCCATGCCGTCGCCGACGACGTGGCGGTTCGCCATCAGGCCGGCCAGCCTTGCCTTATCGGCACGGTGTCCATCGAAAGCTCCGAGAAGCTCTCGCGCCTGCTCGACAAGCGCGGCATCAAGCACGAGACCCTCAACGCGAAAAACCATGAGCGCGAGGCCCATATCATCGCGCAGGCCGGTCGCGTCGGCGCCGTCACCATCGCCACGAACATGGCGGGTCGCGGTACCGACATCCTGCTCGGCGGCAACCCCGACGTGCTCGCCGATGACGTGCTGCTCGAGCGCGGCCTCAACCCCGACCTTGAGCCCGGCATGCAGCCCGCCGATGAAGGCGGCCTGCCGGCTCCTACGCAGGGCCAGCGCAAAGAGGCGCTCGATATCGCGCGCGCAACGTGCAAAGCAGAGCAGAAGCGTGTGCTGGAGGCAGGCGGCTTGTGCGTCATCGGCACCGAGCGCCACGAGAGCCGACGCATCGACAACCAGCTGCGCGGTCGTGCCGGCCGTCAGGGTGATCCGGGCACCACGCAGTTCTACCTGTCGCTTGAAGACGACCTCATGCGCCTTTTCGGCGGCTCGCGCATGGACAAGATCGGCGCCATGATGGAGAAGACCAACATGCCCGATGACATGCCCATCCAGGCTTCCATGGTCTCCAAGGCCATCGAATCGGCCCAGCGCCAGGTCGAGAGCATGCACTTCGCAGCGCGTAAGAACGTCCTGGAGTACGACGATGTCATGAACCTGCAGCGCAAGGCCATCTATGAGGAGCGCAACGCCATCCTGGACGGCAAGGACATGAAGGGCCGCATCCCCGAGATCGTGGCCGACGCCGTGGAGGCCGTGGTGGAGGAGAACTGCCCCGAGAAGCTGCCCAGCGACGACTGGGATTGCAAGGCGGTCGATCTGTGGGCGGCGTCCATGACGGGCCTTAACGACTTCCATGTGGCCGAGGTCGACCACGATGACGACCCCGCGCAGGTGTGCGAGGCCCTTGAGGCATATCTCGACGGTGTGGTGGCGCAGAAGACGTCGGAGCTTGGCGAGCCGATCATGCGCATGCTGGAATCCCAGGTCATGCTTCGCATCATCGATCGCAGGTGGATGGCGCATCTGCAGGATATGGACTACCTGAAAACCGGCATCGGCCTGCGTGCGTTCGGTCAGCGCGACCCGTTGGTGGAGTACAAGAACGAGGCCTACCGCGCCTTCAGCAACCTGACGCACTCCATGTACGAGGAGTACCTGCGCACGCTGCTGCGACTGCAGGTGGCGGCATCCGCTGCTCCGCAGATGCCCTCCGAGCCCAACCCGCTCGAGGGCCGCGTGAGCTATTCCAACCCCGAGCAGGCGCTCGGTCAGACGGGCGTGGGCCACGCCGTCGCCCAGCAGCAGGCGGCCCAGCGCGCCCAGCAGGCGGCGGGGTCTGCCCCCAAGCCCGCGCCGGCGAAGCCGCAGACCTACGTCAAGGACAAGGACGATCCGTTCGCCAACGTGGGCCGCAACGACCCTTGCCCGTGCGGGAGCGGCCTGAAGTTCAAGAAGTGCCACGGCAAGGATAGGTAGCCCGAAGCGGCGTCTCCGAAGGCGCGAAGAAACTATGCACTCCAACGCCCCGCACGCAAGCGCGGGGCGTTTTGCTGGTAGTATGGAATAACTATGGCAGATAAAGAACTGAAAGATATCGAGCAGGTTGCCCAGCGCGTCGCCGATGCGCACGGCTTTCTGCATATCGATGATAAAACCGCCCAGCTCACGGCCCTTGATGCGCAGATCGCGCAAGCGGGCTTTTGGGACGATGCACAGCACGCTCAAACCGTGTCGAAGCAGGCAAGCTCCCTGCGCGATATCATCGATGCGTACAACGCAGCCGTCTCGTTGCTTGATGACGCGCGCGCCGCGCACGAGCTGGCAGGGGAGGACCCCCTGTTCGCCGAGGAGGTGCAGCAAACCTTGGAGGCGCTCGACGATAAGCTCGACGCCCTTGAGGTGGAAAGCTGGTTCTCCGGGCGTTTCGACGACGGCGACTGCATCCTTACCGTCAGCCCAGGCCAGGGCGGCCTTGAGGCGCAGGACTGGACCGAGATGCTGTACAACATGTACAGCCGTTACGCGGATTCGAAGGGTTGGAAGGTCAAGGTCCTCGACCTGGTCCCCGGTGCGGAGGCGGTCGGCCTGAACAAGGCAACCCTGCAGATCGAGGGGCGTTTGGCGTACGGCATGCTTCGCAGCGAGAACGGCGTGCACCGCCTGGTGCGCATCAGCCCCACCGACGTCAAGCAGCGCCGCCACACCACGTTCGCTGCCGTCGAGGTGCTTCCCGTGCTCCCCGACGATATCGAGGTCAACCTCGATATGAACGATGTGCGCGTGGACGTGTACCGCTCCAGCGGGCCGGGCGGGCAGTGCGTCAACACCACCGACTCCGCCGTTCGCTTGACGCACCTGCCCACGGGCATCGTGGTCACGTGCCAAAACGAGAAGTCGCAGCTGCAGAACAAGGATGCCGCCATCCGCGTGCTGAAATCCAAGCTCTACGAGATCGAGCAGCAGAAGCGCCGAGACCAGATCGACGAGCTGCGCGGCGAGCGCATGGAGAACAGCTTCGGCAGCCAGATCCGCAACTACGTGCTCTTCCCGTACCAGCTGGTCAAGGACGTGCGCAGCGGCGTGGAAACCGGCAACGTGGACGCAGTCCTGGATGGCGACATCGACCAGTTCGTGGTGGGCTACCACAAGTGGCGCGTGTCGCAGGAATAGCCCCTATGGCGCCTGCGGGCGCCCGATGCCCGTTCGGGCATCGCCTCCTTGCCGGCGTTGCGCGTCTGCAAGGAGCTGTCATGATATGGCGATAGCGGGATGCGGGCAGCCGTGTTCCCTGTTGATAGTGAAAGCGTCAAAACGACGAAAGGACAAGCAATGACCGAGCTTGAGCAGCGGGCATGCGATATGCGCATCGATATCGTGCGCATGATCGCCGAGGCGGGAAGCGGACATCCCGGCGGCTCGCTTTCGTGCACCGACATCCTCACCGCGCTGTATTTCGGCGGCGTGATGGATCATGATCCGGAGCAGCCGAAATGGGAGGACCGCGACCGGTTCATCCTGGCGAAGGGCCATGCGGCGCCCGCCCTGTACGCGGCGCTCGCGCATGCCGGCTACTTCCCGCGCGAGGAGCTCAAGACGCTGCGCAAGCTGGGCACGCGTCTGCAGGGTCATCCCGACTGCAACCTGTGCCCGGGCGTCGAGGTTTCCACCGGCTCGCTCGGCCAGGGCCTGTCCATCGCCGCCGGCGCTGCTGCCGGCCTGAAGCTGGCGGGCAAGCCGCAGCGCGTGTTCTGCCTGCTCGGCGACGGCGAGTGCGAGGAGGGCCAGGTGTGGGAGGCCGCCATGTGGGCCGCCCATGAGAACCTGGACAACCTGGTTGCCATCGTCGACCGCAACCACCTGCAGATCGACGGCGACACCGCCGACGTGTGCGATCCCGGCGACATGTGCGCCAAGTTCTCCGCGTTCGGCTGGGAGGCCAGCCAGGTGGACGGCCACGACATCGATGCGCTCATCGAGGCTCTGAACGCCGCCGAGCGCGCCGCTGACGGTCGCCCGCATGTCCTGGTGGCCAACACCATCAAGGGCCGCGGCGTGTCGTTCATGGAAAACCAGGCAGGCTGGCACGGCAAGGCGCCCAATGCCGAGCAGACCGAGCAGGCGGTGGCCGAGCTCGAGGCCGCACGTAAGGAGGCATAAGCGATGGTTACGCTTGCAAATGCAGAACAGTCCCAGGTCAAGCGCGCCACGCGCGCGGCATATGGCGTCACGCTGGCAGAGCTCGCCGGCGAGGGCATGCCCATCGTCGCCGTCGACGCCGACCTGACCGGGTCCACCACCACGGCCAAGTTCGCGAAGGCCGGCTACGCCGACCGTCTGTTCAACTGCGGCATCGCCGAGCAGAACATGATCGACGTGGCCGCAGGTCTGGCAACCACCGGCAACATCGCGTTCACCGGCAGCTTCGCCGTGTTCGGCACCGGCCGCGCCTACGACCAGATCCGCAACACCGTGTGCTATTCCGACCTGAACGTCAAGATCGCCCCTACGCATGCCGGCGTGTCCGTGGGTCCCGACGGCGGCAGCCACCAGATGCTCGAGGACATCTCGCTTATGGCGGGCCTTCCGCATATGCGCGTGCTCGTGCCGGCCGATTATGCGGCCGCCGTTGCCGCCATCCGCCTGGCCGCCGAAACGCCAGGTCCGGTGTATGTGCGCATGGGCCGCGCCAGCGTGCCGGCCGTGTACGCCGACGGCGTCGAGCTTGAGCTCGGCCGCGCCTACACGCTGCGCGAGGGCTCCGATGTCACCATCGTTGCCTGCGGCGTAGAGGTCGAGCAGGCCCTGGCCGCCGCCGACGAGCTTGCCGCCGAGGGCGTGTCCGCCGAGGTCATCGACGCGTTCTCCGTCAAGCCCCTCGATCGCGCAACCATCGTCGCCTCCGCTCGCAAGACCGGTCGCGTGGTCGTCGCCGAGGAGCACAGCATCCACGGCGGCCTGGGCACGGCCGTGTCGCGCGCGCTTGCCGAGGAGTGCCCGGTCCCCATGCGCTTCGTGGGCATGGACGACCGTTTCGGCAAATCCGGCGAGTTCGAGGAGCTTATGGCGTACTTCGGCCTGGATTCCAAGGCGATTGTCAAAGCTGTGAAAAGCCTCACGCTCAAGTAGGGCATCTGATAGAATCGTCTTCGTCTCAGTACATCACTATATGAATGGAGCAAACTGTGACGAACGACATGAGCCATGCGGCTCCCGTGCGCCCGCAAAGGCGCGCAGGCGCCCATGCTGCGCCGCCGCGGCAGGTGACATCCCAGCTGTCCGCGTCGCTTCCCACGCTTGAGATCGAAGATACTCCGCAGCAGTCGGGTACGCCCGTCATCACGTTCGACCACGTGACCAAGGTGTACCCGGCTCAGCCTAACAAGCCGGCCCTCAACGATGTCTCCCTGCAGATCTTCGCAGGCGAGTTCGTGTTCTTGGTCGGTCATTCCGGTTCCGGCAAAACCACCTTCATCCGCATGCTCATCCGCGAGGTCAAGCCCACGCAGGGCCACATCTACATCGCCGATGAGGATCTTGCGAACATGCGCAACTGGCGCGTGCCCTATCTGCGCCGCAACATCGGCTGCGTTTTCCAGGACTTCAAGCTGCTGCCGAACAAAACCGTGTTCGAGAACGTCGCGTTCGCGCTCGAGGTAATCGGCAAGTCCCGCCACGTCATCAAGACGCAGGTGCCCGAGGTGCTGCGTCTGGTCGGCCTGCAGGACAAGCTCAACAAGCGCCCCGATCAGCTTTCCGGCGGCGAGCAGCAGCGCGTGTCCATCGCACGCGCCATCGTGAACCGTCCTCCCATCCTCATCTGCGACGAGCCCACGGGCAACCTTGACCCGCAAACCTCCCGCGGCATCATGGACCTGCTCGAGCGCATCAACCGCACCGGCACCACGGTGGTCGTGGCAACCCATGATCGCGAGATGGTGGACAACATGCGTCGCCGCGTCATCGCGCTCGATCGCGGCAACCTGACGCGCGATCAAGATCGAGGGGTGTACGGTTTCGATGTCTAGTTTCTTCTATTTCCTCAAAGAGTCGCTGACCGGCTTCACGCGCAACCTTTCCACTGCGCTCGGCTCCATCGTCACCATCTTCCTGTCGTTGCTCATCATCGGCATCTTCTTGGTGGGCGGTTCGGTGGTCAACAACGTGGTGAAGTCCGTGGAGCAAGAGGTCAACATCACGGTTTGGATCTCCGACAGCGCCTCCAGCTCCGATGTGCAGTCGCTGCAATCCGAGATCAAGTCCATGTCGTCGGTCGCCAACGTCAGCTACACCGATAAGGAGCAGGCGCTTGAGAATTTCAAGGCGTCCTCCAGCTCCGACATCGCCGAGTCGCTTGATGGGCAGAACCCGCTGCCGGCTTCCATCGATGTCGAGCTGTCCGACCCGAAGATGGTCGAGGATGTTGCCGCCCAGATCGAGGCCAACAAAACGTTCCAGAAGATCTGCGACAACCCCTCCGACCCCTCTGATTCGCTGCGTTACGGCGAGAAGACGGTCGACCGCCTGTTCCAGCTGACCAGCTATGTGCGCGTCATCGGCGTGGCCTTGGTGGGCTTGCTCATCTTCATCGCGTTGGTGTTCATCAACAACACCATCCGCTTGGCTATTCTGGCCCGTCGCAAGGAGATCGCCATCATGCGCTTGGTCGGCGCCTCCAACGGGTTCATCCGCGGGCCCTTCCTGATGGAGGGCGCGCTGCACGCCATCGTCGGCGCCGCGCTTGCCATCGGCACCTTGGAGGTCCTGCGCAATGTGGCCATGCCTAAGCTGCAGGAAGCCCTCACGTGGCTGCCTATCGACCTTTCCGCTGGCACGTTCGCTATGTTCTATGTGATGCTTGCGGTGTTCGGTCTGGTCATCGGCTTGATCGGCTCGGCTTTCGCCATGCGCCGTTATCTGAAGGTGTAGCGCTTGAGGAGCATGCATGCCAAGGCATACCGATAAACTTGCCAACATGGCGGCGTCCGCGCGAAAGGCGCGGGCCCGCAACATAAAGCTGGCGAAGCTGTTCAGCTTGATCATCGTCGTAGCCGCCGCATTTGTCGGCGGCTTCGCCGTTCGCGGAGATGTGGATCTGCTCGATGCGCTGGGCCTCACGCAGCTCACGGGCACCCAGGACGCGAAGGCGAAGGCCGCGCAAACCCAGCAAACCTACAACTCATTGGCTGCTCGCGTGGGCGAGGTGGAAGGCATCGTCAACAAGGACAGCCTTGATTCCTACGACCTGGACACCGCAACCACCAAGATGTTGGATGCGTTCGCCGTGTCTACGCAGGACCCGTATCTGCGCTATTACGACGCAAGCCGCTTCGCCGCCACGTCCTCCGATGCCTCCGATAACGGCGGCGGCATCGGCGTGCTGTTCAACGAGTACAACGGCAGCGCCTATGCGGTCGACGTGTTCGAGGGGTCGCCGGCGCAGATGGCCGATGTCCAACCTAACGATGTCGTGGTATCCATCGACGGCGACCGCAGCCATGCGTGGACCGCTTCCGAGGTGACTCAGGCGCTCAAGCGCGATCAAGGATCTCAGGTCGTCATCACCTGGAGGCGCGCCTCCTCCCTCGACGACACCAAGGGCACCGAGTTCACCACCACGCTCACCGTTACCGATCAAACGGTCAAAAACGTCACCACCGAGCTTACCAACAACGTCGGTTACATCCAGCTGAAGCAGATCACGCAAAATTCCGCGCAGCTGGTGCGTCAGGCTATCGTCGACCTTGACTCGCGAGGCGCCCAATCGTATGTCTTGGATCTGCGCGACAATCCCGGCGGCTACCTTACGCAAGCCGTGGACATCTCCAGCTACTTCATCAAGAGCGGCACCATCGTGCGCATCACCACGAAAAGCTCGGACGAGACCACGAAAAACGCCACGGGTGATGTGCTCACCGACAAGCCGCTGGTGGTGCTGGTCAACGGCAACACTTCCTCTTCGGCTGAGGTGATCGCCGCGTCGTTGAAGGACAACGAGCGCGCTACCATCGTGGGCACCACCACGCTTGGCAAGGGGTCGGTGCAGGTTACCCATGAGCTCACGTTCGGCGGCGCATTGCGCTACACCGCCGCGTACTACAAGAGCCCCCTTGATCATGATATCGACGGGCTCGGCATCAACCCCGACATCTCCATCGGGCTTTCCGGCGATGACGACAATCAAAAATCGTTTGCCATGGAAACCGCCCAGTCCATGGTGCGTGAGTAGATGGGTCGCACTCGCAAGCATACGCGGCGCCGACCGCGGCCCAATCCCAACGGCGTGCTGGTGGTCCACGCGGGGTCGTTCGGCTTCGTTAGGACGGCCGAAGGGGAGTACTTCATCCCGGAATCGAAGATGGCAGGGGCCTTCGACGGCGACTTGGTGGAAGTCGCCCCGCTTCCCGCGCGCGGCGACCGGGGCGCCTCGCACGCAGATCGCCCGGCGGCGCGCGTTTTGCGCGTCATCGATCGCGCGCACGATACCGTCATCGGGCGCTACGAGGTTGCCGAGCCTTTCGGCGTGGTTGTCCCCGAGGATCGCAACATCCCCTACGACATCTTCACCATGCGCGCCGATTCCCCCGATATCCCTGATGGGGCCCTGGTGCGCGTTCGCATGACGGCGTACCCTTCGCGCCACGAGGCGGCGTGCGGCGTCATCGAGGAAGTTCTGGGCATGGCCGATGAAGCCACCGTCTCCGTCGAGTCCATCATCGCTCGCGCCAAGCTTGAGACGGTGTTCTCGGAAGGCGCCCTGGCGCAAGCGGAAGCGGCCGTCCTCGATGAGGTGGGCGCCCTTGCGGCAGGATATCGCGACATTCGCGACCGCGTGGTGTTCACCATCGACCCGGCTGATGCCCGGGACTTCGACGACGCTCTTTCCCTTGAGCCGGCAGAGGACTTCCGCAAGCACGGCGCCGTGTGGCGTCTGGGCGTCCACATCGCCGATGTGTCGCATTACGTGGAATGGAACAGCTCGCTTGACCTTGATGCGCGCCGCCGGGCCACCAGCGTTTACTTGGTCGATCGCGTCATCCCCATGCTGCCCGAGCAGCTTTCCAACGGGTTGTGCTCGCTCAATCCCGGCGAAACCCGCAGGTGCATGACGTGCGATGTGTACCTTGACGAAGGCTGGAAGCCTGTCGGCTACGACCTGTACCCGGCCCTCATGCGCTCATGCGCCCGTCTTACATACGGACAGGTGCTTGATGCGCTGCAAGGTGCGCCGCTCGGCGCTTCCGGCACGCTCGACGGTTTGAACGGCTGCCAGGAAGGGCAGGACATCGATGATGCCATCATGCAGCGCGTCCGAAACCTGAGCGAATTCGCCCAGGCGCGCATCGCGCGCAGACAGGCCGCCGGCGGCCTTGATTTCGAGTTCCCCGAGGCTCGCGTGATTCTCGATGGGTCCGGCAAGCCGTGCGGGGTGGACCTTCGCGTCAAAAACCAGGCTACCAGCTTGGTCGAAGAAGCCATGATCATGGCGAATGAGGTGGTGGCGGCGCATCTGCACGATCGCGATTTCCCTGCGTTGTACCGAGTGCACGAGAAACCTTCGCCCGACAGCCTTGCCGCATTGGTCCCCGTTCTCTCAGAGTTCAGCTGGTTCAACCGGATCAACCCCGAGCGTTTCGTGGCCGGCGACGCGCACGCCGTGCAGCAGGTGCTCTCGGAAAGCCAAGGGCGTCTCGAGGCCAATCTTGTGCAGGCCCTGGTGCTGCGCGCCATGAAGCGCGCGTGCTACAAGCCCGAATGCGAAGGGCATTACGGCTTGGCAAGCGCGGCTTATACGCATTTCACCAGCCCCATCCGCCGTTATCCCGACCTTGTGGTGCACCGTATGCTGTGCGCGCAGCTTACGCGACGCCCGCAGCGCATCGAGCAGGAGGTCGCTGCACTGCCTTGGATCGCAGAGCACTCCTCGGACATGGAGCGCGTTGCCGAGAAGGCGGCCCGCAAGTCGCAGGAGCTCAAGCTTGCCGAGTACATGGCCCGCTTCACGGGGCAGCGCTTCACGGCGGTGGTTTCCGGGGTTGCCTCGTACGGTATGTACGTGAAGCTCGACAATACCGCCGAGGGCCTGGTCGCAGCCAGGTATCTGGGCGGCGAGTACTTCGCCCTCGATGCGGCGGGGTGCATGCTGGTGGGTCAGGACAGCGGGCGGGTGTTTCGCCTGGGGCAGCGCGTGGACGTGGTCCTTGAGGCCGTCGATGCCCGTGCCGGCCGCCTTGACTTCCGCCTTGCTTGAACAAGTTCAAGTCACGGGTCGAAACGCTGCGCAAGTGAACTAAATATATCGCATAGTCCCACGTCACAGGCGTGGGACTATGCTTTTCAGACCGAAGAAAACGTGAACGGGATTCCGTTTGCCTTGAAAACCCTACCGCTTGCACTACCATTTTCAGGTACGCGATTCCCGCCTTTTAAGGCGTGTTCGAAGTTGTATCTCGTGAATAGGATCTATGCATATGAATACCCGCATCACCGAGCTTTTGGGCATTGAAGCGCCCATCATTCAAGGCGCCATGGCGCGTATCGCCGACGCAAGCTTGGCCGGCGCCGTAAGCGCGGCCGGCGGCTTGGGCATCATCGCCTGCGGCGGCGCCCCGCTTGAATGGGTCGAGCAGCAGGTTGCGGCCGCTCGCAAGATCACCGACAAGCCCATCGGCGCCAACGTCATGCTCATGGACCCCAACGCCGCCGAGCTTGCCCGTCTGCTTGTGGACCTGAAGATCGACGTCATCACCACTGGCGCCGGCAGCCCCGCCAACTACATGGAAATGTGGAAGGAAGCCGGGATCAAGGTCGTCCCCGTCGTCGCCACCACTGCGCTCGCCAAGCGCATGGAGCGCCTGGGCGCCGACGCCGTCGTGGCCGAGGGCACAGAAAGCGGCGGGCATGTGGGTGAGCTCGCCACCATGGCTTTGGTCCCGGCGGTATGCGACACCGTGTCCATCCCCGTCATCGCCGCCGGCGGCATCGCCGATGGGCGCGGTGTGGCTGCAGCGTTTGCGCTTGGCGCCGAGGGCGTGCAGATGGGCACGCGCTTCCTCACCGTCGAGGAGTGCACCGTTGCCGATGCGTATAAAGAGCGCGTTCTGGCTGCCAAGGACTCCGACACCATCGTCACGGGGCGCGGCAGCGGGCATCCCGTCCGTTGCCTGAAGAACAAGTTCTCCCGCAACGTGCGCAAGCTGGAGGCAGATCTGACCAAAAACGGCGACGAGCTCGAGGCCATGTACGTGGGCAGCCTGCGTCGCGCCGTCGAGGGCGATGTGGACAACGGCTCCATGATGGCAGGCCAGGTTGCCGCCCTTGTGCATGAGCGCAAAACCGCGCAAGAGGTCATCGACGAGCTGATGGCGCAGGCGCAGGCCGTCGGCGCTCGCAGCCTTCAGCAGGCCGCCGACGCCAACGCGGTGCGCGGGTAGGGGGCGGCTATGAACCCGGTATTCATGTTCTCGGGCCAAGGCGCCCAAAAGCCCGGCATGGGCGAGAGCCTGTTCGATGTTCCCGAGGTTAAGACGGTGCTCGATTGCGCTTCCGACGCGCTGGGCTACGACGTGGCGGATCTTATGGTCAACGCCTCCGCTGAAAAGCTCAACGACACCCGGTATGCGCAGCCGGCAACCTGCGCGCTGTCCGTGGGCATCGCGTCTGCCCTGCAGGCGCGCGGCGTGCAGCCCCGGGCCGTGCTCGGATTCTCGTTGGGGCAGGTCAGCGCCCTGGCAGTATCCGGTATGCTCACCTACGAGGAAACGTTTTCCTTCGTGGCCGTGCGCGCCCGCCTTATGGCGCAGGCCGCTGCCGAGCGGCCGGGCGTGATGAGCGCGCTGCTCAAGGCCGACGCCGAATCGGTCGCGCAGCTGTGCGAGGAATGCGCGCAGGGCCAGGTGCTCGTTCCTGCGAACTTCAATTGCCCGGGGCAGATCGTCATCTCGGGAGAGCCGGCCGCCGTCGAGCGGGCCGAATTCGCTTGGGAGGCGGCGGGCAAGCGGTACGCGCGCCTGGCAACCTCTGGCGCGTTCCATAGCCCGCTGATGCAGTCGGCCGCCGACGAGCTGGACGCGTATCTGGCGAAGGTCGAATTCAAGCAGCCGCAGGTCCCGCTTATCTGCAACACCGATGCGCAGCCGCTGTCCGCTGAGACGGCGCGCCGCCATCTGGTCGACCATCTGACCCATCCGGTGCGCTTCGAGCAAAGCGTGCAGGCCCTCGCCGATCAGGGCGTTTCCGTGTTCGCCGAGGTCGGCTTCGGCGGGGTGCTGTCGAACCTGGTCAAACGCATCGACCGCAAGGCGGCCCGCCCCTGCATCCAGGATGCGGCATCCTTCGATGCCTTCGTTTCCGAATACGCTGAGGACAAGGAATAGCACATGAGCGAATCCCAAGACACCATCCGCCGCGCGGCGCTTGTCACCGGCAGCTCGCGCGGCATCGGCCTTGCCGTTGCCGAGCAGCTGGCGGCTTCCGGCTTCAACGTGGCCCTGAACTGCTCCGGCGAGGCGGGCCTTCCCGCGCTGCGCGAGCAGGCTGGCCGCATCGCTTCCGAGCACGGCGTGCAGGTTGAGGCCATCGCGGCAAGCGTGGCCGACGAGGCTGAGGCGAACGCCTTGGTCGAGCAGGCGCACGAGGCTTTCGGTCGTTTGGATGCCGTGGTCAACAACGCCGGCATCACGCGCGACGGCCTTATGGTGCGCATGAAAGACGACGACTTCGATCGCGTCATCGACGTGAACCTGAAGGGCACGTTCCACATTTGCCGCGCCGCCGGCAAGATCATGATGAAGCAGCGCTACGGGCGCATCGTGAACATGTCGAGCATCTCGGGCGTCGGCGGCAACGCCGGCCAGGCGAATTACGCGGCGTCGAAGGCCGGCGTCATAGGCTTGACGAAGACCATCGCCCGCGAGCTTGCCGCCCGCGGGGTCACGGCGAACGCCGTCGCCCCCGGCTTCATCTCCACCGACATGACCGACGCGCTGTCCGAGAAGCAGCGCGAGGCCATCGGCGAGCAGATCCCCATGAAGCGCTTCGGCACGGTGGACGACGTCGCCCATCTGGTGGGCTTTTTGGCAAGCGAGGAATCCGGCTACATTACCGGGCAGGTCATCTGCATCGATGGAGGTTTGGCACTATGAGTCAGGTAATCGATACGTCCGCAACGCGCCGTCCCGACGGAACCCACCGCGTGGTCATCACCGGCATGGGCGCGGTCACGCCTGCAGGCGTGGGCGTGGATGCGCTGTGGGATGCCGTGATGGGCAAGCGTTGCTGCATTGATGCCATTTCGCATTTCGATCACGAAGGGTTCGATGTGCATGTGGCGGGCGAGGTGCGCGATTTCGACCCCACCGAGCACGGGCTGTCAAAGAAGGAGGCGCGCCGCTTCGAGCGCTTCGTCCAGTATGCCATCGTGGCCGCCGACGAGGCCATGGCCCAGTCCGGCATCAATATGGAGCAGGAGGATCCCACGCGCGCGGCCGTCATCTTCGGTGCGGGCATCGGCGGCATCGACGAGCTGGAGAACGGCTTCTACACGCTGCACGATAAGGGCCCCAAGCGCGTGAGTCCGCTGTTCGTTCCCACTATGATCGGCAATATCGCGGCCGGCCATCTTGCCATCCGCTACGGCATGCGCGGCGAATGCATCGACGTGACCACCGCTTGCGCCACGGGCGCCCACAACATCGGCGCCGCCGTGCGCTCCATCCGCCACGGCTACGCCGATATGGCGCTTGCGGGCGGCTCGGAGGAGTCGGTCAACCCCATCTGCATCGCCGGTTTCTCCAACTTGGGCGCGCTTGCCAAGGTCGACGATCCCACGCAGGCCTCGCTGCCCTTCGATGAGCGTCGCTGCGGCTTCGTGGCGGGCGAAGGCGCCGGTGCTGTGGTGCTCGAGTCCCTCGAACATGCCCTGGCGCGCGGTGCGAAGCCCCTGGCCGAGATCACCGGCTTCGGCTCCACGGGCGATGCCTACCATATGACCGCCCCCGAGCCTTCGGGCGAGGGCATCCAGCGCGCTATGCGTCAGGCGCTCTCCGAAGGCGGCTTCACGCCCGCCGACCTGGGCCACGTCAACGCTCATGGCACGGCCACGCCGGCCAACGATTCCACCGAGTCGCATGCGCTGCTTGCGCTGTGCGGCGATCAGGCGGGTCGTGAGGTGCCGGTGGTGTCCGTGAAGGGCACGACGGGCCACACGCTCGGTGCCGCCGGCGCGGTCGAGGCCATCGTCACGGCGCTTTCAGTCGCCAACGAGTGCGTGCCGCCTACCACCGGTTTCGCGCAGCCCGACCCCGATTGCCCCGTCAATGTGCTCACCGAGGCGAAGACGGGCTATCCGCAGAAGGTCGCGCTGTCCAACTCGCTCGGCTTCGGCGGCCACAACGCCGTGCTCGCCATCTCGCCCTGCTAAGGCGCGGCGACGCAACCCCTCCCGTTCCGTGGGCGCTCCGGCGCCCCTTTCGAAGGACCTAGCCATGGAAACCATCCAATACCCCTGCGGCCGTGACGTCATCGAGCGCGTGCTGCCGCACCGCGACCCGTTCGTGTGGGTCAGCCGCGTGCTTGCATGCGAACCCGGGTGCAGCATCACCGCCGAGCTCGACGTCGATCCCGAGTTGCCCCTGTTCGCCGGCCATTTCCCCGGGCATCCGGTGTTGCCGGGCGTCATCATCATGGAGGCGCTTGCGCAAACCGCTTCGTTTTGCGCGCTCGTCGGCCGTGACGAGCCGGGCGTGCTCGGCTTTTTCGCCGGCATCGACAAGGCGAAGTTCCGCCATCAGGTGCAGCCCGGCGACGTGCTCACGCTGAAGGCGGACATCGTGAAGAACTCCTCGCGCATGGTCGTCGCCGAGGTTCAGGCGCTCGTCGGCGATCAGGTGGCGGCCACGGCCACGCAGAAATACGTCATGGCCAAGGGCGCGTAGGGGTTTTCGAAGGGTTTGACATGAAGCTATTCAAGCAGGACTACATCTCGTTCGACGGTTCCGGCTCGTTCGTCACCGTCTCCGACAAAGCGTGTGACAACGTCGCCGCCGATGCCGATGTCGCATATCGCCTTTCGCGTATCGCCGAAGAGGAGCGCGAACGCATGACCGCCGACCGAACCGCCCCTAACGCGGTCGATGCCGCGGACATGTCGGCGTATACCGGGGTCGCCTCGCAGCGCGCCCAGGCTCCCCTCGGTTCGCAGACGGGCGAGTCCGCCGGGCTGCCGTTTGCGCCGGTGGCCCTTGTGGTGGCGCGCGGCAAGGCCGCAAAGCGCACCATCATGGCGGTGCAGGATGCAGGTATGGTGGCCTGCGTCACCTGCACCGACGACAAGCGCGCTGATGCGGGCCTGCGTTCGGCGGACGCACAGGTCAGCCTTGGTGAGAAGCACCTTGATGCGCTGTATTCCAACGGCTATGCCGTGCTGAAGGCTGCCGAGGAAGCGGATGCCCAGGTCATTTTGCTGACCGAGGATGCCCAAGCGCTGTCGGGCGTGGATACGTTCCTGGCTCGCGCGGCTGCTGCCGGTCGTCGCGTGTTCACGCAGCTGGGCGATTCGCCTCAGCTCGGGTGGGTGCTGTGCACCACCGACAAGACCGACGAGGTATGCGGCGCGTGGCGTACCTGCAAGCATTGCAAGCTCACCTTCGACGGCGCCAGCCTGGCGGCGGGGCATTACGTGTGCCCCTCGTGCGGCGGGTACCTGCGTATGACCTCCGACGAGCGCATCGACGACCTGCTCGATGCCGGCACGTTCCAGGAGTGGGACCGCGTCATCGAGCAAACCGACCCGCTGGGTTTCCCGGGCTACCTTGACAAGCTTGAGGCCCAGCGTGGGAAAACCGGGCTTGAGGAGGGCGTGCGCACCGGCCAGGGCTCCATCGCCGGCCTGAAGTGCGCCATCGGCATCATGGAGTCCACGTTCTTCATGGGGTCCATGGGCAGCGTGGTGGGGGAGAAGGTCACGCGTCTGTTCGAGCGCGCCACCGCCGAGCATCTGCCGGTGATCATCTTCACCGCATCGGGCGGCGCGCGCATGCAGGAGGGCCTCGTCTCGCTCATGCAGATGGCGAAGACCTCGTGCGCCATCGAGCGTCATGCTGCGGCGCATCTGCCGTATGTCTCGGTGATCACCGACCCGACCACCGGCGGCGTGACGGCGTCGTTCGCCATGGACGGCGACATCATCTTGGCCGAGCCCAACGCGCTCATCGGCTTCGCCGGGCAGCGCGTCATCCGCGATACCATCCGCCAAGAGCTGCCCGAGGGCTTCCAAACCGCCGAATTCGCGCTCGAGCACGGCTTGATCGACGCCATCGTCGAGCGTCAGGACCTGCGTGCAACGCTCGCGCATATCCTGGCTATGCACCTGTCCACCGCCGGCCAGGCCACCGGCAGCGCCCATAACGCCGGCGATCACGATGTGCTCGTCAGCTACCGTGCGGTTTGCGACAACTTGGAAAACGGCACGGCAACGTACAACACCGTCACGTACGCCGACCTGCGTCCCGAGCCCATGAGCGTCGAGGAGCGTGCCGTATGGGAGAAGCTGCGCGCGGCCATCCCCACGTCGCTTATCCCCGAGAGCCTGCGCACGGGCGCATCCCGTCGCGTCGAGCGCGCCATCGCCGCCGGTACCTTCGATGCCGAGGCAGGCACGTCGCTGGAAGTGGGAGCAACCTCCGCCATCGCCGACGCCTCGCTCGATGAGCAGGAAAACCGCGCATGGCAAAGCGTGCAGCTGGCCCGCAACGTGCACAGGCCCACGGCCATCTCCTATATCCGCAGCTTCGTCGACGGCTTCGTCGAGCTGCACGGCGATCGCGGCTTCGCCGACGATGCGGCCATCGTCGGCGGCATCGGCTGGATCGGCGGGCGCGCGGTCACCGTCATCGGGCAGGAGAAGGGCGAGAACCTCAAAGAACGCATCCGCCGCAACTTCGGATGCCCGCAGCCCGAGGGCTATCGCAAGGCGCTGCGCCTTATGCGCCAGGCCGAGAAGTTCCGCCGTCCTATCGTGTGCCTGGTCGACACCCAGGGCGCGTATTGCGGCACCGAGGCCGAGGAGCGCGGGCAGGGCAACGCCATCGCCGACAACCTGGTTGCCATGGCGGGTTTGAAGGTCCCTGTGGTCACCGTGCTTCTGGGCGAAGGTGGATCGGGCGGCGCCTTGGCGCTCGCCGTCGCCAACAGGGTTGCCATGCAGGAGCACGCGGTGTATTCCGTGCTCTCGCCTGAGGGCTTCGCCTCCATCCTGTGGAAGGACAGGACCCGCGCCCCCGAGGCGGCGGCCGTCATGAAGATGAGCGCGCACGAATCCTTGGAGCTCGGCATCATCGACGCCGTGGTCCCCGAGGGCCCGGCGCCGGCGCATGAGAATCCCCTGGTAGCGCAGCGAAACGTGCGCGACTATGTGCAAGCGGCGCTCGACGAGCTGTGCGGCATGAGCGAACAGGAGCTGCTCTCCCAGCGCTACGACCGCTTCCGCAAGTTCTAAACCGCGCGCGATCGCACGCTGGGTATAAACAAGTTAAAGGGCCGGGTTTCGAACCTCAATCCGCCGCCGAACCGAAAACGAAGGTTCGGCGGCGGGCGCGGCAAGAAACCCGGCCCTTCTTTGCGCTTGGGAAGTGGTTACCCTTCCAGCAGGTCCATCAGCTCATCGGCGCTTAAGCTGGCAAGCGAGATGCCGCTCGAGCCGATCACCTGATCGGCCAGCTTGCTCTTCTCTTCCTGCAGGCGCAGGATGCGCTCCTCGATGGTGCCCTTCGCGATGACCTTCTGCACGCTCACCACGCGCGTCTGCCCGATGCGGTGCGCGCGGTCGGTGGCCTGCTGTTGCGCGGCGGCGTTCCACCAGGGGTCGGCGTGGATGACCACGCTTGCGCCCGTCAGGTTCAAGCCTGTGCCGCCGGCCTTCAGCGACACCAGGAACACGGGGACGTCGTTTTCGTTGAACTCGTTCACCAGCTCCACGCGCTCTTTCTTCGGCGTTTTGCCCGTGATGGTGTAGAAAGAGATGCCCGCTTCTTCGAGCCGCTTCGCGATCAGGTCCAAGAAGCTGGTGAACTGGCTGAAGATGAGCGTCTTCTCGCCGCCTTCCATGGCGCTTGCCACCAATTCCATGATGGTGTCGAGCTTCGCGCCGTGCCCGCGGTAATCCTCGAACAGCAGGCGCGGATCGCAGCACAGCTGGCGCAGCTGCATGAGCTCGGCAAGCACCTCCACGCTGGAAACGTGCTCACTCGCATCCCGTTTCGCCTGGCGCTGCTTGCGTTCGCGGCGCTGCCGGGTCAGCTCCTCGCGCAGGCGCTGCTCGTGGGCGTGATAGAGCTTGAGCTGCTGGCCCTCCATGGGAGCGTACACCACGCTTTCCAGCTTGTCGGGCAGGTCGGTGAGCACATCGGCTTTACGGCGCCTGAGCATAAACGGTCCCACGACGGCGCTCAGGCGGGCGGCCACATCTTCCTCGCCGCCCACGATGGGCAGCTCGAAGCGTTCACGGAAGCGTGCATATGGCCCCAAAAGTCCCGGCATCAAGAAGTCGAAGATGCTCCACAGCTCCGACAGGCGGTTTTCCATCGGCGTGCCCGTCAGCGCGAATCTGTGCCGCGCCGAAAGGCGTTTTACCGCGCGGGTGGTCAGCGTTGCGGGGTTCTTGATGTATTGGGCCTCGTCGAGGGCGCAGATGAACAGCTCTCGTCCGGCGTAATCGGCCGAATCGATGCGCGCCAGGTCGTAGGAGGTGATGAGGACGTCGACCGGTGCAGGTTGGTCACCGGTTGCGTTCGCCGAGTTCACGTTTGCGGCCGCATCGCCGTCTTGCAAGGCTGCATCCCTTGCGTTGGCGCCCATGTTGCACGAAGCCGTTTTCGCGTCGGCAGGTGACGCTGCCGCATCGCCTTCCCGTCCGGAAACCAGGTTCGCGTCATAGGTCGCGAACGCGTGGCCGCGGATCACCTTGCGCTCGGCGGCGCTGCCCACCACGGCGGCCACGTTCAAACCGGGTGCAAAGCGCTCGAACTCCGCCATCCAGTTATATACCAGCGAAGAGGGGCACACGATCAGGCTCGGGCCGACCTCGCGCGCCTGGTCGGCGCGGGCCACGAGCAAGCTGATGAGCTGCACCGATTTGCCCAGGCCCATCTCGTCGGCAAGCACCCCGCCGAACCCCGCATCCAGGCGCGCGGACAACCAGCGCAGGCCTTCCGCCTGGTAGGGGCGCAGCGTTGCGTTCAGGGCTTCGGGCACCTGGTAGACCCGCTCGTCGATCGCGCGGAAATCGCTCAGGTATTGCGTGAAGCTGCGGTCGCGGTCAAGGTCGGCCTCCTCGTCAAGGTAGAACGCGCGGAACGAGGGCAACTCCACCGTGCCCGTGGCAAGCTCCTTTTGCGTAATGCCCAAGTCGGACGCCAGGCGGTCAAGCTGGGCGAGCTCGAAATCGGAAAGGTCCACGAACGCGCCGTCGCGCAGGCGATGGTAACGTTTCTTCTTCCGGTAGCTTCCCAGCATGGCGGCAAGCTCGTCGGGGCCCAGGTCGCCGGCGTCGACGGTAAGATTGATCAAGTTCCCCGATAGCGAAACGCCCATGCTCAGGTGCGGTTTGCCCTCCTTGATCAGACGGTCGAACGCCGGTGTGGTATACACTTCGCCGGCTTCGCGCAGCTGGCCCAGGCCGGTGAAGATAAGATTGGCAACCCCTTCCTCGTTGCTCATGGGGATGCGTGTCTGGCCTGCTCCGAAGTAGCGTTCCACCAGCGCCTTCGCCTTGCCTTCGGCGCGCACGTCGCGCAACGGGGAAGGGCCCGAGGTGCTCTTCTCGTCGTTCTGATCGGCTGGCACGGTTCCGCAGAGCGTGAAGCGGCGCGGCCCGTAAGCGGCTTGGGCGCCGATGGTCACGTTCTTGCCGTTCTTATCCAGGAAAAACGCCAGCTTGCATTCCACAGGGCGCCAAGCCGAAAGCTCGGAAGGGGCGCTCAGGTGCAGGTTCTCCTCGATAACGGGCAGGGCTGCCGCGCAGAACAGGGGCATGTCGGCATCTGCCACGAACAGGTTGCGCTCGTCGCTGTCGTAAACCGTGCGCAGGAAGTCGGAGCAGCGCGCGAACGCCGGCGAGCAGCGGTGCACGACATCGTCGCCGCACCATATATACAGGCGCCCGGCCTGCTCGGCCATGCGGATATGCTCTCCGCGCTCGATGCTCCAGCCGCCGGCCTCTGTCGGCGACATTGCAAGCGAGATATCCGGGTCGCTATGCTCGATATGCACGCGCTGCACGGTGGGCGTTGCGTAGTCCGCGCCCGTGATGCTGAACTCGGCGCCGTCAAGCAGCCCGAACAGCTCCACGGCCTCGGCCTCGGAAAGCTGCAGGGTGCGCCCGACCGACGCGCTTTGACGGCGAAGCCATACAGGAGCATCGTCTGCGGCTTCGCGCATGGAGCAGGACCGTTCGATGAACTGGGCCATTCCGCGCGAGCGCTGCTCGAACAGGGCGGGGGCGTGCGTGAATGCCAGCTTTTTGCCGTATGCGAAGCGGGCGCCGGAGCGCATGCGGTCGGCGAATTCCGAAAGCGATTTCACCACATACGGCGTTCCCGAAGGCCCGCTGATGCGGAAAGAGGCGGACCACAGGCCGTATCCATATGACAGCTCGGCGTGCAAAACCACGCTTTCGGGGGGCGTGTCGTCGGCTTGCAGCTCCTCGGTGCGCTTCATGAATTCCGTGATGCATGAAGAGGATTGCGCCGTGCGCTGCGCCTGATAGCCCATGAAGGTCTCAGGGCGCCGTGAGAACGTCAACGCCAGCGCCACGCAGTGCTTGCACATGCCGGCATATTCGCGAAACGCCGGGCATGTGCAAGAGTAGTCCAGCACCTCGTCGGCTTCCTCGTCGATGATCACCGAGGTGCGGTAGCGATCGTCCCAGCCGCTGCTCGATGCCACGAATGCGCTGACCACCGACTCCTCGGCGTCGTAGCGCACCTGCTTGGTGAGGATGTTCCTGTCCGATGACGCGATGGCGCGCCCTCTCGTCATGGAGCGTTGGTTGCATTGGCTTGCTATGGCTTTTTCGGTGATCATCGCGTGCGGCTCCCTTTGCTTGAACGCATTGTTCGCAAACGCTTATTTTAGCGCAAATGAGCTGGGCGGTGCGGCGATCCGCGTGTTTGCCTAAGGCTATCGGCCGGTGCTCCGCGTCTTGTGGGGAAGGGCGGAAACGGGCGCCGGCGTGTGACGTGCGCAGAGTCCGTCGGGCTGGCGAACATCGAAACCGATGCAGTGGTTGCAAAGGGAGCAGGCACGTGAGCGAAGGTCTTCGGGGCAAGGGCTCTGTATTTCCGGGGAACGGGGCCCGTGCGGGGCGGAGAGAACCTCCGACTCATGTCGTTTTGTGAGATAATCGAGCAAATGTTCGCGAAGCGTCGCTTTCGGGGCGTACGACGAAAGGGGTCGTCAATGAAGCTTGGGAACGTTGCGAAGGTCGCTGCCGCCGCTGCGGGCATAGCCGCAGGTGCAGGTGCCGTGGTTTATGGCTCGCGCGCGGCCACCATGGCCTCGATCAGGCAGGTCGCGCCCGCCGATGCGCCGTACGGCCTTTATGCCATGGACGTGTCCTATCGCTACGACCTCGACCGCATCATCGAGCGCGGTCTTGGAAGCGATCAGGGCAACATCGACGCCATCCTGGCCGAAGCGCTCCCGCTCGTCCCCGTTCATATGCAGGCACCACAGTTCGGGTGCAGCGCGTTCACGCTTGCAGACGGGCAAGGCGTGCTCATGGGCCGCAATTACGACTTCAAATTCGACACCTCCGCCATGCTCGTGCACACAGCCCCCGTCGACGGTTACGAATCCATCGGCTTTTGCGCGCTTGACAACCTCGGCGTGGTGGATGCGTTGCAGGCGAAATCGCGTTTCGCGTGCTTGGCGGCGCCGTTCGCCTGCCTGGACGGCGTGAACGAGAAGGGCGTTTCCTGCGCGGTGCTCACGCTGGACAGCAAGCCCACCTCCCGCATCACCGGCAAACCCGTCATCACCACGCCGCTCGCCATTCGCTTGGTGCTCGACCGCGCAGCCACTACGCAGCAGGCCGTCGACCTGCTGCTTTCCTATGACATGTTCGCCACCAGCGGACGCGATTACCATTTCTACATCACCGATGCGCAAGGCGACGGGCGCGTGATCGAATACGATTGCGACAGCCCCGAACGCATGCCCGTCGTCACGCCGACGCGTCAGGTCACGAACTTCTTCGTCATGCATGAAAACAAGGTCGCGCCTTTCCAGAAGAATGGGGCGTATGGGCATGGGCGCGAACGTTACGATGCTATCTCGGCGGTGCTCGACGAGTCGCCGGCGGGTACCGATGCCCAGGTCACGGCGTGGAAGGCCTTGCGGACGGCTTCGCAGGCGCCTAACCCCGAGGATGTCACCAGCAACACGCAGTGGTCCATCGTGTTCGATAACGAAAGCCTTACGGCAGATGTGGCATTGCGTCGTCGCTGGGACGATGTCCACCATGCCGACATCCACGGCAACATGGTGTGAGGTCCCGTTCTCGGGACGGATAGGCTTGGTGTTCGAGGCATGTAGTCGCGCCGGCATCTTGATTTGATGGCGAAGCGCAGCGCCAGCTCGTGCGTGCACATGATGTCGCGGGCGCTTGGCTCGAAGGGGCGTGCCGCGGCTTGCGCGGATACCGCCGGCTTACCGCGTTGCGAAGCGCGGCGCCAGCTCGCGCGTCTTCTCGATGAGCTTTCGGTAGATGCGCTCGCGTATCCACGGTTCGCTTGATAGGGTCACGGCTTTCTCGAGCTCCACCCATTTCACGCCGCTGTTCTCGTCGGCTTTGATGCGCACATGCTCGGCGGGGTCGGCCACTGCCAGGTACGTCACGTTCAGATGCAGGTGCGAGCTAACGTACACGCCGCGTTTGACGTGGCCGTCCACGGTGAGCACCTCGCACGACAGCACGTTGCCCGGCCCGCACGGCACCAGGCGTGCGCCGTGCACGCCCGTTTCCTCTTCCAGTTCGCGCAAGGCCACCGCCGCAAGATCGCGCTGTCCGTCCGCGTGCCCGCCGATCCAGCTCCACGAATCATATATGTTGTGATACACCAGCAGGGTTTTCGTGAACGTGGGGTCAACGGTCCAAATGGAGCATGCCATGTGGGCAACGGCCGTTCGATCGAACACCGCAGAGTCCGCTTCCAAGCGCGACAAGATAAGGTCGCGGTCGGCGGCTTCCTGCTCGTTGGCCGGGCGGAACGCTTGCAGATCTTCGTATATGCCCACGGCTGCTCCTTGAGATCGAAAAGGCCCGGGCGTGCGGCCCGGGCCTGTGACTGCGTGTCGATTATAGCAAGGTGTGCGGGTTCGGCTTGCGCCGCAAGACGAACGCGAGCGGCGGACCCTACATCCTAGTGGTGATGGCTGCAGGCGTTTTCCAGCACCATGCGCGCGCAATCGCCCGCGATGAACTTGTTCACCACATCGCCCACCATAGGGGTTTGCTGCTCAAGATAGATATCTACGCCGTATTGCGTGAAGCGCATGAACGGCGGCTGGCCCATGCCTGCGCAGATCATAGCATCGATGCCCAGGTTGTGCGCGAACTCGATGACGCCGCCGCAACCCACTTCGTCGTGATCGACGTTTTTCACCGATTCAACGCCGGTGACCTGACCGTCCTCGATGGTCACGAGCGTGAACCAGGGCGTATGGCCGAAGTGTCCGCTACGGGTGCTTGCCAGGCCTTCGCCGGTTTCGCTGGGGATTGCAACTTTCATGGTATCGCCTTTCTACGACGTATGCGTCGGGGCGTCTGCTCCGCGCGCCTCTCCTGCGGCCAACTCTAGCACAACGCCGCCGGCGCCCGCGAATCTTTTGATACTCTCCAAGTAGCATATTGGTAGGAATAACCGCCTGCTCGAGCGCTATAATGCCGGTATGGAGAAAACCCCGAACACATCGCCTGCCATCGCCGTGAGCGCCTGCCTGCTGGGCAGGCCGTGCCGCTTCGACGGGTCCTCGAAGCCCATCGATGCCGTTATGAGGCTCGGTCGCCGCTACAAGCTTGTTCCCATATGCCCCGAAGTTGCAGGGGATCTTCCCGTGCCGCACCCGCCGTGCGAGATCGTCGCCGGGTCCCGCCCGGTGCGCGTGGTGGACGCGACCGGCGACGACGTCACGCAAGCGTTTCATCTTGGTGCAAGCCGCTGCATGGAGCAGCTGCGCGACGCCGATTGCCGGGTGGCGGTGCTCAAGTCGAAAAGCCCTTCATGCGGAAGCGGGCTTGTGTATGACGGAAGCTTTACGGGCGCGCTCGTGCCGGGGTGGGGCGTTGCCGCGCAGCTGTTCCGCGATGCGGGTATCGCGGTGCTCGACGAATCCCAGGTCCAAAAGCTGGACATGCCGTCCGATCCTGCGCAGCCTTAAGGCGGCTGAGCCGCAAAACCGCAAAACCGCAAAACGCGATCGGGTCTCCTTGTGCATGCCGTGGGGCGCCGCCTGCCGCGCCGGTTCGCCCGGTGGCGGGGTGTATACTTCCCTAAACGAATGAGGCGGAGCCTGCTGTGCGCCGCGTGAATATGAAAGGACCCGCTATGCTGGTTACCAACCTTGCCCATGCGAACGGAAACGACTATCTCGGCCAGCGCTTCGCCAAGGCCTACGCCTTCCTCGCGCAGGATGGCCTGGACGCCTTGCCGCTCGGTCGCAACGAGATTGATGGCGACGACGTGTTCGCCAACGTGCAGGAATACGACACCGTTGCCGCTTCTGAAAAGCAGATGGAAGCGCATCGCGATTACTACGACGTGCAATTCGTCGTCTCCGGTCAGGAGCTTCTGCAGTACGCCCAGCTGAATGGCCTGCCCGAGTGCCAGCCTTTCGACGAGGAAAACGACTTCGGCCTGTACGAGACGCCCGAACAGTGCACGAACGTGGTGCTGCACGCCGGCGACCTGGCCGTTCTTGCGCCCGAAGATGCGCACAAGCCCGGCTGCACGCTCGGCTCCGCACCCTGCCACGTGCGCAAGATCGTCGTGAAGGTCCGCGCGTAACAACCTCCTTCAATAAAGGAAGCACATGAACAAGCAAGATCGCAAATATCTCAAGCGCCTGCTCGAGACCCCTTCGCCCACGGGCTGCGAGCAGCGTATCGCTGCCATGGTTCGCGAGCGCATGGAGGGCGTTGCCGACCAGGTCACCACCGACGTCATGGGCTCGGTCCATGCCCGTCTTGCGGGCAAGGGGACGGGGCCGTCGCTCATGCTGGCCGCCCATATGGACGAGATCGGCCTGATGGTGGTCAACGTCTCCGATGACGGGTTTTTGTCGGTTGCCGCCATCGGCGGTGTCGACGCCGCTATTTTGCCGGGGCTTCGCGTGGACGTGCACGCCACCGGCGCCGAGCATCCCTTGCGCGGCGTTGTGGGCCGCAAGCCCATTCATCTCATCTCAGCCGGCGAGCGCGATAAGGTCACGCCCTTGTCCGAGCTGGTCATCGACCTGGGCCTTCCGGCCAAGAAGGTCAAGCGCCTGGTGAAGGTGGGCGACCCCATCACGTTCGGCGTGGGCTTCGAGCGCTTCGGCAAGGACATGGGCGTCTCGCGCGCCTTCGATGACAAATGCGGCGTGTGGGTCATCACGCGCGTGCTCGAGGAGCTGGCAGCTGCCGGGGGTTGCGCGGGCGATGTCACCTGCGCATGCACGGTGCAGGAGGAGATCGGCACCCGCGGCGCCATCACCTCGGCGTTCGGCGTGCATCCCGATGTGGCGGTGGCCTTCGACGCCACGCATGCCACCGACTATCCGGGCATCAGCCACGCCAAGTTCGGCGATATCAAGTGCGGCGGCGGCCCGGTCATCGGCCGCGGCCCCAACGTCAACCCGCAGGTGTTCGAGCGCCTTGTCCAGGCCGCCAAGACCGCGGGCATCCCGTATCAGGTAGAGGCCCTGCCCGGCCACTCCGGCACCGACGCCTGGCCTATCCAGGTCAGCCGCGCGGGCATCCCCACGGGTTTGGTGTCCGTGCCGCTTCGTTATATGCATACGCCTACCGAGGTCATCTGCTTGGACGACCTTGACGCAACCGTTGCCCTGTTCGTGCAGTTCGCACGCGACCTGGAGTCCAGCGGCTCGTTCGTGCCCATGGCGGGTTGCGGTTCGGCGTCGCTCGATGCCTGTTCCGCGCGTACCGCGCAGGGGGAGTAACGTCATGAAAAAGCAATCCCAAGACATCGCGCGCAATCGCAAGGCGCTCCACGATTACGAGGTTCTCGAAACCTACGAGGCCGGCATCGCCCTGACCGGTACCGAGGTGCGCTCGCTGCGCGACAACCATTGCCAGCTCACCGACTGCTTCGCGCTCATCCGCCACGGCGAGGTGTGGCTGCATGGTGTCCATATCCCGCCGTACGCCTTCGGCAACATCGCCAACCCCGATCCCGACCGCAAACGTAAGCTGCTGCTGCACAAGAACCAGATCCGCAAATTGGAGCAGCAGACCAAGGAGAAGGGCATGGCGCTCGTCCCGTTGAAGATGTACTTCAACAAAAGCTCGCTCGTGAAGGTCGAGCTGGCGGTGTGCCGCGGTAAGAAGAACTACGACAAGCGCGCCGCCATGGCCGAGCGCGATTCGAAGCGCGAGATCGAGCGCGCGTTGAAGGAAAGGAGCCGTCGATGAGCGATCAGGAAGCTATGGGGGCCGAAGAGCAGGTTTCGGATAGCATTGCGGAACAGGCAGCGGAGGAAGCCCCTCAAGCTGACGAGGCGCCTGTCGCCGACGACGATCTCGAAGTCGTCGAGCTCGAGCTTTCCGACGACGATATCGTGCGTTATCTCGAAGATGACCAGGGCAACCGTATCGGCTTCGTCATCATGGAAGACGGCGAAGAGGCCGAGTATCTCTATGTCGAGGACGATGAGGACGAGGGCGAGGATGTCGGCGGCGAAGTTGTCGACGATGGGAGCCTGGGCATCACGCGCGACGGCGTGCAGCAGGCAACCGACGATATGAACGCCATCTTCAAGGACGGCGTGAAGATGGCCGCGGAATTCAAGGGCGCGTTCGACGACATCAAAAGCGCATTGGACTTCAGCTCGCTTTTGAAGTAAGATTATCTA
>NZ_CAKTYH010000014.1 GCF_934632265.1 uncultured Senegalimassilia sp.
CGGGAAGATCGCCGTCGGGTTTCACGCGCCACGTTTTCTGCTCCAGCTTATTGACATGCAAACGCCTACGCTGCCATGATGTTCTCTGCTGGAAAAAACAATTGGTTTTGTAAGGGCGTGTCCGCGAAGTCGGATGCGCCCTAGTTTTTTGCTCCGAGTATGCGCGGGGTGAACAGGAGACGGAGGTGTGTTCACCCGATACATGAACAGACCTCCGTCCCCTGTTCACTCCGCGAGGATACCGCGTCGCAATCGGGCAAAATCCGTCCTTTCTTGCTTTCCGCTTGTTAGGAACCGTTAGCGAGCAACACTCGATACAGAAAGGGCTGCCAAGCACCCTTGGCAGCCCTTTTGCTAACGGACTAATACTAACGATTGCAAACTTTGCTAACAGAACCTGAAAATGCTAACGCGCGCAAACTCAAATGAAGGATGCTATCCAGTAGTGAACGGAAGGGTGGAGGGCGACGGCCATAGCATTATTCGCATCAAGCCCGACGCTCTCGAAGCCACGGTTAGCACTCTCACGAGCCTCCCGTCCCTAGCGCAACCCTGTGCGCTACGAAGCGAAGCGGGCGGCGAACGGTACGGGTGATGCGGCTGCCGAGGGCAGAACCGTCACATACGGCGCCATGGCGGGCGCATATGCGGCGTTGGCTTCGCGAAGAGCGCGGCGGACGCCGGCGACAACGTCGCCGTGATCGGCCATCCCCGGCGTCAGCGCGACATAGCCGGCGGGCTCCCCGGCAACGGAAGCCGACACGTCGGACGAGCGCACCACCGCGGAATTGCGATAGAAAGCAGGCCACCAAGGGTTTTGCGCTCCGTCGTTCGCCATGTCGTGCTGCGCCTCATCGGCAAGCAGCATGATCGCATGGCCGAACGCACGCTGAGCGCGGAACAGCGCACCGGCGATGCCGTCGGCGACAGCTTCCGGATACGCCATGGCGTCCGGATCGTTCGGCGTGCCCACAATGGCCAGCTTCGTGCGCGGGGTGAGCGCACACTCAAGCGCAACAAAGTCGGGCAGCATCGTTTCCTCATCAAGCGGAACCTCTACCAGGCGAGCGCCCCGATCCTCGACGAGCGCACGATACATCTGGCCGCAAGGTGCAAACGCGACCACTTCGTCTTCGGGCTCGAGCACCGCGTCCATAAACGCGTTGATGGCACTATCGGCCCCGGCTGCCATGACGATGTCGGAAGCGGCATAGGAGGTGCCGAAACGACACTCCAGCGAAGCGGCAACAGCCGACGCCGCACCAACACGTTCTTTCGTGAACTGTGAAACGAGCATTTCTCTTCCCTCCTAAGCGCAATCCGCGCACTATGAGACAACCCCAGCGCATACGGCGCAGGGGACAACGCCGCCTATTCGCGACGATAACCACAACAATGGGGAAACATATCGAGCATCAAGGCATAACGCATGCCCGATGGGAGAAATCAGAGATGCTCGTGGTGAGCAGAACGCTTTCGCAACGATTGGGATTGTAGCGCACACCGCAAGCAGAAAACACCCCTGAGCGCCGATTTCCTCGTAAGCGGCGGAGTCGGGATAACACACCGTTTCCGCAGTTCAGATGCCCCTATAACCCGAAAATAGGGATGACCCAAAAACCAAAATAGCCCTATTAGCACTAGCGTTTCGACATCGCAAAAAAGGCCGCATAAGCGGCCTTTTGAGCTCCCTGCCGCTTCCCAGCCCTACGCTTCACCCAACGCGGCGAGCAGTTCATCGGTGTTGATCACGTGGCAGTAGATGTTGTTGAGGATCTCCAACTCGGCTCGCTGGATCTCCTCGGTTGACGCGCGACAAGCATCCTCGATCAGCCACACTTTGAAGCTCTCGTCGGCAAGGGACCGGACGGTTCCCGACACGCATTGATCGGTCAGCACGCCCGTGCACACCGCAGTGTCGATGCCCATGTTGCGGAACAGAAGCGACAAGTTCGTTCCCGCAACCGCGCTGTCGGTCGTCTTCGTGAACACGATCTCGTCATCTTGCGGCGCAAGCTTCGGCACAATCTGCCCGACCGGATCGTCGAGCGGGACAAGCAGGTCATTGTAACCCGAGCTTCGCTGGACGAGCGACCTGTCGGACCCGTCGCGCTTCAAGCACGCGATGCGCGCGAAGTTCACGCTCATGCCGCGCTTGCGGAAGGCGGCCAGGATGCGCTCGTTGTTCGGCACAACTACTTCATCGATCGCCCGATAGAACTGCTCCCATCGCTCGGCGCGCTTGCGCTGCGCCTCCGTGGGGTCCGCAATCTCAGGACGGGTGATGAACACGTGCTGCATATCGATGACGAGCAGCGCCGTGGTTTCGGGGTCGATCTCCACCTCGCCCCAATCGTCGTCATCTTCGTAATAGAAAGAGCAGTAGCGATCGTTAACCTTCATGCTTCACCTATTCCAAGACGATGGCAGCAGGCTGCGCCGCCGCATTCCGAGGAGAAACTACCGTCTCGCTTCCCTGTTCCGTCAGATACTTCGCGCGCGAACGGCGTCCCACCAGGTAATAGTAGGCAACGCCCGCCGCACACCAAACCACGCCGACAACGATAACCTGGATACCCGAGAACGCGATCGCCAACGCGTACAGAACAATGCCGATGGCGGGGATCACGGGGACAAGCGGGCAGCGGAAAGGTCTCTCAAGCTCCGGCTGCTTAACGCGCAGGTAGATGAGCAGCCCGCACGCGAACATGTAGCATAGGCCGTAACCGAACACGCCCAGGAAGCCCGCAAGCGTCCAAGCGTCCGGAGTCACGATGGGCAGGAACGAGACCAAGATCATGGAAACCGCCGTGGCAAGCAGTGCCGTGGTCGGGGTGCCGTTCTCATCAAGCTTCGAGAATGAACGCGGGAACCAACCCTCGCGCGCCATGGCGTACAGCACGCGCGTCTGGCCCATAACGCCGCCGTTGGCAGTGCTCATCGAGCCGGTGAAGCAATGAATGGTCATCCACACGATGCCCGCAATGCCGAACAAAGAGCCGCCGACGACGATAAGCGGAGCATCGGTTCCCAGATCTGCGAAACCATCGGCCGGGAACAGGCCGTACAGGACCGTGGCGAAAGCACCGAACAGCACGGTAAGGAAGATAGCCGCGCCGATAAGCGCGTGAGGGATATCCTTCGTCGGGTTCTTGGATTCCTCGGTAAGGGTTGCGACAACCTCGAAACCGCAGAACGCGATCACCACGTAAGGAAGCGTCTGCAGGAACGGCTCGACCGTGCCGTACGGGGCGAACGGCTGATAGTTGGCCGGGTCGATCATCGTCGCGCCCATCACGACGAACAGCGCGCTCGAGGCGATAAGGATGACGCCGAACGCCGCTTCTACCAGCGCCGATAGCTTCACGCCAACCCTATTGACAGCCAAGAAGACAAGGGAGCAGACGACGGAGCCGACCCACTGCGGAATCGCAGGGACAAGCACATGAACGTAAATGCCAACCGACACAAGCTCGACGTTCAGACCGAACAGCAACGCGAACCAGTAAATCCATCCCAGCATGAAGGATACCGGATGATCCTTCCCGAACACCTGCTTCGTGTATTCCCAAATGCCGCCGCATTTCGGGAACATCGTCGCAAGCTCCGAGAACACGAAAGCCGTTGCCAACGTCGCCAAACCGCCGATAACCCAATAGCTCAGGCTTGCCATTGGTCCCGCCGCTTCCGCCGCGCCACCGACGCCGATGGCAAAACCGGATGCCACCACCGTCGCGTAGCCCGTGAGCATGAGGACGCCCTTTCCGAGCACTTTCTTCAGACCCATGATCTCTCCCTCTCACAGCCAGATTGAACAGGAAGAGCATATCCGCGCTTGATTTCTGGTAGATTTCGGTCACGTTGCATCAAAGTGACCACGGGCTGAGCAGGGGACGGAGGCGTGTTCACGGGGCAGCGTTCGGAAGCACAGAAGGCACTCGTAAACACGCCTCCGTCCCCCGTTCACATAGCAACCAGCCACTCGAAACGTGCAGCCTCGACTAACCGCGAACACACCTCCGTCCTCTGTTCGTTCCACATGGCGCG
This sequence comes from uncultured Senegalimassilia sp., assembly GCF_934632265.1. Taxonomy (GTDB): domain Bacteria; phylum Actinomycetota; class Coriobacteriia; order Coriobacteriales; family Eggerthellaceae; genus Senegalimassilia. Next base: position 4,048 of record NZ_CAKTYH010000014.1, read on the forward strand.
ACGTCAACTGCTTCGAGAACGATTCCTGCGAAGAGCTCGGCAGGATCGACAAGATCAAAGCCGCCATCGATTTGCGCGCCAAGGCACTGACCAAGCATGTCCGCAAGATCACCCTCGCGCAAATACAACGAGCATGATAAGATGAGAATGTACCAGCGAAGCCCGGTGGGATTAACGGTCACGGGCGGAGCCAGTACTTGCGAATTTAGGGGCCGGCTGCAACCGACCCCTATTATTTCTCCTGGACTTCGTCCACTCGCTTATTTTTCTTCCGCCCACAAAGGTCGACAGCCATAAGAAGCACCGCCAACCAATTCGGCAAAACCGACAAGATGAAACTCAGAATTTCTTTCAGCATAAGGCATCGCCTCTTCCTGTATAGGTCGAAGCTCCGCCCGCGTTGGGCTTCGCTGGTTGCGCTAGTATAGCAAGTATAGTACATACGTTCTATATATTGAAAATCGCTGAATTTATGCTCAAATACAGAGAAACGCTCCCCCTGCCGATTCGGCGGAGGAGCGTTTCGTTTGCTGTTATGTTAACGCTGCGTTTTACCCCTGATACCCGTACAGGTTGCCTTCGCCCGTGTACTGCACCTCGCCAGTGCCGGAGATGATGCGGCCGACGCGATAGGTCTTCTCGCCGGCTTCGGCCAGAGCGGCCTCGACTTCCTCGGCGCGGGCGGGGTCCACGATCAAGATCATGCCAACGCCCATGTTGAACGTCTTGAGCGCCTGCGGCTCGGACAGCTCGGCGGCGTCACAGACGTACTTCGCCACGGCCGGCACGGGCCAGGTGCCCAGGTCCACCTGCGCGTCAACGCGCTCGTTCAGCGCGCGGTTGAGGTTCTCGGAGATGCCGCCGCCCGTGATGTGGGCCAGCGCACGCACGGCGCCCGGGCATGCCTTCAGCGTGCCGAGCACCTGCTTCACGTAGATGCGCGTAGGCGTGAGCAGCGCGTCGGCCACGGACTGGCCGCCCAGCGCCTCAACCGGCGCCAGCAGCTCTTCGCGGCTTTTGCCCTCCACGCACACCTTGCGGGCCAGCGAGTAGCCGTTGGAGTGCAGGCCCGAGGATGCCAGGCCGATGAGCACGTCGCCCTCGGACACGCTTTCGGGATCGAGCATCTTCGGCTTGTCGACAACGCCCACGGTGAAGCCGGACAGGTCGGAGTCGTCGGGGTCCATGACGCCGGGGTGCTCGGCCATCTCGCCGCCGATGAGCGCGCAGCCCGCCTGGCGGCAGCCCTCGCCGATGCCGGCGACGACCTCGGCCACGTGCTCCTTGCGCAGCTTGCCGATGGCGATGTAGTCCAGGAAGAACAACGGCTCGGCGCCGCACGCCAGGATGTCGTTGACGCACATGGCCACCAGGTCGATGCCCACCGTGCCGTGCTTGCCGGCCAGCTGGGCAACCTTGAGCTTCGTGCCCACGCCGTCGGTGCCGGAAACCAGCAGCGGCTCGGCCATGTCCTTGGCCGCCGCGATGCTGAACAGGCCGCCGAAGCCGCCGATGTCGCCAACGACCTCCGGGCGATACGTGGAGTGCACCGTCTCCTTGATGGCGTCGACGGCGCGCGCGCCCTCGGCGGTGTCCACGCCTGCTGCCTGGTACGTAACTTCCTGCTTCGTCACTGGATGCTCCTTATCTGATAGGCGGGAACCCGACCGACCCTGCGGCCAGCGCTCCCGCACCATTAACCTTCCAAAACCCGGACACTCGGGGACGTACCCCTATCTGTCCGGTTTCGCGCGAGCTGCAAGTCGCAAACGGCAAACGGCGAACACACCTCCGTCCCCCGTTCGCGCCGTTCACATGACGGCAAGCAGCCCAACTCCGGACACTTGGTCCTACGTCCCCGAACTGTCCGGCGCGCGCTTGCTTGTTAGACGCTGACCTGGGTGTTCTCGGCTTCTTGCGCTTCCTTTTCGTAGGCGGCGGCGAAGTCGGCTTTGGTCATGAAGCTGTTGCGCGCGGTGTAGGCGGGGATGTCCACGGGGTACTCGCCCGAGAAACATGCCTCGCAGTAGCCCGGCGTGCGCACGTCGGGCAGGCTGTCACGCAGGCCCTGCAGGCTGATGAACGCCAGCGAGTCCGCGCCCATCCACTCGCACATCTCGTCGTTGGTCATGTTCGCGGCGATCAGCTGGTCGCGCGTGTCGGTGTCGATGCCGTAGAAGCACGGCCACATGACCTCGGGGCTGACGATACGCATATGCACCTCGGTGGCGCCGGCGTCGCGCAGCATCTCGATGAGCTTCTTCGACGTGTTGCCGCGCACGATGGAGTCGTCGATGACCACCAGGCGCTTTCCGCGGATGACGGAAGGCAGCGGATTGAGCTTCAGACGGATGCCCAGCTGGCGCATGGCCTGCGTGGGCTGGATGAACGTGCGGCCCACGTAGCGGTTCTTCACGATGCCGTCCGAATACGGGATGCCGCTTTCGAAGGCGAAGCCCATGGCGGACGGGATGCCGCTGTCGGGCACGCCGAGCACCAGGTCGGCATCGGCCGGAGCCTCGCGGGCCAGGATGCGGCCCATGTTGCGGCGCGCCTGGTAGACCGACTGGCCGTCCATGATGGAGTCGGGGCGGGCGAAGTACACGTACTCGAAGATGCAGCTTGCGCGCTTGCGCGGCTCGACGCCCTGCTCGGAGGTGACGCCCTCCTTGTTGAAGCGCACGATCTCGCCGGGCTCGACGTCGCGCACGTATTCGGCACCCACGATGTCCAGGCCGCAGGTTTCGCTGGAAACCACCCAGCCGCGGTTATCGGGAAGCTGGCCGATGCACAGCGGGCGGATGCCGTTGGGGTCGCGGAACGCGTACAGCGTGTCGGGACTGGCCAGCACCATGGCGTAGGCGCCCTCCATGTACTGCATGGCGTAGCGGATGCCCTCGCGCAGGTGGTGCGTCTTCTGCGTGACGCTGCCGATGGCCTTGGCGGCCACCTCGGAATCGGTGCCCGCACGCAGCTGGATGCCCTCGTCGATCAGACGGGCGCGCAGGCTGTTGGTGTTCACCAGCGTGCCGTTGTGCGCCAGCGCGATGAGGATCTCGTCGATGGCCGAGATGTGCGGCTGCGCTGCCTCCCACGACGCCGCGGCACCGCTGGTGGAATAGCGCGCGTGGCCCACGGCCACATAGCCGTCGAGCGCGGCAAGGCGCGACTCGTCGAACACCTGGGTTACCAGGCCCAGGTCCTTCGACACCATGATGGTCTCGCCATCGCCCACGGCGATGCCGGCCGACTCCTGCCCACGGTGCTGCAACGCCTGCAGGCCGAAGCACGTCATGCGTGCAACGTCCTCGCCGGGGGCGAACACGCCGAACACGGCGCACTCCTCCTCCAAGCGGTCGGGGCGCTCTCCCGGCAGAATCGAGGTGCTCATGCTGCTGTCTCCTTTGCCGCTTCGCTGACGGCGGCCACGTCCTCGGGGTTGATGTTGCTATCATCGGCAACGACGCTGCTGGCCGCTGCTGTTGAACCGGATTCGTACGCGAACAGCACCCACCGGCCGTTGCTGGCCAGGTTATCGCAGGTGGAGAACGCGAACGTGTGCTTCATATCGGCGGCGAAGGGAAGGCCGGCAACCGTGACCACGGAGCGGTCGACCTTGTCCTGCACGTAGGCCTGACGCTCCTGCTCGCTGGCGAACGCCGTTTGAGCCAGGGGGTCGTCAGCCGCGCAATGCACGATGGAGAAGGTGGTCAGCTGGTAGTTCGCCGCAGGCGTGAACACGTACACGGTGCGGTGGCCGTTGAACGTGTCAGCGTCGCCGAAATCGGCGAAGGGCGAGAACATGGAGCCATCGTTCATGTGATGGCCGTACACGATGTTGTTCGCATCGGAGAAGTCGGCGGCATTGGCCGCGGACAGAAAGATGCTGCCGAACGACACCCAGCTGGTCTGCCCGTAGAAGTCGGTTTTGAGGTAGTGCTCGTCGTCGGTGCCGTGCACTATGGGGAAGTTGACGGTGGTGCCCGGAACGTAGATCCATCCCACCACGTCGGGGTTGATGGCCCGCAAGGCGTCCCAATCGACGGTGAAGCTTGCAAGGTCCATACGCTGAAGCGCGGCGCCATCGGGGGCGTTGAAGCCGATCTGCTCGAGTTGCTTGTTGTTCTGCTGGCCGTGCCAATAGCCGTAGCCGATGAAAGCCAGCGCGCCTGCGGCGCATACGAACACGATGAGGGAGATGGTGAACACCACGCGCCACACGCCGCCCGAGCGCTTGGGCTTGCGCCTGCCTTGGGAGACGGAAACGGGCCGCACGGGACCGTACCCCTGCGGGGCTGCATGCGCGCCGCGCGATTGCGCGCGGTTATGCTGGTATTCGGACAATTCTCGCCTTCCCAAGCGTCGAAGCGCGCAACGCACGCAAGGACGCCTCCGCAGTAGCTCGGAAACCTCATCTACCTGTTACATAGTACGAAACATCCCCAGGTCGGGGGACACGCCGCCCGCGAAATGCCCCAAATCAACGCAGGATGTTCGAAAAACCGCCCAGCACCTGCGCGATGCGGCGGTGAAAGCCGACCGGCAGGCATTCGCGACGCCCTCCCCTCAAAGCACGCCTTCGCTTGCGCCGATCCCACACGGACCCGTAGGCGGCCGCCCGCTGCCGATGTGGCAAGCCAAGCCGAAAACGCAAGGGAGCGCACCGTGCACGGTGCACGACGCGCTCCCCCGCCTCGGACTGCCGCTAGGCATTCCGCGTTAGGCCTATTTCTTCTTCATCTCGTCGAGAAAGCCCTTCAAGATGAAGCCGATGATCACGATGACTATGACCGCGACTATGACCGGAATCGTCCAACTTGGAACCATAATGCAACCCCTTTTCCTCTATATATGCGCCTGCCGACTCCTAAACCGGCAGACGCCCTGCACCCATTGTGGTTATCAAGCAATACTACCGCGCCTTCACTCGCCGTGCAACCGCACCTCGAGCGCGTCGTTGATGACCTCGAGCGCCTTGACGCGGGCGAAGCGCTTGTCGTCGGATTCCAGCACGATCCACGGCGCGAACGGCGTGGACGTCAGGCGGAACATGTCCTCCACCGCGCTTTTGTACTGCGGATACTTGTCGCGGTTGCGCCAGTCCTCATCGGTGATCTTCCACTGCTTGGCAGGGTCCTCCTGACGGGCGCGGAAGCGGGCCAGCTGCTCTTCCTGGCTGACATCCACCCAGAACTTCAGCAGCACGGCGCCCCAACGCACCAGCTCCTGCTCGAACTCGTTGATCTCGTCGTAGGCGCGCGCCCACTGGGCGTCGGTGGCGAAGCCCTCCACGCGCTCCACCAGCACGCGCCCGTACCAACTGCGGTCGTAGATGCCCACGTGCCCCGCCTTGGGAAGGCGCGTCCAGTAACGCCACAGATGAGGGTGGGCAAGCTCGGGCTTGGTGGGCGCCGGGCTGGGGAAGATGGTGTAGGCTCGCGCATCGAGGGCCTGGGCCACGCGCTTGATGGCGCCGCCCTTGCCCGCCGCGTCCCAGCCCTCGAACATGAGCACGAGCGGGACGCGCGCCTGGTACATCTCCATCTCCAGCTTGTTCAGGCGCTTCTGCTGCTTTTTCAGGCGGTCCTTGTACTCTTCGTGGTCGAGGACCAGGCCATGATCGACCTCGTCAAGGCTGGGAACCTTATCAACGATGCGGAAACGGCTCGCTCGCGGGGCGTGCGCCGCCTGCGCCGCCGCCTGCGCCGCGGCGGCTTGCGCCACGGCCAGCTGCTGCTCGGGGGAACGACCCTCCAGCGGGACCTCCTCGGCCGCACCGGCGCTGTTGGCCTGCGCCTTCGCGGCCGCCGCAAGGGCGGCGGGGTCCTTCTTCGCGTGAAGCGCCTTGTCAAGCGCGTCGACCAGCGTCTCAGTGATCTTGAGGTTGGCACGGCGCTTGTCCTCGCCGTTGATCAGGTGCCACGGCGCATAGGAGAAGTCGCTGCCCTCGAGCAGGTTGTCGTACAGGCGGTACGCCTCCTCGTATTCGCCGATGGTGGCCATCTTGCCGTCGGACACGCGCCAGGCGGTGGCGGGGTCGCGGCGCAGACGCGTCAGACGCTTGCGCTGGGCCTCCTTCGTCACATGGACGAAGAACTTCACCACCACGTAGCCGTCGTCGGTGAGCTGCTTCTCGAAGTCGGCGGAGCTGGCAAGGGCGCCGCGCAGCGCATCGATGTGGCGCTCCTCGGCGGCCTCGCGCACGGCGCGCGCCACGGTGGCGCGGGGGTGGAGCACCTTGCCGTTTTTGATCTTCACCTCGCCGAACTGGGTGTAGAGCATGCGCTGCACGGCCGAGGTGTACCAGCCGCGGTCGTAGAAGGTGATGGTGCCGCGGCCGCCGAGCGCCTTCCAGAACTGCTGCATCATGGGATAGAAGCCGCCCACGCCGTGCTCGGCGCCCGCGAACGACGCCGCGTCGACGGCGTTGAAGTTCTCGGTGACGTACACGCTGGTGGCGCGGGCGTCCAGGTTGTACATAAGGTCGGAGATGCGACTGCCCTTGCCCGCGCCGTTCCAACCCTCGAACAGCACCACAAGCCCCACGCCTGCCGCGCGCGCCTCCTGCTGCAGCACCACCAAGCGCTCGGTCAGCGCATCGCGGCACGCCTTGTACTCTTCCTTCGGAAGCGGTTCCTCAGAGAAATCGACGGTCTCCAGCATAGGCGGCCCTCCCCTTCGTGTTCGATACCATCCCGCACGGCTAGCGGCCCCATATAGCGCGACGGCGCGTGCAGCATGGCGGGAATCCTTTCCTTCATGCTAGCACACGCCGAAGCGGGAACGGCGACGACGGGGAATCGTAACCAACCGTTGACTTTACCTGCGACGCCGGCGTGCCGCGAGGGCCGCCGCAAAGGCTGCCACCGCCGCCGCGATGAGCGCTGCGACGCAGGTTGCCACGGCGCCGGTCTTGGCGGCAGCGTCACCCGTTTGCCCAAGCGCTGCAGCTACGGAAGCATTGGCGAAGCCGGGGCCGGACGACGAGCCGTTGGGGTCGTCCGGGTTATCCGAGCTCGGGTCGCCAGGGTTGCCCGAACCGTTGGAATCATCCGAGCTGCCCGAGTCGGAGCCGCCCGAATTCGAGTCGTCCGGGTTGTCGGAACCAGGTCCGGGGTTGTCGGAACCAGGTCCGGGGTTGTCAGGATCCGAGCCCGGTTTAGACGGATCGGACGGGTCCGGCTTATCCGGGTTGTCGGGCTTGCCGGGCCCGTTCGGGTTGTCCGGGTTGTTAGGCCCGTTCGGGTTGTCCGGGTTGTCCGGGTTATCAGGACCATCCGGGTTGTCCGGGCTCGGGCCAGGCCCGGGGCCGGGGTCGGGCTTGCCGGGATCCACCGGATCCGGCCCGGGATTAGGTCCAGGACCCGGAGCCGGCGGGTTATCGGGATCGGGTTCCGGCCCCGGCCCAGGTTCGGGATTGTCCGGATTATCCGGTCCAGGCTCAGGCCCCGGACCGGGTTCGGGGTTGTCGGGATCGGGTCCCGGACCAGGGTCCGGATTGTCGGGGTCGGGGTTGGGACCCGGCTCCGGGTTATCGGGATCCGGGCCCGGATCAGGGTTGTCCGGGTCCACAGGCCCCGGCCCGGGCTCCGGCTTCGCCTTCACCGTGAGCGTGCCCGGCACGATGGTCGCGGCGAAGTTCGGGTTGTCGACGCTTGCATTAATAATGTAGTCACCAGCCGGCGACTTCTCGTCTGCATCGCACGAATAGCGAACCTCCACCCCATCCGTGTTCGCACGGCTCACCAAGCTGCTGGTGAAGGCGGGGTTGCTTTCCCCTTCCATACGCTCAGCGTCGTCCACCGCCACCAGAAGCTGGGCGGGCGCGATCGAAAGGGTCAGCTCCACGTCGTCGGCCGCACGGTAGTTGCGGCTCTCGGCCGCCCGGGCGATCACGCGCGCGGTGCCGGCGGCGTTGATCGTGGCGTAGCAACCCTGCAGCGAAACAGGCGCGTTGCCGTCAGCGTCCTTCACAAGCTCGAACGTCACCGGGGTCTTCGCCGTGTTCTGCAAGACGATGCCGGGGCCGCCGAACACGCCCGAGTACGACGTCGGGCCCGTGATGGCCTGCGGCGCCTTCGCTATGGTGAACGAGGCCTTCTGCTCCCCGACCAGGTTCGGGTTCTCAACGCGCGCGGTCGCCACATAGCTGCCGCTGTCGCGCGGAGCCTCGGCAGTCGGGCCGTACACGGTGCCGTCGGCGCCCTCGTACGTCACGGAATAATCCTGCTCGCCGAGCCCGTGCGCATCCACCTGCACGCCGTGGGCATTCCCGTCGTAGACACAATCAGTCGCCGTAATCTCGAAGGAAACGGGCTTTTGCGCGATCGCAAACTCGGCAACTGCGCGTCCGACGTACCCGTTCGCCGCCAACCTTGCCACCACCCGGTACGTGCCCGCATCCGTGGGAGCGGTGCTTCCGGAATAGCGGGTGTCGCCCGTTCCCCTGAATGACAGCTTGACGGAATCGGCGCACTCGGCCGGGACGCCCTCAAGCTCGGGGGCCTGGGGTTCGCCGTTGTACACGAAGTTCGCCTCGGCAAACGATATATCCACCTTCTTCGGCGCCACCGTCAACGCGAAGCGAGCGGTACGCGTCTGACCAGCGGAATCAGAGCACACGATATCGAAGCCGAACACCCCTGCGCTCTCCGGCGTTCCCGCAATGCGCACCGCACCGTCCTCGGCAACTTCCAAACGCAACCCCTCGGGCAGCGTGCTGCCGGGCGCAACCATATAGGTATAAGGCTCGGCACCGCCGGTGGCGGGCTTGATGACCCCAACATATTCGCTATGCGCAGTCGCAACGGGCAACTCGCACGCGTTGAACGCCAAGTCATCCCACTTGGCTATGGACACCTCGGCCCGATCGGTGTCAACCGACGTCACCGTGCCCAGATACGTTTGCGTGATGCGGCAATAGTACGAACCCGCGTCCGCCGCCGACGCGTGATCGAACGTCAGCGAAGCAGACGTTTCGCCCTCAAGCGCCACGCCCTCGCCGCCATCGGACACGCGGAACCACTGGTAGCCCAGCTCGTGCGACGCCGCGGCCCCGGACGAGACCTCCTCGTGGGCAAGGACTTCCTCAGCGGCGTCGGCCGCAACCGAAAGCGTTGCCGCTTCGCCCTCATGCACGCTGGCACCTTGCGGCTGGGCCTTCACCACCGGCTGGCCCGCGCGGGCGAACGAGAACGCCAGCCTCTGCGGCGCGTCGACGCCATTCAAGGTAACGCGGTAGCTTCCGCCCTGGTAATCGGCGATGTCCAGCTCAACGGAATCCGCGATCGAACCGTCGCGCACGTCGGCCACGGTCGCGCGTTCCAGGTAGCACCCGTCATCGGGTGTCGCCGTGAACGAGGCGCTGCCGCCCTGGGGCACGTCCGCGCTGGCCGGATCCACGGTGCCGTTGATCGCCGACGCCTTCACCTCATGCTTCGGCGCCTCAGCGAACCGCGCCGTCACCGTCACGTCGTCTTCGGGCGTGAACGTCCAAGCCGCGTCGGTGCTCACCGGCCTGGAACCCGCGGCGCCATCCTTCCCGATCGCATACCAGCCGTCGAAGACGTAGCCTTTATCGGGCACGGCACGCAACGTGCACGAGGAGCCGTTCTCCACCTTTTCGACCACGGCGCATCCCCACTCATCGTTTTCCGACGAGCCATCGATGTGCCCGCCGTCGCGCGGGTCGACCGCCACGACGTTCCACGAATCCCTTACGTAGTACGCCGTGTAGGTCTTGTTCGCAACCGCCGGCCGCACGATGATCGGGCTGAAGCCCACCGGCGCTCCGCGTTCATCGATCCAGTAGCGGAACCTCCAACCGGGGAACGGGATGGTCGCCATCCACGTTGCCGTCAGGTAGCCGTCGCCGGTGAAGGGGACCACCGTGGAGAAGCCCGCGCTGGCCGGATACGTGTCAACCTGCAGATCGAAGCCCGCGTCGTAGAACACCGCCGTCAGCTGCATATCCTGCTGGGCGACGCCCACGTACACGGCGTTGTAGCTCAAGATGGCGCCCGCATCGTCGATCCAATGCGAGAAGCGATAGGTTGCCCACGGGATGGCCACGGCCACGAACGGATCGCCCTTGTCCAAGGTCTTCGTAGCGCTGGTCAAACCGTTTCCGCTGGTCAGGAATGCCTTTCCGCGCAAAATGGAGCTTTGGGACGCGGTGATGGTGACCTGCCCGTCCGCCTCGAACTGCGCGTAGTACATCACATCGGACTTCGCCTCGAAGCTGAGCACCTCGTCGGTGCTGACCACGAAATACCCCTCCCTGTCGGAGGTCCACCCGACGAACCGGTAGCCCAGGCCCGCGACGGCGTTGAGCGTGACGGTCTCCCCCGCCTCATAGGCGCCGGTGCCCTGCACGCGGCAACGGCGGTTCGTGGACTTGCCCTTCACTACCGGGGTCGCCTTGACCGCCACCTCGTACGGGTCGGCGAACTGCGCCTCAAGCTCCAGCACGCCGTCGTCCAGGGCCTCGACCAGGTCATCGTCGAGCACGAACCACGTATCCGCATCGTCGGCGAAATGCGTCTTCGAGCCGTCGGCACCCACCAGCTGCCAGCCGACGAAGCGGCGATCGTCGGTCTGCCGCGCCTGAATGTGCACAACCTGGCCGAACTCGTACACGCCCTCGCCTGACAGCTCGCCCACGCCCTCCACGTTCGAGCTCAGCGCCACGCCGTAGGAGTTGCGCGTGAAGCACGCGGTGTACGCGGCATCGCCCGTGACGGTAACCGTGCACTCAGGAAGGCCGCTGACCTGCGCGCCCTGCGCATCGCGCCAGCAATCGCAGGTGTAGCCGGGCTTGGCCGTGGCCGACAGCGTGGTGCGCTGCCCCTCGTCGAAGCCGCCGAAGCCGCTCACGTAGCCCGCCTCCGCCGGGGAGGCGATGGTGCTCACCGTGAACGACCCCATGCCGAACACGGCCTCCAGGTCGATGTCCGCGCTCACCGGAAAGCGGTACGTGGCGTCGGTGGACAGGCACGCGCCGCCGCTGAACCAGCCGATGAAATGCGCCCCGGCGGCCGGGATGGCGCTGACGCACGCCACCTCGCCCGCGGCATAGGTGCCCGAGCCCGTGGCGCTGCCATAGCCTTCACCTGCGGAAACGTTCACGGTGAACTGTTTGGCGGCGAACACGGCGGACAGCTTCGTATCGCTAGCGGGCACGAAGCGATAGTCCGCATCGCGGCTCACCACGTTGCCCTTGGCATCGGCCCAGTATTCGAATGTATAGCCCGAAAGCGCATGCGCGGAAAGGTTCGCCGAATAGCCGGCGCCCACCGTCCCGGCGCCTTCGACCCAGCCGGCCGACCGGTTCTCGACCAAGTTCCCGTCCTCATCGGCCACCGCCGGCGCCGCCGACACCTCGTACGAGCGCTCCTCGAAATGCGCCACGTGCACGTGGCTGCGCATCAGGCGGCACGTGAACTCCGACTCAAAGGACTCCAGCTTGCCGGCTGCCGAATACCAGCCCGCGAACTCGTACCCGGGCGCCGCCTGCGCCTTGAGCGCGACCTCCGCGCCGCGCTCGGTGAACACGCGGCTGGCCCGCGCCGACCCGCCATCGGCGGGGCTTGCCACGGGCAGGCAAACCACCTCGTAGGGCTTGAACGCCGCCGTGACCGTGCACCGCTCCGATTTGGCGGTCAGCCCCTTCGCCACCACGTCGCATTCCATATCAAGGCTGGTGAAGATGCCGTTGACGTACCAGCCCCAGAAGAAGTACCCCGTCTTCGGCTCGGCCTTCAAATGCAGCGTCTGGCCCAGCGAGAAGGAATCGGTCGTCGGGGTGACCTCGATGCCGTTGCAGGTGACCGTGCCGCCGAGCCACGTGTCGGCCGCGATCACCACCTCGGGCTCCGCGCCCTTGAACACCGCCTTGTACGTCTGGTCCTCCGTCACGCGCACGGTCAGCTGCTGCTCGGGATGCTTCTTGCGTTTGCCGTCCTTCCAATGGGCGAACCGGAAGCCCTCGTTCGGCTTCGCCTTGATGGTAACCGCGCTTCCGTATTCCACCATGACCGCGTCCACGCCGGGATGCCCCTCGATCTCGACGGTGCCGCGTTCGACCAGGTGCGAATCGGTCTCCACGCTTATGCGGTACCGCTTGGGGACGAACACCGCGCGCACCACCGTGTCCTGCTCGGGGGTGAGCTCAAGGTGGTCGGGGTCCGTTCCCATGGGAACCCCGGAATCGCCAAGGTACCAGCCCTTGAACGTGAACTTGTCGCGCACGTCGTCGGCAAGCTTCACGGACAGCGTGACGGGCTTGCCGCTTTCGCAGTAGCCGTCGCCGGTCACCGTGTACTTGCCGGCAAGCTGGTCGACGGGCTCGGCCACCACGCTCACCTTGCACAGGCGCTGGAAGCGAGCGGTCACCGTGCAGTCGGCCACCGGCGCGAACGTATAGGTTTGGTCGTGGGAAGCGAAGGTAGGCGCCACATCGGCGGCGCCGTAGCTGATATACCAGCCGTCGAACAGGTAACCCTCGCGGGGCTGCGCCGTGGCGGTGACGCTTTCCCCTTCGGGAACGTCAAGCACTTCGCCGACGCTTTCGCCGTTTTTGAGCACAGCCGTCCCGCCCTCGATGGGGTCGGCTGCCGCGCGAACGGAATGGGCGTCCTTGCCGTCCATCACGGCCGTGACGCGCCCGTTACCGTCCACGCGATACTCGCACACATCACCGCGGTCGATGACGGTGCGCCCTGAATCGTCGGTTTTGCGCCATTCCACCAGCTTGTACTTCTTGCCTGGGTCGTCGGCGCGCGCCGAAGGCACCGCCGTGAACGTGAGGATGTCGCCATCGGCGGCCCTGACCACGCCGCCCTCCACGGGCACGCCGTCGCAGAGCACCTGCGCGCCCTCGTCGGGGTCGGCGCCCACCACGATGGTGCGGTCGGCCTTGCGGAACTTCGCCACCAGGTGCCTGTCGAGCTCGGCGGTGAACACGTAGACGGGAGATTTCGAAACCTCGATGCCGTCCTGGAACCAGCCGACGAACGCGTAGCCCTCGCCTTCCGTGGCGATGACCTTCGCCTCCTGGCCCTGCCGCGGCGTCTGCACGTCGGGCGTGGCGTTGCAGCCGGTGGGGATGCCGGCGTCGACGCCCGTCACCTCGGCGGACGTGGTGATGCGCACGTTGCGCTCGAACACCGCCGTCATGGCCACCACCTCGGGCGTGGCGTCGGTGATGCGGATCTGCATGCGCTGCGAGACGGAGCGCTCGACGCCGTTCTCCTTCCAGCACACGAAGCGGTATCCCGGATTGGGGATGGCCTCGAGCTCGGCGATGGTACCCTCGAAGTGGACGCCGCCGCCGCGCACGATGCCGCCCTCCGCGGGTTGGGCGGTGGTCAAGATCTCGACCGAATGGTCGCCGTGGGGCTTGTTCGGGTCGTTGTCGTGCTTATGGTGATCGAAGATGTCCTTGATCTCTTTGAGGACGTTCTTGCCGATCTGGGCCAGCTCTTCAATGGTCTCGGCGCCGGCGATGTCGATCATGGCCTGCGCGATGATGGGGTCCACAATCTCGCCCAGGCCGTACACGGCGGCCACGATCCCTACCGTGCCCAACACCGCAAGCAGGGCGATTTGGAGCGCTTCGAACGCCTCGAACTCATCTTCGGCCACGCGGAAATGCGCCACCAGCTCGGTATCGCCGGTCAAAAGGAACGTGTACGAGCCATCGGACGCCGCGGGGACCGTGTTGCCCAGCGCGTCGGTGGCGTAGTCGAACACGTAGCCCGGCTCGGGCACCGCGTTCACCGTCACCTGCTGGCCGACGCCGTACAGGCCCGAGGTCAGGAAGTAGCCCGGGGCGTTGCCGTCCTCGTCGGTGCCGGCGACACTGAGCACCACGCTCGCGGGAATCGCCGAGTACCAGGGCGTGAGCTCTACCTGCGCGGATTCGTTCGCGGGTTTCGCCACCTCGTACTCGCAGGTGGCCTGGTCGCTGATGGCCACGGAGTCGTCGCCATCAGCCGCGTACCAGCCCACGAACTGCGCGTTGTCGGGCGTCGCGGAAAGCTGGACGGTCTCGCCGACGTTGCGATAGCAGTTCGCCGCATCCACCTGCAGATGGGCGTACGACTCGGAATGATCGGTGGTTTGAGCAGGGTTGATGTGCACCCCCACTTCCTTCAGGGCAAACCGCGCCTGCAGCGCCACGTTGCCCGCCGGCGTGAACTCGTATACGGGAGATTCGCACACGCGCTCGCCCGTGGCGGCATCGAACCAGCCGGTGAAGGCCGTGTCGTCATCGAGCATACCCAGGGCCTTCGCGTCAAGCGTGACCGTTTGGCCGCCTTCCGAGGTTAGGTTGCCCGTCACCTGCGGGACCTCCACCCCTTCCATAAGCGTTCGGCCGCCCGTGTCGAGCGTCTGCTCGTAGCTCACCTCGCAGGAAATCGGCTCGAATGTAGCGGTGTAAAGCGGTGACCGCTTTACGAGCCCGTCCGTCTGATCGGCGCCTTCGGCAGTCACGACCAGCTTTTCCCCGCCTTCGATGGGCTCGCCGTCGCGCAACCAGCCCGAGAAGGCGAAGCCCGCATTCGGCGTTGCGGTAAGCGTGACCTGGGTTCCTTCCTCATACATGCCGGCACCGGAGACACTGCCCCGATCGGGCTGCGCCGTCGCGGCGCGCACGGCCACCCACGTCTGCGAGAAGTCGAACGCGAACCAACCGGTCACCTCGTCGAAGTCCTGGACGCGGTACGCGTACGACGCCTCGGTGGACAGCAGCTCGCCGCGATGCATCCAGCCCAGGAAGCGGCACCCCTGCGCCGGGATCGCCGAAAGCTCGACGGTCTGTCCCAGCTCGTAGGTGCCCGAGCCGCTCACCGTGCCGAGCGCCAGGCCCGACGCGCTTTTCGCGGACACGTTGACCTGCCCGTACTCCACCAGCACGGCGACGGGCGTCTCGCCGACGACGGCTTCGTATTCGATGGTGTCGCCGGGGCGGCTTCCCAGATAGTATCCGCCAAGCGAGCTCTCCCAGTGGTCGAAATGGTACTTCGCCGCATTGTATTCGCAGGTCAGCGTCACATGCTTGCCCGCATATGTCGTAAAGCTCGTCCCCATGTCGCGCCCGTCGACCACAACGCTCGCCCGCGCGCCGATGACCTGCCGCCCGTCGGCGCTGCCCAGGCGCACCTCGGGCGCCACCGTAGCCTTGTCGGCGAACACCGCCGTCAGCAGCGTGTCGCGCTCCACCTTGAACTCGTACCACTGGTCCTCGGAAAGGATGTTCCCTTCCTCGTCGGTCCAATAGGCGAACGTCCTGCCGGGCGTGGTGGCATTGGCCACCACTACGCAGGTTTCGCCGGGCTTGTACTGGCCCGCGCCGGTCGCGCTGTCCCCGGAGGAGCGCGCGCCGTCGTAGCGGATATCAACCGCTAAGTCGGTGTTGCCCCGCTCGCGCATGGGCTCGGCGGAGCACGCGTCCAGGTACACCACGTCATCGTCATAGGTCACGTGGATACGCTGCCCGTGGAAGCTTGAGCGGAACAGATACCCGTCATCGGGATACACCTCGATGAACTGGGCAAACGCGCAGTTCTTCAAGTCCTCGTAATCGAACGAGTTCCTGCCGTAACCGTGGTTGAACGTGACCTTCATGCCGGCAAGGGAAACCTTATCATCCTCGGCGTACTCCATGACGTCAGGGTCGCGCTCGATTCGAAGGTCCTTCAGGCACTCGGCAATGCTGACGGGGGTTGCGCCGTTGCAGCCGTCCCAATTCAGCTCAGGTAAACCCGACCGATACAGGTGGACCAAGTCCGGCGGCACCATCACCTGCATCCCACGCTTGGGGAACGTATCGACGTCGATGAACACCGCATGGTTGCACCGGAAGTACGCAAAGTCCATGTTCGTGTTGGCGAACGCCCGGCTAGGCAGCCGCTCGATCTGCGAGTCGCCCGGCAAAACCAAACCACCGTCAAGGTTCGATCCGGAGAAGCACCCTACGCCCAGCTCGCGCACCATTGTGTTCGTCTCAAGGCCCGTCACGTGCAGGTTGGGGCAGTTGGCGAACGCCCAGTTGCCGACCGAGACGATCTGCTGGTTTTGCCCCAGGCCCGTGTCGGACAGGTTTTGACACCCTTCGTACGCGTCGACGGGGATGGACGCCAGCCCTTTCACATTCCCCAAACCGGTGGACTCAAGGCCGCTTTTCATGAAGCAGGCTTCCCCCAAAGCGCCGATTTCGGCGGGCTTCTTAATGGAAAGGCTGGTCAACGAGGAGCAGCCGGCAAACGCCTGCGCGCCGATCGAGCCGATATGCATATCCGAGAAGCTGATGAAAGAGAGCTTCGCGCAGGCGGCGAAGGCGAAATCGCCTATGGAATCCAGACGGTCGTTCTCGAACCGCACCGACGTCAGGCTCGTCGAGCCCTCGCACAGGCCCTTGGGGATGTTGGCAACGTGATACTCGACGATGAGGTTCGTGACATCGCGCGCGGAGATGGCGTTGCGCTCGGGGTCGTCCTCGTCGACGGGCTTCGTCAGATCGCCCCGCTCATCGCAAGCGTACACATACCCGCTGGCCATAAGCTTGCCGAACGGGTACAGGACCCCCTGCTGCGCCGGCTCATCGTCGGCAGCGCGTTCTGCCGAGTCATTCGCCGCATCGGCAGCATCGCGCTGCGCCGAATCGCCTGCCGTCTCGGCGGCGTTGGAGCCCGTTTCACCATCTGCGGGAGAGGCAGCATCGCCGCCTTCGCCTGCACCTTCGCCCGCACCCTCGCCAGCAGGCGATGCGGAATCGACCGAGCCCTCCAGCAACGCAGAACCCAGATCGCCAGCCAACGTGGAGGGGGACCCGCCCGCAACCGCGGTATCCTCGCCTGCGCTGGCGGGGATGGGCGTGAACGAGACCACGAGCGCCACGGAAAGCAGCACTCGGAGAAGGGCATTGCAAATACCGACGCTCTTCATGGAAGGCACCTTTCAACTGCGTCTCCGACCTGCGGAACGCAAGGGAATGCATACCTTATATTGTAAGGGATGGCAGGGCCCCACCACACGGGAATCCCGCCACCGCCGAGCCGCCGCAGTGCCACCCGGCGGCACTTTCGCCATACGTGCCGCACACCGTCGAGCCGGTCGAGGCTTATCCCGCGGCCCTTGGGCGGAACTTGCGGTCCTCAACGCAATCGCACTCGCGGCCGCCCCTTCCCCGCTGCGAAACCGAAGACCCGGAAACCTTCGTCCCCACAAGCCAGTAGGCGAGTCGAATGCGTCCTTGTCGGTCTTCCCGGCAGGACGTTTTCGTCCCCATTGGTCTCGGGAAGAAGGTTTTCCGGCTTTCGCGTCTCAGAACGTGAGTTTTCCAAATGTTAGACGGCGCTCATATCCCGAGATTGTAACGACCGCATGCGATTTCGTACCAAACGATTGCATGCGATCCACTTGGCGGCACCCCTCGCCGAAAACCGCCTTCCCAAATTCGGAAAACTCGCATTTTCTGCCATGATTCGGCGAAAAGCTTCCGTCACCCTCCCATCCCCCGACGCGTGAGCAGGGGACGGTGAACAGGGGGACGGGTGAACAGGGGGACGGGTGAACAGGGGGACGGGTGAACAGGGGGACGGAGGTGCGTTCACAATCGATCTTCGCGCTTTCGACAACGTAACGCGAACGCACCTCCGTCCCCTGTTCACGGGAACCCGGCCGCCGCCGAGCCCCTTCATCACCTTCCCCACCCCCCGAAAGCTGCAACGTTAAGGGAGCGTAAAATCTTCGCTCGGAAACCGTCAGCGCCGCCCGCGCACGTCAAGCGAAGGCCCACAACCTTTATCATGGGTAAGGCTCACTTCATGCCGACGCAACACGGCAGCGTCATCGCAAAGCGGGACCTGCGCGCAACGCGGCAGCGTTATCGCAAACGCAACCGACGCAACGCGCCGGCATCATCGAAAGCGGGACCGGCGCGCAGCGCCATCGAGGAAGGAAAACGGCAATGCCCACCTACGGCGTCATCGACCTGGGGTCGAACTCCATTCGCCTTGTCATCTACGAAGTGAAGGACGATCGTCGCAGCACCTATTCCAGCAAGGACTTCAAAAGCATCATCAACGACAAGGTGATGGCGGGCCTTGCCGCGTTCGTCGAGGACGGCGTGTTCACGCCCGACGGCGTGGACCGCGCCGTCAACGTGCTGAAAAGCCACATGAAGCGCGTGCGCTACTTCGGCTGCAAGCGCGTCGACGTGTTCGCAACCGCAGTGCTGCGCAACGCCGCGAACTGCACCGACGCCATCGCCCAGATCGAGCGCCGCTGCGGGCTGGCGGTCACGCTGCTCTCGGCGCGCGACGAGGCGCACCTCGGGTTCATCGGCGCGCGCTGCTCCACCCCGCTCGAGCGCGGCACGCTCGTCGACATCGGCGGCGGCTCCACCGAGCTCACCCGCGTCGAAGGCGGCGTCGACAGCGATGACGTGAGCTTGGGCCAGGGCTCGCTGTCGTCATTCGCGCGCTTCGTCCGCAACATCCTGCCCGCGCCCATCGAGATGGACACCATAGCCTGCGAGTTCCGCTGCAACCTGCGCAAGCTGCCCAGCCTCGAGCCCTACAAGGCCCCCACGCTCTACGGCGTGGGAGGATCCACGCGCGCGGCGGCCAAGCTGGTCCAACAGCTCAACGAGTTGCAAACGCGCCCGCGCGAGGTCAAAGCCGAGCAGGTGCAGCAGATCCTCCGCGCTTGCCGCGAGAACCCCTCCGCCTTCGGCCATGCGGCGCTGAAGGCCTCCGCCGAACGCGTGCACACCATGGTGCCCGGCTGCGTCATCTTGGCGGAGCTGTTCCGCCACCTTGGCGCCGATAAGCTGGTGATTTGCAAGCACGGCGTGCGCGAGGGGTACCTGATCGAGCGCATGCTCGGAGCCGCGTCGGCACCCCCTCAAGCGGATTAACCCCGCATGAAACCGAATCGTTACCTTTTTCACCCCATTATTTCCAGCCTGGTGGCGGATTCGGCCGGTCGCAGCATCAAAACAGAGTAAAATATGAGTTGAGGGGACGTGGTTGTTGGGGAACCGCGCCACCCCGGCGTCGCACGTTATGCAATCATCGATTCCACTTGGCCGCCCGCAAGCGGCCGCACGCACATCGAATCAACGAAGACGCATCGCCCGACGCACGTTTCATCTATGACGTCGAGGGAAGGGAACGCCATGAAAGCAAACGAATCCACATCGCATATAGGATCCACGCCCTACATGCAGAACCGCGAGCTGTCGTGGCTCACGTTCAACGAGCGCGTGCTCGACCAAGGCGCCGACGAGACCGTCCCGCTGCTCGAGCGGCTCAACTTCATCAGCATCTTCTGGTCCAACCTCCAAGAGTTCTTCATGGTGCGCGTGGGCAGCCTGACCGACCTGTCGCTTCTGAAGAAGCAGGTCCTTGACTCGAAGACGGGCATGACGCCGGCCGAGCAGCTCTCCGCCATCCACAAGCGCTGCCATGAGCTGTACCCGGTGCAGGAGCAGACCTACGCCGAGGTGCGCGAGGCCCTGGCCGCGCACGACGTGCGCCATCTGCGCCCCGCCGACCTCAACGACGAGCAGCGCGCCTTCCTGGCGGATTACACCGCCGCCAACATCATGCCGTTCCTGTCCCCGCAGATCATCAACTCGCGCCACCCCTTCCCCCACCTGGAGAACGGGTCGCTCTACGTCATCGTGCGCCTTGACGAGGAAGTGGGTCCGAAGAAGCCCAAGAAGAAGGACAAGGCCAAGGACGGCAAAACCGTCAAAGCCGCGAAGATCCACCCCTCCGCCGAGGAAAGCGAGAACCTGGGCGCCGAGGGCGTCACCGTTGGCATCCTGCCCATGCCGCGCCAGTGCGCGCGCGTCATCAAGCTGCCGGGCGAGGGCTTCCAGTTCATCCTGCTCGAGCACGCGGTGGAGATGACCGCCGAGCAGGTGTTCAGCATGTACACCGTCAAACACACCAACGTCCTGTGCGTCACGCGCAACGCCGACCTGGACGCCACGGAGAACACCGACGAGTCCGACGAGGATTACCGCGAGCACATGAAGCGCATCCTGAAGAAGCGCGGCCGCCTGGCGCCGGTGCGCCTGGAGTCCGAGCGCCCGCTTTCCAGCGTGCTGCAGGAGCTTCTGCTCGACCGTCTGAACCTCAAGCCGCATCAGACCTACGTCACCAGCGTGCCGCTCGACATGAGCTGGACCTGGGGCCTTGGCAGCAACCTGCCCGAGCAGGAGCGCATGGCGCTGTCCAACTCCCCGTTCACCCCGCAGTGGCCGGCATGCCTTGACCGCAACCGCTCCATCATCGAGCAGGTCTGCGAGCGCGAAGTGCTGCTCAGCTACCCCTACGAGTCCATGGACGCGTTCGTGCAGCTGCTGCGCGAGGCCGCTGCCGACCCCACCGTCATCTCCATCAAGATCACGCTGTACCGCCTGGCCCGCCAGTCGCACCTGGCCGAGGCGCTCATCGCCGCCGCCGAATCGGGCAAGCAGGTCACGGCGCTGTTCGAGCTGCGCGCCCGCTTCGACGAGTCGAACAACATCGAGTGGTCGCAGCGCTTCGAGGAGGCCGGCTGCAACGTCATCTACGGCTTCCGCGATTACAAGGTGCACAGCAAGATCTGCTGCATCACGCGCCAAACCGATAACGGCCTGCAGTACATCACGCAGCTGGGCACGGGCAACTACAACGAGAAGACAGCGAAGCTCTACACCGACCTGAGCTTCATCACCGCCGACGAGACCATCGGCCGCGACGCCACCGAATTCTTCCGCAACATGCAGCTGGAGAACGCCTCGGACAACTACGACATCCTGTCCGTGGCGCCGCTGCAGATCAAGCCCGGCATCATCGCGAACATCGACAAGCAGATCGCCCTTGCGCGCGAAGGCAAGCCGTGCGGGCTGTTCTTCAAGACCAACAGCGTCACCGACAAGGACATCATCGTCAAGATCGCCGAGGCCAGCCAGGCCGGCGTTCCGGTCACGCTGCTCGTGCGCGGCATATCGTGCCTGGTCCCGGGCGTGCCCGGCTACACCGACAACGTCCGCGTGGTCTCCATCGTGGGCCGTCTGCTCGAGCACAGCCGCATCTACGGCTTCGGCCCGCGCGAGGACATCAAGATTTTCCTGTCCAGCGCCGACCTTATGACGCGCAACATGGAGAAGCGCGTGGAGATCGCCTGGCCCATCCTTGATAAGGAGCTGCGCAACCAGGTGCTCGACTACATCGACACGTGCCTGCGCGATACGGCGAAGCTGCGCGAGCTGAAGGCCGACGGAACCTACACCAAGCTCGGCGAGCTTGCCAAGCCCGACGAGCCGAAATTCGAGTCGCAGGACTTCCTCATCAAGGAGGCGCAGCGCGCCCGCGCGGCCGCAGCCGAGGCCAAGGCCGCGCGCAGCGCGAACTCCCGCAAGCTCATGAACGAGCAGCGCCAGGCGCAGATGGCCGAGGCTGAAGCCAAGGTGGAGGCTGCAGCGAGAGCGGAAGCCGCCGCCGCAGAGGCTGCCCGTGAGGCCGAAGCCGCCCGCAAGGCCGCGATCGAGGCCGAGGCCGCCGCGAAGGCCGCCGAAGTGGAAGCCGCCGCGAAGCCGGCCGAGAAGCCGGCGCCGAAGCCGCAAACGGCACCCAAGCCCGCCGAGGCCACGGCCAAGCCGCAGGCTGCGCCCAAGCCTGCCGAGCCGGCAGCCCAGCCCGTACCGGTGAAGGCGCAGGTCATCAACGAGCCCATGCAGGCGCCCAGCCACTCCGGCATCCAGCGACGCCCCGAGAAGCCCAGCCTACTCGCCCGCGTCCTAGCGAAGTTCATCCGCTAACCCCAGAAGCCCCGCGCACCAAGAAATGGAAAGCGGTTCAGAAACCCCGCTCACGCGGGGTTTCTTTTTGCCTGTGCGGGGTCCATACATGGGCGGTTGCGGCTGCTAGTCTGGAGGCTGGGCCGCCTGCGTGACCGAATAAGGCGATACGTCTGCGTTTAGTTGGGGTTGGTCGCGGTATAGATATCTTGCACGAGCCTGTGGCCTGGGAAAATGCGGATAGCTCTTGCGTTGCTACTTAGACATGCCCCGATTAAACGCAGACGTATCGATGGTTTGGCGTAACGGATGGCAAAGAAAGCGGATTCGCAAGCTCGAAAGCTCGGTTGTGGGCGTATCGGGGTGCAAACAAAGTAGGGCCGACCCCCAGGCGTTCGCCTTCGGGGGGGGGACGGCCGCTGAGCGTGTCGGGGCACGAACGAAGCAGGGCCGATCCCGCGCATCGCGGGGTCGGCCCTGGTGGCGTTGCTTCTTTCGTAGCCCGGCCCTTAGGCTCGAGCGGGCGCGAAGGCGCCCGACGCCCTGCGGCGCATACGTTCGCCGCTTAAATCTCCCAGCACTTGGCGTGGTCCTTGTTGGGCGTGCGCACGTTCACTTCCTGGTTCTTCAGGGAAACGCGGCTGCCCGCGGGCACGCTGGAGATGACGAACGCGCTGCCGGCGATGATCGAGCCCTCACCGATGACGGTCTCGCCGCCCAGCACGCTGGCGTTGCTGTAGAT
>NZ_CAKTYH010000015.1 GCF_934632265.1 uncultured Senegalimassilia sp.
CGATAGGATTGTGCGGGGCAGACACCCTGACGCAACGTACCTTCGCGTATCCTGATTGCTCCGTAAACGGCTGTTTGCGCCGCGCTTGACGTTCTATTGGCTACTGTTTTCCCTGCTCAGACGGATGCCGGTGTTACGCATGCTTCCTAGTAGTTCTCGGCGTTGATCTCGAAGAATGCCTGCGGGTGATTGCATACGGGGCAGACGTCGGGCGCCTTGGTGCCTACGACGATGTGGCCGCAGTTGCGGCACTCCCACACCTTGACCTCGCTCTTCTCGAATACCTGGGCGGTTTCCAAATTGTGCAGCAGCGCGCGATAACGCTCCTCGTGGTGCTTCTCGATGGCGCCGACCTGGCGGAACTTTTCTGCCAGCTCGGGGAAGCCTTCCTCCTCGGCCGTCTTCGCGAAGCCCTCGTACATGTCGGTCCACTCGAAGTTCTCGCCGTTTGCGGCGTCCTCGAGGTTCTCCGCCGTGGAGCCGATGCCCTCAAGCTCGCGCAGCCACATCTTGGCGTGGTACTGCTCGTTGGCCGACGTTTTGCGGAAGATCTCGGCGATCTGCTCGAAGCCCTCCTTCTTCGCTACCGACGCGAAATAGGTGTACTTGTTCGTTGCCTGCGACTCGCCGGCGAAGGCGGCCTGCAGGTTCTTCTCGGTTTGCGTTCCTTCGTACTTGCTCATGAGAAACCCCTCTCGCTGTGATGGCCCGCAGCGCCCGTGCGCGCGGTGCCTTTGGTTTCCATATATCGATGGTATGGGCAAACGCGCAGCTGCGCAATCGTTTGCACCGCTTTGTGACGCAACTGTTGCAAGGGGGCTAGTTCTGGGTTGTTTTGCAGATTTCGGGCGCTGAATTTGCCATGAGTTCGGAGTTCTGGGCGGTTTTGGTCGCGAATTTGGTGAAAGGGCGAATGAGGGATTTCAAAATGCCTGGTCAGGAGAATGTGAACTGCTAAGGTAATATTTCAGTGCTTGCAAAACCACCCAGAACTTTGATGGGGCCGTGACAGGCGACCATGCGCTATGCGATCTGTGCGGGTTTTCGCTCCGTCTGGCGCGCGCTCGGCGGGGCATCGCGTTGTGGCGTTGTTTGCGGTATTATTGAGAGCACGTGTATTCACTAGTTAAGGAAGTTTCAGCATGTCGCTTTCCATCGGTATCGTGGGTCTGCCCAACGTCGGCAAGTCCACGCTGTTCACGGCCCTCACGAACAAGGGCGGTCTGGCAGCCAACTACCCCTTCGCCACCATCGAGCCCAACGTCGGCATCGTTCCCGTTCCCGACGATCGCCTGGAGAAGCTGGCCGAGATCGATCATCCTGCCAAGATCGTCCCCGCAACGGTCGAGTTCGTCGACATCGCCGGTTTGGTGGCAGGTGCCAGCCAGGGCGAGGGCCTGGGCAACCAGTTCCTCGCGAACATCCGCGAAACCGATGCCATCTGCGAAGTCGTGCGTTTCTTCAGCGACCCGGACGTCGTGCACGTCGATGGCCGCGTGAACCCCAGCTCGGACGTTGAGACCATCAAAACCGAGCTGATCCTGGCTGACATGGGAACGCTTGACAAGGCCATCCCGCGCCTGGAGAAGGAAGCGAAGCGCGACAAGGCCGGCGTGAAGAAGCTCGAGGTTGCGAAGAAGGTGCTCGAGGGCCTCAACGAAGGCCATCGCGCCCGCACGCTGAATCTGGACGAGGACGAGCAGGCGGCCATCTACGACCTGCATCTGCTTACCATGAAGCCCATCCTCTACATCGCCAACGTGGACGAGGACGCGCTCGACGCCGACCTGGCCGAGATCGACGGCTGCCAGCCGGTGCCGATCTCCGCGAAGGTCGAGGCCGACCTGGCCGAGCTCGACCCCGCCGAGGCGAAGGAGTACTTGGGGGCCATGGGCCTTGAGGAGTCCGGCCTGGCGCGTCTGGTGCGCAGCGCCTACAAGCTGCTGGGCCTGCAAAGCTATTTCACCAGCGGTGAAACGGAAACGCGCGCTTGGACCATCCCCATCGGTGCGAAGGCCCCGCAGGCCGCCGGCGTCATCCACTCCGACTTCGAACGCGGCTTCATTAAGGCGGAAACCGCATCGTACGCCGACTACGTGGAGCTGGGCGGCGAGCTGGGCTGCCGCAATGCCGGCAAGCTGCGCCAGGAAGGCAAGGAGTACGTGGTGCAGGACGGCGACGTCATGCACTTTAAGTTCAACGTTTAAGACGCCAGGTCAGACGCGAAATAAAGCCCCGTTGCGCAAACGGGGCTTTTTTCGGCCTCGGCGAACTTCACGGAGCGAATCCGGGAAACCGGTTTCGCTCCGCGCGTTTTTGCGTCGCGGCGGTGGCGGCTCCGGCAGCGGAGGGGCGCTCCGTCCGTGTTGCTGCTTCAGGATGCGCGATTGCGCGGCAGCTTCTCCGAAGCAAATTGTCGCCAGCTTGCTGCGCAGTGCATGCGGACTTTTCGCACGTGCGTGAAAAGTCCTTCGGCTGGCGTATAATCTGCCTGTTCGAAAGCAATTCGGCTGCGCGCGGCGCGGCCTTTTATATGCCCGGCGAAATTTGCCGGGCGTGCGACAAGGAGCATCTCGATGAAAACGAGCGATTTCGATTACGATCTTCCCCAGGAGCTTATCGCGCAGGAGCCGGCGGCGGTGCGCGATGCGTGCCGCATGCTGGTTATGGACCGCGAAACCGGCGCGATCGAGGACCGCATCTTCCGCGACATCATCGATTATCTGGAACCCGGCGATCTGCTGGTGGCGAATGAAACGCGCGTTTTGCCGGCGCGTCTGCTCGGCGCGAAGCGCGGCACGGGCGGGCAGTCCGAGGTGTTCCTGCTTCGCCAGCTTGTGGGCTCCAAGGCGCAGCCGTATGCCGACGTGCCCCATATCCCCGGCCAGCCTGCTCCCGGCGAAAACCAGCAGGCCATCTGGGAGGTGCTTGTGCGCCCGGGCAAGCGCTTGAAGCCCGGCAGCGGCGCGGTGGTGGATTTCACGGATGGCGAAGGCAACGTCGCGCTGTCCGCCGAGATTGTCGACTGGGCCGAGGGCGCCCAGCGCGGCGAGCGCGTAGCGCGTCTGACCACCACGTATCCCTCGCTTGACGAAGCGCTTCACGCGGTGGGGCATACGCCGCTGCCGCCCTACATCAAGCATTACGCCGGCGACGAGGAGCTCTACCAAACGGTGTATTCCCGTCGCGAAAGCTCGGCGGCGGCGCCTACGGCGGGCCTGCATTTCACGCCCGAGCTGATCGAGCGCCTGCGCGAGAAGGGCATCGATTGGGAAACCGTCTAGCTTGAGGTGGGCCTTGACACGTTCCGCATCGTGGACGAGGAGGACCCGCTGGCCCATAAGATGCACACCGAGTTCTACACCGTGCCGCAGAAGACGGTCGACGCCATCAACCGCACGCACGCCAACGGCGGCCGCGTGATCGCTGTGGGCACCACGAGCGTGCGCAGCTTGGAAAGCGCTTGGGATCCGTCGGCTGACGACGGTGCCGGCGCCATCACCGCGCGCGACCGCGATGCTACCAGTCTGTATCTGCTGCCGGGCAGCACGTTCCACGTGGTGGATGCCCTGGTCACGAACTTCCATGTGCCGCGCAGCACGCTCATGATGCTGGTCAGCGCGTTCAGCACTCGCGAGAACATCATGAACGCCTATCAGCACGCCATCGCGGAGCGCTACCGCATGCTGTCGTTCGGCGATGCCATGTTCATCCGCTAGCATTCGTTTAAGAGGGAAGAGGCTGGCGAAAGGGTTTCAGCTGCGTCTTATCGTTCGGGTGCCCTGCATAAAGGCTGCATCGTAAGGGGAAAGAATGAAATGCCTTCCGTTTTTCGGGCAAAGAGAGACGGAAGGCATTCTTGTTTTGCGAGGGTCTTGGGGCCAGGCATGATGCAAAGACGAGGACAAACGATCGCACTTCTAGCTTTGGGGTGCAGGCATACAATCGTTCTCTGCCGCTTTGCGTTTGCGTGTTCGGATGCGCCCATGGGCGTGGGCCACTCGCTAGGCCGATGAAGTTCGGCTGCTATTTCCCCTGTTCGCGTAGGGCTTTCAGGATGGCGCGCTTGCGTGCCTGCTTCTTGTCGTAGGCTGCGCGCTCGGCTTTATGCGCGGCGCGTGCGGCTTCCTCGGCTGCGCGCTCATCGGCGTGGGCTGCGCGTTCGGCGGCTTTTGCGGCGGCGCGCTGCTCCTTGCGCTCGGCGCGTTCGGCGGCCGCTTCCAGGTCGCTGATGCGGCAACCGCAGAAGTTCTGCCGGTACATGCCCAGCTCGCGGCTTTCGCGCGTGGCCTCGTCGTAGTAGGGGCGGAAGTCCTCGAACACGGGCGCGACCCCGGCTTGCGCCGCTGCGCGCTCCACTTCCTCGCGGATGACCTGCGTATATTGATAGGGGCTTACCGAGAGCGTGGTGCCGATGCCCTCGAACCCGCGTTCTGCGGCTACTCGCGCGGTTTCCTCCAGGCGAAGGCGGTAGCAGGTGCGGCAACGCGCCTCCTTGCGCACGGGGTCGACAGACAGCACGGCGGCACGAGCCGCGGCGCCGTTCACGGTACTTGCGGAAAGGGGAGCGCCAGCAGGGGAAACGTCCCCTTGATTCGTATCGGTTACCGACCTAGACCGGCTATCGGAAGCAACTTCATCGGCGCAACCGCTGGCCGTTGTAGTCACTGCCGTTGGCATTGAGATGTCCGCAAAGGCTTCCTTCTCTGTATCGGTAACCGTCTTACACCGGCCGTCGGAGGCGTCATCGGGGCCCTCGATCGTGCCCCCGCCTTCGCCGGCGCACTCGCCTTCCACGCCAGCCTTCGCCCGCGCACCTTCGACCTCGGCGATCGCGGCGTCTCCGATGCGGCCGGCGCACGCCTCCCATGTTGCCGGGTCGTAGGGGCCTTCCAGCACCTCGAACCCCGCATCTGCGGCCCATGCGCGCAGCGTTGCCAGCCGGTGCTCGTATTCCTCGGCGGGATGGATGTTCGAGTTCGCGTAGTAAATGGTTATGTCGTGCCCCGCGGCCTTCAACAGGCGCGTCGGCTCGAGCGAGCACGGCCCGCAGCACGCATGCAGCAACAACTTCATTCGCGAACTCCTTTTTCGATGGGCATTTCGCCGCCAACGCGGCGCTTCCCCTATACTACCACGCAGACAAAAACTATCCCCACCTGCGGCAATCTGCAGAAAGGTATGACGTATGGAGAAACGAACCTTCCGTGCCGTCTTCTTCGATCTTGACGGCACGCTGCTGCCCATGGACGTCGACGTCTTCATGAAGAGCTATTTCCGCGCCCTTGGCGGCTACGTCGCGCGCATGGGCATCGCCCCCGACCAGTTCATGGCCGGCATGAAGCGCGGCATCACCGCCATGGCCACCAACGATTCCGGCCATGCGAACTCCGAGTCGTTCTGGCCCGAGTTCCTGGCCTGCATCGATCTGCCCGAGGGCGTCACCGCAGACGCGCTGCTCGCCGCCATCGGCGATTTCTACGAGAACGAGTTCGGCGAACTGGGCGCCGACGTGAAGCCCAACCCCGCCGCCGCGTGTGCCATCGAGGCGCTTGCCGCCAAGGGCTATCCGCTGGTGCTGGCCACCATGCCGATGTTCCCTCGCCGCGCCGTGGAATGGCGCTTGCGCTGGGCCGGCATCGACCCGGCGGTGTTCTCGCGCATCACCACGTTCGAGAACTCCACCGCCGTCAAGCCCAAGCCCGATTACTACGCGGAGAACCTTGCCGCTGCGGGCGTCGAAGGCCGCGACGTGCTCATGGTCGGCAACAACACCAAGGAGGACCTGGCCGCATGCCAGCTGGGCTGCGAGGGCTTCCTGGTCACAGATTTCCTGATCGACCCCGTCGGCTTCGAGGTGTTCAGCGTGCGCCACGGCTCGATGGAGAAGTTCGCGGACTGGGTGGAAACCCTGCCCGAATGCGCCGACCCGGCGCAAGGCGTCAGTGACGCCATCGTGCCGGCAGCGGCGCGCGAGCGCGTGCTTGCGGCCAGCGGCATCGCCGACGGCCAGGCCGGCGGCGCGAAGACGCTCGAGGAGGCGGGCCGCTCCGGCGGCACCGATTTCGTCATCAACGGGATGGAGGACTAGCCCATGGCCCTGTTCGACTGCACCATCGAGGCCACCTGCGGCCATGCCCGCGCGCTTTCGTACGAAACCTCGCATGGCACCTTCCACACCCCTATGTTCATGCCCGTCGGCACGTCGGCCACGGTCAAGGGCATCACGGTCGATCAGCTTCACCAGCTGAACAGCCAGGTGGTGCTCGCGAACACCTACCACCTGTCCATGCGCCCCGGCGCCGACTTGGTGGAAGAGGCCGGCGGCGTGCACAAGTTCATGAACTACGATGGCCCCATGCTCGCCGACTCGGGCGGCTTCCAGGTGTTTTCCCTGGCTGACACGCTGAAGCTCGACGCCGACGGCCTGACGTTCCGCAGCATCTACGACGGAAGCTACGTGCGCTGGACGCCTGAGTCCAACATGCGCATCCAGGAGCAGATCGGCGCCGACATCGCCATGCAGCTCGATCAGTGCACGCCGTACCCGGCCGAGCGCAGCTTCGTGGCCAACGCCGTGGATCTGTCGGCGAACTGGGCGCGCCGCTGCCTGGCGGCGCACAAACGCCCCGATCAGACGCTGTTCGGCATCGTGCAGGGCGGCATGGAGCTCGACCTGCGCCTTGAGAGCATCCGCCGCCTGCGCGAGATCGAGGACGAGAGCCTGGCCGCGGGCGGGCGCCGCTTCGGCGGCTTCGGCATCGGCGGCTATTCGGTGGGCGAAGACCACGAGACTATGTTCGAGACGCTCGGCCAGGTGGCCCGCGCCTTGCCCGAGGACCGTCCGCGCTACCTGATGGGCGTCGGCAACCCCACCACGCTTGTGCGCGCCGTGCGCGAGGGCGTCGACATGTTCGACTGCGTGCTGCCCACCCGCACCGCGCGCATGGGGACGGCGTTTTCCAGCACGGGCCGCATGAACATGCGCAACGCGAAGTTCACGCGCGATTTCACGCCGCTCGACCACAGCTGCACCTGCCCGACGTGCCTAAACTACACGCGAGCCTATCTGCGCCACCTGGTGAAGCAGAACGAGATGCTCGGCGCCATCCTGCTGTCGGTGCACAACCTGCACTTCCTGCTCGATCTCATGCGTCGCGCCCGTGAGGCCGTGCTGGCCGGTGAGTACGAGCAGTTCTACGAGGAGTGGATGAACAGCCCGGCCGCCAAGGATTACTAATATAATGCTCGGGCGGATTCCCGCTCCTTGATGCTTCCGCATTCTCCTCGATTGTGGGAAAATGCGAAAGTTAGGGTATATATGGTGGCGACCAACGCCGCCACGGAAGGGACGGCCCGCCAGGGCCGTCCTATGGTTTGCAAGGCTAGGAGAAGCTCGCATGGCGAAAGTGCAAAACGCCAAGGCCAAGAAGAAGGGCGGCAATGCCAACCGCCGCAACGTTTGGCTGTTGGTGCTGACCACCGTCTTGGTGCTGGGGTCCATCTTCATGTTCACCCCTCCGCAGGAAAAGATCAACCAGGGCCTGGACATCCAAGGCGGCCTGTCGGTGGTGCTGTCGGCGAAAAGCACCGACGGCGACGCCGTGACCTCCGAGGATATGGAGAAGTCGCGCGCCATCATCGAGCAGCGCGTCAACGCGCTCGGCGCCTCCGAGGCCGTGGTGCAGCTGCAAGGCACCGACCAGATTCTCGTGCAGATCCCCGGCCTGTCCGATACGGAGACGGCGCTGTCCACCATCGGCAAAACCGGCAAGCTGGAATTCGCCCGCCTGGATTCGTTCACCGATGAGGACGTGAAAACCAAGATCGAGAACGGCCAGTATGGCTCCAGCGGAACCATCACCGACGACTTCGGCAACACGCTGCCGTCCGGCAAGACCGAGCATCTGACTGTGGAGGAGGGCACGTACACGCCGCTGATCACCGGCAGCAACATCACGAAGGTCGATATCGGCCGCGCCTCCGAGACCGGCACCGACTACTCGGTCAACATCTCCCTTGATTCCGAGGGCACGAAGGCCTTCGCCGACGCCACGAAGGACCTGGCCAGCACCAAGGGCAAGATCGTCATCATCCTTGACGGCGAGGTGCAGTCCGCGCCGGCCGTGCAGTCCGAGATCACTGGCGGCCAGGTTTCCATCACCGGCGGTTACGACAAGGAGGAAGCCTCCTCCATGGAGACGGTGCTCGAGTCCGGCTCGCTGCCTGTGAGCTTCGAGTACGCGCAGTCGCAGGTGGTCGGCCCGACGCTCGGTCAGGACGCGCTAACCTCCGGCGTGCTGGTGGCGGCCATCGGCCTTGCGCTGGTCATGCTGTACCTGCTGGTGTTCTACCAGGGCCTGGGCCTGATCACCGCGGCCGCCATGGCCGTGTTCGCCGTGCTGTATCTGGGCATTCTGGCCCTGCTGTCGCACTTCGGCCTGTTCAGCCTGTCCATGGCGGGCATCGCCGGCGTCGTGCTGACCATCGGCATGGCGGCGGACTCCTCCATCCTCACCCTTGAGCGCTTCCGCGAGGAGATCCGCATGGGCCGCAGCGTCCGCGCCGCCTCCGTCACCGGCGTACGCCACGGCATCCTCACCTCCATCGACGCCGACCTGGTCACCATGGTCTCGGCGCTCACGCTGTTCTTCCTGGCAAGCGCCTCGGTCAAGGGCTTCGGTCTGACGTTGGCGCTCGGCATCATCTGCGACATCGTCATGATGCTGCTGTTCAAGGCGCCCATCATCCGCCTGCTGGCGCCGAAGTGCATCGCCAAGCACCCTGGCTTCTGGGGCGTTAAGGACTGCAAGGAGGCCGCCCCGTACTTCCAGGGCGAGAAGCCTGCTTCCTCCCGTCATGACGTACGCGGCCGCTTCATCAAGCTCGACATCAACCTGCTGGGCTATCGCAAGGTGTTCCTGTCCATCGCTGCCGTGGCGGTCGTGCTGGTCGTGGCGCTGGTGGGCGTGCGCGGCGTGAACTTCGGCATCGAGTTCGTGGGCGGCACCTCGGTGACGTTCCACCAGGGAGGCAACGACGTGACCACCGAGCAGGTGCGCTCCGCCTTTGCCGATGCCGGCGAGCCCGATGCCGTGGTGCAGACCACCGACTCCGATGGCCAGGCCGGCTTCCTCGTGCGCACCACCGATACGTCTGCGGAAAGCGCGGCCGCGGCGGCCAACAAGGTTGCCGACCAGTTCGGTTGGGATGCGGAAAGCTTCGAGGTGACCACCATCGGCCCGGACTGGGGAACCAGCGTCATCCAGAGCTCCTGCATCGCGTTCTTCGTATCTCTGCTGCTCATCATCGCCTACATCTCGGTGCGCTTCCGCGATCCGAAGATGGGCGTGTCGGCGGTCATCGCCTTGCTGCATGACCTGGTCATCGTGCTGGGCGTGTACGTGCTCGTCGGCCGCGAGGTCACGCCGAACACCATCGCCGCGCTGCTCACCATCCTGGGCTACTCGCTTTACGACACGGTGGTCGTGTTCCACCGCATCAACGAGAACATGAAGGGCGATTCGCCGAAGTGCACGTTCGCCACTATGGCGAACCATTCCGTCAACGAGGTCCTGGTGCGTTCGCTCAACACCTCCATCACCTCGCTCATCCCGGTCGCGGCCATGCTCATCTTCGGCGGCGAGACGCTGCGCGACTTCGCCCTGGCCATGACCGTGGGCCTGGTGTGCGGCTGCTACTCGTCCTACGCCATCGCAACGCCCATCTACGTGATGTGGAAGACGCGCGAGCCGCAGTTCGCGAAGCTGCAGAAGAAGTACGGCGCCGACATCCAGCGTTGGTTCCTGAACCGACTGCCGCAGGCCGCCGCTGCTACTGCTGCCGCCGGCGCGGCCGCTGTGGATGCTGCTGCGGGTGATTCCGGCAAGGATGCTGCCGCAACGTCTGCTGCAACGCCCGCCGCATCGCAGGGCCAGCAGGCTGCAAGCAAGCCCGCCAAGGCGCAAAACCGCTCCAAGAAGAAGCGTAAGAAGGTTCAAGGCTAACATCGGCTAGCTGAATCGGGCCGCTCGGAAACGGGCGGCCCGTTTTGCTACATATACGCAAAAAGCCCGGCCCCTGATCGCGTTTTGCGGTCAGGGGCCGGGTTTGGGTCGCTTGGGCTGGTAAGCGCCTGAAGGCGCTCGTCCGAAGGTGCGTGTCGGCTCGCCGGGATTAGAAGCCGAAGTCCAGGTCACTCAGGCGGATCTCGCCGTCGTCCTCGTCTTCTTCCTCTTCCTCGTCGTCTTCGCCAAGGCCTCTGTAGCGGGAGATGAGCGCTTCCATCTGCTCCTCAAGGGCGTTGGTGCCCATGAAGGCATCGCGGAACAGCCTCATGTCATCCTCGCTGAAGCTATCGCCGGTACCCTTCATGATCGCGCCGATGCTGGCCATCTTCTTCACGGCCTCGTCTTCTTCCATGGGCTTCATCTTGTCGGGATCCATCATCGGGAACATGTTCGATCCTCCTTGCATGGGTAACCTAAACAGCGCGCTGTCCTGCGGCGATGTGCTTGGCACGCAGGTGCTTGCGCCGTTGTTTCACTGTTCAGTAGTATAGCAGTAGGATAGATTACGGGAGGTCAACGAGCGCATTGCAACCTATTGTGATACGCTGAGGAAATCACGTGAATCCATGCACGCAGGCTATGGAGGAATCGGCTGCAAGCATTGCCGGCCATGTTTGAAGGAGTTGCCATGCGCGAAGGAAGCGCCCCGAATTTCTGCCCGCCCACCGAGGAGGGCATCACCCTTACGTTCCAGGATGAGAAGGGCGATCAGATCGACCTTGAGTTCCTCGGCTTGATACTGCACGAGGGCCGTCGTTACGGCTTCTTCTTCCCGGTCACCGAGGATAGCCCGGCATGCAGCTCGGGCGAGATCATCCCGCTCGAGGTCACCGAGCTTGACGAGGACGGCCAGCCCGCCGCGTTCGAGTTGGTCGAGGACCAGGCTATCGCCCAGGAAGTCTACGAGGACTTCAAGCAGGCCGCCAAGGACCTGTACGACTTCGAATAGGTGCTATCGATTTATCAAACGGTACGCAAAAGGAAGGGCACGGCTCGTAAGTCGTGCCCTTCTTGTTTTTCGTTATATGAAGGTGCCGCTACAGCTCGATCGGCTTCCACTCCTCGTGGTTGCAGATCCACGCCTCGGGCTCCTCGACGCTGAAGAACACCAGCGTGGGGTCGTCGGGGCCGTCATAGCTCTCGCCCAGGCTGCACAGGTGCGCATAGCCGGCGTAGCGCATGTCGGCGTTCGCCTTGTCCTCAAGGCCGGCCTTGCCGCGCAGGATCAGCCAGCCGTGGCCGGGCCACCAGCTGGATGCCTCGAACTTCTGGTTCTGCTGCAGCTCCTCCCACACGTCCTTGGTGGTGGCGGTGACGAACCAGATCTTGCCGTCCTGCTCGGCGGCGAAGCTGAACGGGCGCACGTGCGGCTGGTCGTTCACGCTGGTGGCCAGGTACCACGCGGGGACGTTCGTCAGATACTGCAGGATGGTCTCGTTGCCGGTCATGTGATCCTCCTAGTCTTGGAACCGGTCGGTTATAGCAAGTAG
Source organism: uncultured Senegalimassilia sp. (assembly GCF_934632265.1). GTDB lineage: Bacteria > Actinomycetota > Coriobacteriia > Coriobacteriales > Eggerthellaceae > Senegalimassilia. The sequence continues at coordinate 11,561 of NZ_CAKTYH010000015.1, forward strand.
CCGATGGCTGCGACGCAGCCGGCCAAAACAGCCATGAAAACGACGGCTATGCCGTCGCGCGGGGCGAAACGGAGCGGATGCAGGTGCGTGCGCCCTTCGCCGCCGTGATAGCACCGCGCGTCCATGGCCGCCGAAAGCGTTTCGGCGTGACGGAACACGCTGGTGAACAAGGGCACCATGAGCGAAGTGAGCATGTGCACGCCGCGCGCGGGGCTGTTCGATAGACGGGCGCCGCGGCTGACCTGAGCGTGGTAGACGACGGCAAGCTCGTTGGCGAACTGCGGCATGAAGCGCAGCGCGATGCCCATGATCATTCCCAGCTCGTGGGCGGGCACGCCGAAGCGGGCGAGGGGCTTGAGCACCCATTCGAACGCTTCGGTCAGGTCGATCGTCATGGTGGTCAGGGTGATCAGGCTCATTCCCAGCATCATGATGGTCAGGCGCGCGCCCATGAACAGGCAGGTTTGCACGCCCGCCTCGCTGATGCGCAGGATGCCCCAGTCAACGAGCACCTGGCCTCCTTGCGTGACGAACAGGTTCAGCACCGCCACGATCACGACGATGGCCATAAGCGGCGCCAACGACCGCGCCGCCTTGCTCGGCGGGATCTGCGCCAGCGCGTAGCAAAGGGCCGTGAACGCGGCGCACGCCACCAGGGCCGCCGCGGTTTTCGCGCACAGTAGCACCGCGATGAACACGCAACCTGCTATGAGCTTCGTGCGCGGGTCGAGCCGATGCACGCAGCTGGTGCCGGAAACGTAGCTGCCGAAGGAAAAGCCCGGGTTCATTCGACCACCTGGTCTTCAGGGCCGGTCGGGGAAGGGGCGGCATCGCCGGTGTCGCTGCGGCCCGCGCCGCGGGCGGCAGCGATCATACCTGCCAAGTCCTTCTCCGTGTACAGTTTTCCCTGCTCAAGGGGCCATCCGCCTGCGCGCAGCGCTTCCGCGAACGCCTGCGGCTCGGTGGTTCCCAGGCCCACTTCCTTGAGTTTGCGCGCGTGTAGGAACAGGCGCTCGGGTGCGCCGACGCCCAGCAGGCGGCCTTCGTTCATGACGGCCACGCGGTCGCACATGGCGGCAAGGTCGTCCATGCAGTGCGACACCATGATCACGGTGAGGCCCTGGTCATGCAGGCGGGAAATCATCTCTAGAAACGAGCGCTTGCTGGCGGGGTCCAGGCCCGCCGCCGGTTCGTCGAGCACGAGCACCTGCGGGTCCATGGCAAGCACGCCGGCGAACGCCACGCGGCGCTGCTGGCCGCCCGAAAGCTCGAACGGGCTCTTTTCGGCCAGCTCGTCGAAGGAAAGACCCACGCGCTCGAGCGAGCTGCGCACGAGCGCGTCCACCTCTTCGCCCGAAAGCCCCAGGTTGCGTGGCCCGAACGCCACGTCCTTGTACACGGTTTCGGCGAACAGCTGGTGCTCGGGATACTGGAACACCACGCCGATCGAGCCGCGCACCTTCGACTCGGTTCCCTTCGAGGCAACGTCGACGTCGTCGACGAGCACGCGCCCCGAGGTGGGCTTCAAGATGCCGTTCATGTGCTGGATGAGCGTCGATTTGCCGCTGCCGGTGTGCCCGGCCACGCCAAGGAACTCGCCGCGGCGCACCTGCAGCGAGACGTCGCGCACGGCCCACAGGCTGTCGGGGCTGTTGCCCCATTTCGCCTGGCGGGCGGCGGGCGCCTGCTTGCGTTTGCGCTGCTTCTTGGCCTCGGCGGCGTCGTAGGTGAAGCTGACGTCTTGGAACTCGATGAGCGCCGGGGCGTCAGCGTCGCCCTCGCAGGTGGGGAAGTCGACGTCGGCGTCGGCCGCGTCGGGCACCCCTGCGTTCGCGCCGGCCGCGGCGCATATGCCGGCAGCCTCGCCGAGCGCCAGGACCTCGTGCGCCAGCTTCCTCGCATCCACGGTGGGCTGCACGGTCATGCCCGCATCGCGCAGATCCAGCGACAAGCGGGCCGCGAACGGCACATCAAGGTTCAGATGCGCCAGCGCACGCGCCTGAACGAGCACCTCGTCGGGCGTGCCCTCGAGCGCCACGCGCCCGCGCTCCATGACCACCACGCGGTCGGCCTGCGCCGCCTCTTCCATATAATGCGTGATCATCACGATGGTCATCCCGCGTTCGTGCAGCTCGCGGCATACGCGCATCAGGCCCGCTCTGCCGCGGGGGTCGAGCATGGCGGAAGCCTCGTCGAGCACCAGCACCGCAGGGTTCATGGCAAGCACGCCGGCGATGGCGACGCGCTGCTTCTGCCCGCCGGACAGGGCGTGCGTCTCGTGGCGCTGGAAGCCCGAAAGCCCCACGTCCTCAAGCGCCTGCGTCACACGCTCGCGCAGCTTGTCGGTGGGGATGCCCAGGTTCTCGGGGCCGAAAGCCACATCGTCTTCCACGAGCGAGGCCACCAGCTGATCGTCGGGGTTCTGGAACACCATGCCCACCGTCTCGCGAATGCGGTACGTGCAGTCGGCGTCCGCGGTGGCCATGTCCTGCACCTTCACGGCGCCCTCGTCGGGGATGAGCAGGGCGTTCAGGTGCTTGGCCAGCGTCGATTTGCCGCTGCCGTTGCCGCCCAAGATGCACAGGAACTCGCCCTTGCGCACGTGCAGGCTCACGCCGTCAAGGGCGAAGTTCGCGCCGTCGTAGGTGAAGCGGACGTTTTGAACATCTATCATGATTCGCTCTACGATCCTTCCGTGAAGCGGCGAATTACGGTCCCGCCGACAAGCGGGATGCGCCTGCTTGCCGGCGGGACCGTGCCGCACAGTGGCGGCACGGTTGGGAACGCGGTTGCCTAGCGGCCCTTGACCTGGTCCTTCTTCGGGGTGATCAGGTTGGAGACGGCCTTGTACACCAGCAGGGTCAGCGCGCTGTTCAGCACGGTCTTGATCAGGTTGAACGGGAGCACTGCGGGCAGGATGAGCGGCATGATGACGTCGGCGCTGCCGTACCAGAACCACACGCCGATGGTCAGGTTCGCAGCGACGGCGCCGACGGTGGCGATCACGCAGCCGACCAGCAGGCCGATGATGGCGCCGGCGAACGTATGCTTACGGGCGTAGATGGCGGCGGCGGGCACCACGAAGAACAGCGTGGCGCAGATGTTCATAAGGCCGCCGACCCATTCGCCCAGCATCAGGCTGTGGATGATGGCGGCGACGGCGCCCACGGCGAAGCCGGCGCCCGGGCCGAAGGCAAAGCCGCAGACCATGGCGGGCATGAGCGAGGGGTCGTAGGTCAAAAACGGCGCTGCAGGCAGGATGGGGATCTGCACGAACGACAGCAGCGCGGCGATGGCGCACATAAGGGCCATGGTGACCAGCTGGCGCGTCGACCAGCGGTTCGTGTTCTTGATGGGTGCGTTTGCGGCGGTTGCCTGAGACATGGTTGAACCTTCTTCCCGCGAAGCCTTCTTCCCACGGGTTTTGCCCTCAAGCCTCGCGAAAAAGAGACAAGCCCGTATGAATTCCTTCCATACGGGCTTGTATTCGCTCAACAACTTCCCGCCCGGCGATGCGATGCCGTGCGGTGCGTTTCGCGAACTCTGCCTCTTCCATCCGGACTTTGACCGTTGGTCCTGGATTTGCACCAGATCAGCCTTGCGTGCATGCGGTTTGCCGCCGCTTGACGCACAGGGTCGCGGACTTCCGGCTTGGCTGCGGCTTGCCGCCGCGCGTATCCGGTTACCGCCAGTGAGGATTTCCACCTCGCCCTGAAACAGAATTCAATGGCACCTAGTTTAGCTGCGCCGCTATGGCTTCGCAACCGTTTGGGCTATGGATGTTTTCCGCGTTTTGGGGTGCGAATATATAGCGAACGGTTATAGGAAATCGACGCGGGAGGGCTTGTTTTCTTACCGAAGCGCTGCGCCATGCGCTTTTTCGCCGAGACTTCGGCGGTCTGCGGCGAACGCGGCTCTATAATAAACCGTTCGCGTCCCTAAAGGGACTCATCTTTAAGGCTACGAGGTTTTGCATGGACTACATCGAAGTGCTCGACAGCATAGACGCCGCCGTTTGGGGGCCGCCTATGATCATCTTGCTGCTGGGCTGCCACATCTACACCACCATCCGCACCAAGGGCATCCAGCGCAAACTGCCGCTGGCCCTGAAGCTTTCCGTCACGAAGGACAACGGGGCGCAGGGCGACGTCAGCAACTTCGGCGCTATGGCAACCTCGCTTGCCTCCACGCTGGGAACGGGCTCGATCGTCGGCGTGGCCACGGCGGTGCTCTCCGGCGGACCGGGCGCGGTGCTGTGGATGTGGCTTACCGGCATTCTGGGCATGGCCACGAAGTACACCGAGGTCTATGCGGCCATGAAGTACCGCGTGAAGGACCGCCAAGGCCACATGATGGGCGGCGCCATGCACGTGTGGGAGCAGCGCTACAAGCGCGCCGACGGCACCGTGCCGTGGTGGGCGAAGTTCATGGCCATCTGGTTCGCCGTCATGGCGTGCTTCACCATCTTCGGCGTCGGCTCGGCAGTGCAGACCAGCGCCATCACCTCGGTTGCGCAGGCCAACTTCGGCGTGGAACCCTGGATCGTTTCCGCCATCGTGTGCGGCAGCGCCCTGCTCATCATCATGGGCGGTTTGGGAACCATCTCCAACATCTGCGAGAAGCTCGTGCCCATCATGGGCTTCGCGTACATCCTGGGCTGCGTCTACATCCTCGTTTGCAACTGGGCGTTCATCGGCGAGTCGTTCATGCTGATCTTCGAATGCGCCTTCACCCCTCGCGCGGCCTTTGGCGGCGCGGTGGGCAGCGGCATCATCGTGGCGCTGCAGTTCGGCTGCGCGCGCGGCCTGTTCTCCAACGAGGCGGGCCTGGGCACGGCTCCGCTCATCAGCGCCGCCGCCGAGTCGAAAAACCCCGCGCGCCAGGCGCTTGTGGCCATGACCGGTCCGTTTTGGTGCACGGTGGTCATCTGCTTTGTGACCGCCTTGGTCATCGTCTCGTCGCTGTGTGCGCACCCCACGCTCATCCAGGACGCAGGCGTCACCAATGGCGCCACGCTTGCCAACGCCGTGTTCGCCACCATCCCCTACGTGGGCGCGCCCATCCTCATGCTGGGCATCCTGTGCTTCGCCTATTCCACCATCATCGGCTGGAGCTACTACGGCGAACGCGTTACCCTGTACCTGTTCGGCCGCCGCTGGGTGCCGCTGTACCTGGGCTTCTACATCTGCATGGGCTTTTTGGGCGGCGTGGGCGTCGGCGATGTGGCCTGGACGGCAACCGACATCTCCAACGCGCTCATGGCGCTGCCCAACATCCTCATGGTGCTGCTGTGCGCGGGCATGGTGGGCAAGGAGACGCAGCATTACGTCTACGACGGCAACATCGACGAAGAGCTGCGCGTCGACATCCACGAGCTGCCCGAGAAAAGCGTCTTCACCCGCAAGAAGGCGTAGGGGTTCGCGAACAGGGGACAGGAACCTGTTCACGTTGAGAATGCTTCGCAAGCCGGTCGCTTTTGCGGCCGGCTTGTTGTATTCAGGGGCTTTTGCGGTGTCCGTTGTGAACAGGGGACAGGCACCCGTTCGCGTTGGTCGCAAACTTGTGCGCTTGCTGTTCAGGGAGCGCTTTGCAAGTCGAATAGGGAAGGAAGCGGAGCGGTTGCCTCTTCGGCAATCCTGTGAACAGGGGACTGCCCCCTGTTCAAGTTAGCGCCGTGCGTGCAATGCGAGCATCCCTTGAAGTGCGGGCTTGCGCGGCGCCGGCATGTGGGCTTCGCCTTATAATGGCAGGCATGGAAACTATCGCAATCATAGGTGGCGGTGCATCGGGCCTGATGGCGGCTGTGGAGGCATCGCTTGCGCTGCGCCAAGCTGGCGCTGTGGCGCACGTGGCCCTGTTCGAGGCCGACCCCGAGCGCATTGGGCGCTCTATCCTGGCAACCGGCAATGGCCGCTGCAACATCTCAAACGCTTGCATCAGCGCTGACGCGTATCGCAACCAGGCTTTCGTTGAGCAGGCGCTCATGCATCTGCAAGGCGCCTATGTCGCGGAACGTGGTAAAACCAGCATGCGAACCCTTGAGGCGAACCCTGTGCTCGAGCGTTTCGCCGATATGGGCCTCGTGACGCGCGAGGAGTCGGAGGGTCGGCTGTATCCCATGGCGAACAAGGCCACCAGCGTGCTGGATGTGCTGCGCTCCACTGCCGCCGAACTGGGCGTCGACGCGCAAACCGACAAGCGCGCCTTGCGCGTGGACGCGCCCGCCCCGGGCGGCGTGAGTTGTTTCAACATCCGCTTCGCCGATAAGACGATTGCGCATGCGGCCGTGGTCATCGTGGCCGTTGGCGGGCGTGCGGCAAGCGGCATTCAGCTGCCGGAGCCGCTGGCTTGCTCGGATATGCAGCTCGTTTTGGGGCCTTTGCGTGTCGACGCGCAAAGCGCGAAGCTCACGCGACAGCTCAACAACATCCGCGTACGCGGGACTGTGCATCTTGAACGTGGTGGGCAGCGTGTCGCAAGCGAGCGCGGCGAGCTGCTGTTCCGCGACTATGGGGTCTCGGGCGTGGCGGTGTTCATTCTGTCGCGTTTTGCGCAACCCGGTGATGACCTGGTCGTCGATTTCCTTCCCGACATCCCCTCGCAGGACATGGAGCGCTTCATGATGACGCGCCGCAAACGGATGCAGAAGCTGCTGGGCGGCACGCTCACGCTCGATCGCTTCCTCGAGGGCCTGTTGCTTCCCGCGGTGTCCGCTGCGGCGCTGAGGCAGGTGGGCTTGCGGACCGGTGACCGGTTTACACAAGAGGTGGTTCCCCAGCTTTGCGGCATGCTCAAAGGCGTGCGTCTGACGGTGGAGGGCATCGGCGATGAACGCCAATGCCAGGTACGCCGCGGCGGCTTCTCTGTGGAGCGATTCAACCCCGCTACCTGCGAAGCGCTTGACGTGCCGGGCCTGTTCGTCACGGGAGAGGCGCTCGACGTCGACGCGCCCTGCGGCGGCTTCAACCTGCATTGGGCCTGGTCAACCGGCATGCTCGCCGGTCGCGCAGTTGCCAGCCGCATACCAAGCGGGGAAGGTGACGAGCGCGGTGGCTCTCGCGCAGAAGCCTCGAAGACGTCGAACGGTAAGCGGTCACCGTCTTACACCGGCACTTCATGTCCCTCCTCAGATGGTGCCCCTCGTTCCTCTTCTCGCGTGGGAAAACCGCACCACCCTCACCGTGGCGAGCGCAGCAAATCTCGCAACCAACGCGGCGGGAGCGCCGCCCGAAACGCCCGTCATCGCAATCGATAGCTCGGAGGAAACCATGCTTGAGATCTCAAACCTCGCCCTTCCGCTCGATGCTGGGCTCGAAGGCAAGCAAGCAGAAAAGCTCGTGCGTCGCGCGGCGGCCCGAGCGCTCAACATCCCGCCGAACGACATCACCCAGATTCGCCTGCTCAAACGCAGCGTCGACGCGCGCAAAAAGCACGATGTGCACTTCGTCGCGACGCTCGGCGTCGAGCTGGTGGGCGGAGCCCAGGCCGAAGCCGCGGCCATCGAGGCCGCCGCGCACCGCAAAAGTGCGACGAACGTGAAGGCGCACCGTCCCTATGAGCCGCTGCAGGTTCCGCAGGTCGGCGATTCGCCTCAGGCGCAAAACGAGCCGCGCCCCATCGTGGTGGGCACCGGTCCGGCCGGCTTGTTCTGCGCGCTCTACCTGGCGCGCGCCGGTTTGCGCCCGCTCGTGGTCGAGCGCGGCGCAGCGGTTGACGAGCGCATGGCGGCGGTCGACGCTTTCAACGCCGGTGAGCCGCTTGACCCGCATACCAACATCCAGTACGGCGAAGGCGGGGCGGGAACGTTCTCAGACGGTAAGCTGACCACGAACATCAAAAGCCCCTGGGCGCAGCACGTCCTGCATCTGTTCGTGGAAGCGGGCGCGCCCGAGGAGATTCTCTGGCAGGCAAAACCCCACATCGGCACCGACCTGCTCGTGGACATCGTACGCAACATGCGCAAGCAAATCGAACAAGCCGGCGGCGAAGTGCGCTTCAACACCCAGCTCACAGCCCTGCATTTCGAAAACGGCTGCCTAGCCCAAGCCGAAATCACCAGATTTGCCGCCCAGTCCGAAACCGCCACAGAGATGATTCCTGCAAGCCGTCTTGTGCTGGCGTGCGGCCATTCCGCCCGCGACACGTTCGAGCTCGTGCGCGATGCGGGTGTGCATATGGAGCAGAAGCCGTTCTCCGTGGGCGTGCGCATCGAGCATCCCCAGCAGCTCATCAACCGCTCGCAATACGGGAAGGCCGCCGACCATCCGGCGCTCGGCGCTGCCGACTACAAGCTGTCGATGCATTTGCGCCCGCAAAAGGGCCAAGAACAGGGCCGCGGCGTGTACACGTTCTGCATGTGCCCAGGTGGGGAAGTGGTGTGCGCCGCCAGCGAGCCGGAAGGCGTGGTGGTCAACGGCATGAGCCGTTTCGCGCGCGATGGGCAAAACGCCAACAGCGCGCTGCTGGTCGGCGTGGGCCCCGAGGATTTCGACGGCGAAGACCCGCTTGCGGGTATCAAACTGCAGCGTGAGATGGAGCGGGCTGCCTACCGAACCGCCATCGCCGCCGGCGGCGAGCCGTATCAGGCGCCCGCCCAAACCGTCGGTGACTTCCTGGCGCATCGCGCCGGCGACCAGAGCAAGCAGGTGAAGCCCACCTACGCGCGCGGCGTCGCATGGTGCGACCTGCACGAGTGCCTTCCGCCGTTCGTGGCGCGCGCCATGGAGCAGGCGCTTCCGCAGCTCGACCGTCGCTTGCACGGCTTCGCCGATCCGCAGGCGGTTCTCACCGGCGTGGAAACCCGCAGCTCAAGCCCCGTGCGAATCGTGCGCGGCAAGAACATGCAGGCCCAGCTGGCGGCAACGTCCGTTTCTGATTGCGCGCAGGCTGAGACCGGGCCTCAGGTTCAGACCCAGGTCCAGACGACTCCGGAATCCCCGGCAGCTAGCAACACGCGCCCCGCCGATGCCGCCGCGCCCGAGCCCGAAACCGGCCTCTACCCTTGCGGCGAGGGTGCGGGTTACGCGGGCGGTATCATGTCCGCCGCCTGCGACGGCCTGCGCGTGGCCAGCGCCCTGGTGGAAAGCCTGCGGCCCGAATAGGGAAGCGGCCACGAAAGCTGGCTCAGAACCAGCTGCTCATTCGCCCAGCTCAGCGGCCCAATCGAAATCGATCGGCGGCGCAGTCGGCCCCTCGGCCGCCGCGCCGCCGTCTGCATCCCCAGCGTTCCTACCATCCCACTGGCAAGCCCGCATATCAACGCGTCCGTCGTCCAAAAACGTCACGCCCTCCGCGGCAAGCCGCGCCCGTTGCTCATCGGGCCCGCCGAACGCAAAACCCGGCGCAAGCGAACCGTCCTTGAACACCACGCGATGACAAGGAATCCCCGTCTGAGCCGCACAATCCCACGGATCGGGATTCCCATGCATGGCATACCCCACGAACCGCGCCTTGCGAGGCTGCCCGATCAGCCGCGCGATCTGCCCATACGCCGCAACCTTCCCACGCGGCACCCGCCGCACCGCCTCATACACCCTGTCATTGAATTCGCCCATGCTTCGCCTTCCAATCAAACGCTGCGGCTATCGTGTCCGTTCCCGAACAATTATAAGCAGCGAATCGCACAGGCAGTGAACCCGACCGGCTGCGCAAATCCCCCTATCTTGCAACCATGCGCGATTCCTTGCGGCACCTTGTCGAAAACTCGGCGAAATCCCAGTTCAGACGTGGTAAAATGACGTATTCGAGAAATTGGCACAGATGGTTGCGCCGGGCACGGCGCGGGCGGCTAGGGAAGGGACTTGGCCGCTTGGGGGAATGCGGGTGCGAATCCCGCGCTCTACCAGGGACCGTATGCGCCGATGAACGGGTTGGCGCCTGGCTTGAAGACAGGTTCGCCGGCAAGCACCGCCGCAGGCATGCGGGCCGTTCAAATGAGGCGAAGTCGGAATGCCCATCCATCGCACGAAGCCCTGGAAGAGAGGTTCCGATGACCATCGGCGAATCGTCCGAACGCGCGCAAAACGTAGCGCAAACTCGCACAAACGTGCGGAAGGTTGCGCGTTCATATGCGCAGACCGCATCGAAGTCATATGAGCGGTCGCTGATCCAGCGTATGTTCTCCATCTTCTTGGCGGTTGCGCTGGCCGTCTCCATGACGCCGTCGGCGGCGCTCGCTGAGACGCAGGCCAGCGTTTCACCCGTTGCTCAAAAGGAAGCGCAGAAGGCCGATGTGCCTGATGCTGGGCAGGTTGAGCCGACGCCTGATTCTACGGAACAAGCAGAAGCTCCATCGCTGCCGTCCGTTGCTCAGGGGCCTGCAACCGAATCCGGTAACAATGACGAGGCAACCGACACTGGCTCCGGCAGTGTTGCTTCGGATGCCGAAAAGGTCGACGAAGACGTTGACGCGGCGGGCGCTGCCGGCAGCAATCTGCAGGAGGATGCCGATCAACCCGTTGCTCAGGCGCCCGAGCAAGATGTTTCCGCAGCAGCCGTTGAGAAGGCCCCTAAAGAGGAGACGGCTCCTCTAATCAACGCAACTTGCTCCGTTATCGGCGTTGATGCGCAGGGAAATCGGCAGACGTGGGCTGCTGCGCAAGGGTTCTCCCTCAAAGAGGGCGCAACTGCGGCAACCTTGACCGAAGAGTTGTTCAAACGTACCGGGCTGAAGGCCGATTACAACCCAAATGGTAGCCGGGGATGGGTTCTGAACGCAGTTTCCTCGCCGTTTGAGGGTGGCTCCACGCTCAGCTACGATCCGGCTACTAGGAATTACTGGCAGCTTTTCGTGAATGGCGAACCTTCGAGGGTCGGTGCCAGCGGCTACATTCTGCACGCCGGCGACAAGGTTAGCTGGGTCTACAGTGCCGATGGCGCCATCATGCCTGGGCAGATGAACATCACGGTCGAGATTATCGGCAAGGACAGCAACGGCAAGGCCGAACGCTGGGCGCAGCGTTCGCGCAACGAGCTCGCAACCGCTTCCTTCGACGACATCTGCTTGAGCTTCTTCGACGAATGCGAGCCTGATTGCGAAATCCTTGATCTGGGTTTTACCTGGCTTCTCGTTTCCATAACCTCGCCATCCGGCGTTAAGCTCCAGGGCGGATGGAACTGTCTGATCAATGGGAAGGCCATCAACAGCGCGGCCGGTCTTACGCTCAAATCCGGTGACACCATTTCCTGGGTGCACGGCTCGAATACGCTTCCGAACCTTGACGAGGTGACGATCGACCCCTCCGCTCCGCGCCCCGATTGGAAGGCGGATTGGACCGGCGACCAGTCCCGTCCCACCACGGCGGCAACCCCAACCGACTACATGAAGTCGGACTGGACGCTCGACTACAAGCAGTTCACCAGCGCGCAATACGCCAACGCCAGCGAGCCCGTCATCGTGAACGGTTTCGTGTACCTCGCCGTTAACAACCGCTTGCTCAAAATCGATTCGTCCACGGGCGAAGTGGTTGCGCAGGCCAACCTTGCCTCCTCCATCGGCTACACCACGCGTCCTGTTTACGCTCAGGGCGTGATTATGGTCCCGCTTGACGGCGGCGCTGTGCAGGCTCTTACGGCGGACAATCTGACTACCGTATGGGCTACCGATAAGCTCAGTGATTCAGCTCAGTCCAATTCCGCGATCACGGTCAACGGCAACTATGCGTATGTGGGCACGTGCGACGTGGATTTCGCGGCTGGCATCTACAACAACGGCTTCCTCACCTGCATCAATATCCTTACAGGTGCAGTTGTATGGCAGCACAACAATGCTGGCGAAGGATATTACTGGGGCGGTGCTGTGAACGTTGACGGCTACACGGTCGTGGCAACCAGCGCCGGTACCGTCGAGGTGCTGAGCGGCGCAGGCTCCGTTGTCAGCACGGTTTCCCTTGGCGCGCTGGTGAACTCCTCGTGCGTGGCGTCGGCCGACGGCAAAACCCTGTATGTGATGTCCCGCGATGGCAAGCTACATGTGCTTGCAATTGGTGAACAAGGCTCCCTTAAGGAAACCAAGGTCGTCGACCTTGGTCTTTCCGGATGCGCCAGCATGCCTACCGTCAACGGCAACACCATGTACGTCGGCGGCGAGGTGGAAAGCGGTGCCGCGGCGCTTGCGATCGTCGACCTGAAGAGCTTCGAGTCCACGCTCATTACTCAAGCCGATGGTTCGATACTGCCTGGGGTCAAGGGGTATGGCGGTATCAAGGCGGCTCCGCTCGTGTCCACGCAAAACGGCGAAACGTACTTGTACTTCACAGTGAACTATGGCGAAACCAGCGACTGGGTGAACTACACCTCGGGCGGCGGCGTGTATCGCTACAGGGTTGGCGATGCGCAGGCCACGTTGGCGTACGACGCCAAGGGCTTCAACAACTACTGCGACTCCCCGGTCATCTGCGATGCCGAGGGCAACCTGTACTACATCAACGATTCCGGCACGCTGTTCAAGCTGGCCGGCGGCGGTGTGAAGCCTTCGCCTGCGCCCGATCCTGACCCGACTCCCGCGCCTGGTCCCGTACCGCAGCCTGATCCCGATCCGACTCCGGCACCTGGTTCCCGTCTCGGCACGCAGCCGGCAGCTGCAGGACTGGTCGCTCCCGCATCTTTGCCCGTTGCTGCAGATAATGCATCGCAGCAGGTGAGCGGCGCGTCGGTAAACGCTTCTGCGCACCAGGAGACGTCCTCTTCCGCAAGCTCTAGCAACTCTGGCGAGCAGCGCACCGCTACCGCCAACGGCTCCGATACCGCCGAAAGCGACAATGGCTCTCGCGGTCCCATTTGGCCCTACGTGGTCCTTGGCCTGGGCGTTGCGGGTATCGTCGGTGCGGGTGTTTGGTGGCTGCTTGCCAAGCGCCGTCAGAGCGGCATCAAGTAGGAGGCTGCCATGCCCGAGCAAAACAACGAAGCTGCTCGTCATGAAACGGCTGCGGCGGGCGATGCTGCCCGCCGCAGCTCGGC
>NZ_CAKTYH010000016.1 GCF_934632265.1 uncultured Senegalimassilia sp.
CGCCTATGCCGTGCTGGTGCGCGATGCGGGTCTTGGCCGCTGCGTGCTGGCGGGCGGCGTGGCGCTTGCGCTCATGGTCATCCCCTTCATCGAGGTTCGCATGGAGAAGGCGTTTCGCGAGGTTCCCAGCAGCCTGCTTGGCGCCGCGTACGCGCTCGGCTGCTCGAAAACCTATGTGCTGCGCACGCTCGTCCTGCCGTATTGCCACGGCGAGCTGCTGGGGGCGATCGTGCTCGGCGGATTGTACGCGCTTGGCGCGGCGGCTCCGCTCATCTTCACCGGCGGCGTTGCGTTCGCGCCCGTGCCGACGGGCATCGACCAGCCCGCGATGTCGCTGCCGCTTCATCTGTATCTCATGTTGGCGCAGGGAACCACCATCCCGCAGGTGTATGCGACGGCGTTCGTGCTCATGGTGCTGGTGCTTGCCTGCAACGTGCTGGTTTCCGGTTACGCATATATAAGGAAAAGGCGGTGGATGCGGTCGTGAGCGACGAGAACATCCTTGAGGTGCGCGGCTTGAGCGCATGGTGCGGAAAGCGTCAGGTTCTGCGCGATGTGGCCCTGGATGCTACGGTGGGCCGGGTCACCGCCATCATCGGCCCGTCGGGTTGCGGGAAGTCCACGCTGCTGTCGTGCCTGAACCGCACGCTCGAGCTTGTCCCGAAGGCGCGCTGGACAGGCGAGGTGAAACTGTCCGGGCAGGATTCGGCCGCGCTCGACGCCGACGCCGTGCGCTCGCGCGTGGGCATGGTCATGCAGAAGCCCACGCCGTTCCCGTTTTCGGTGGAGCGCAACATCACGTACGCCTTGCGGTACCGGGGCATCCGCAAACGCAGCGAGCTTTCGCGCATCGTCCGCGAGCAGCTCTCCGTCGTCGGCTTGCTCGACGAGTTGGAAGGCGACGTTTCGCGCAGCGCCTTGGAGCTTTCGGGCGGCCAGCAGCAGCGCTTGTGCATCGCGCGCGCCCTGGCCACGAACCCGGCCGTGCTGCTTCTTGACGAACCGTGCTCGGCGCTCGATGTGGCGAGCAGCGCCCAGGTCGAAGACGTGCTCGCCCGAGTGAGCGCCCAAACGGCGGTCGTGGTGGTCACGCATAACCTGGCGCAGGCTCGCCGCATCGCCGATAGCGTCGTGTGCCTGCAGCAAGGCGAGGTGGCATGGTGCGGAAGCGCTCGCGACCTGTTCGAGAACCAGCGCAAATCCGTGCTCGAGCCTTTGTATGGCGGCGAGCTGCTGTAACGGACGGCGTTGTCGGTAACGTAACGTTCGCATGATGCCCATTGCGTTTTTGCGGGGATTTGCGTGCTGAGTCTAGCGCAAAAGTGGGGTTTTCCGATTGCCGAGGAATCGCGGCCGTTTAGCGGTATAGTTTCGTATATATAAGGACAAAACCGCAACGGTAAGGTGGCTGCATGGCAAAGCGAACGAAGATCGTGTGCACCCTGGGCCCGTCCGTCGACAGCGAGTCGACGCTCAAAGGGCTGATCAGCGCGGGTATGGATATCGCCCGCTTCAATTTCTCGCACGGCTCGCATGATGAGCAGCGTGCGCGCATGGACCGTTTGCGCAAGGTCCGTCGCGAAATGGACAGCCCGTGCGCTATCTTGCTCGATACGAAAGGCCCGGAGATCCGCACGGGCGAGCTGGCGGGCCATAAGCCGGTGCAGCTTATGGCGGGCAATTCGTTCACGTTCACCGAGACGGATGTCGAAGGCACCGATCGCGTGGTCAGCCAAACGTGCAAGGGCCTGGCCGACGTCGTTTCGCCCGGTACGGTCATCCTGGTCGACGACGGGCTTATCGAACTTGCCGTCGACGGCGTCGAGGGCGGCGACATCCATTGCACCGTGCAAAACTCCGGCATGCTCGGCGAGCGCAAATCCATGAACCTTCCCGGAACGTCGCTGCCCCTGCCGGTCATGACCGACCAAGATCGCGCCGATCTGCTGTTCGGCATCGAGCAAGGCGTCGATTTCATCGCCGCGTCCTTTATCCGCGATGCTGCAGGCGTGCGCGAGATGCGCACGTTTCTGAACGAGCACGGCGGCGCCGACATCATGTTCCTTTCGAAAATCGAATGCCATGAGGCCGTTGAGAACATCAACGAGATCATAGAGGCGTCCGACGGCATCATGATCGCCCGCGGCGATCTGGGCGTGGAGGTCCCGGCGTATAAGGTGCCGCACATCCAGAAGGAGATCATCCGCGCTTGCAACCGCGCGTCGAAGCCCGTCATCACGGCAACGCAGATGCTCGATTCCATGATCCGCAACCCTCGTCCCACGCGTGCCGAGGTGGGGGATGTGGCCAACGCCATCTACGACGGCACCGATGCGGTCATGCTGTCGGGCGAAACGGCGTGCGGCCAGTATCCGGTCCCCGCCGTGCAGATGATGGCCCGCGTCGCCGAGGCCAGCGAGCCCTATCTGTTCGACGAGCGCTTCCCCGATCGAACGCGCGTTGCCGCGCGCGTGGCGTTGGCCGTGGGCCTTGCCGCCGTGCAAACGGCCGAAACCGTAAACGCCGCCTGCATCGTGGCGCCCACCATGTCGGGCCGCACGGTGCGCCTGGTGTCCAACCTGCGCCCGCGCGTCCCCATTTACGCGGTCACGCCGTCGGAGCGCGTGATGCGCCAGCAGCAGATCCATTGGGGCGTCGTGCCCATGCTCGGCGATGTGCAGGGCGACATGCGCAGCGTTGTGGACAACGCGCGCGATGCCGTGGTGTCGAAGGGTCTTTTGCGTCCAGGCGACGTCGCCGTGTTCACCGCCGGCGACCGCTCTACCAGCCCTGTGGTGTCCAAGGGACCTGATGGCACGGAGTCCGTCGCAGCCACCAACGTCATGTACGTGGTTCAGATCCGGGAAAACGATACAACCAAGCAAAAGGGAGGGAAGTAATGCCGCAGCAGCGTTACTACCTCGCCATCGACATCGGGGCGTCAAGCGGGCGCCACGTGCTCGGTAGCGTGAACGAAAACGGCATCATCGAGCTCGAGGAGGTGCACCGTTTCGACAACGTGCAGGTGCGCCGCCGCGGGCACGATTGCTGGGATATCGACATGATCTGGGAGAACATCCTGATCGGCCTGGAGAAATGCCGTGAAGCCGGCAAAATCCCCGAGACGATAGGCATCGACACCTGGGGCGTCGACTTCGTCTTGGTCGATGCGCAGGGCCGGCTCGTCGGCGATGCGGTGGCGTATCGCGATGCGCGTACGAACGATGTCGCCGCCGATGTGGATGCCGGCATCGGCCTGGAAAGGCTCTATCGCGCCACGGGCATCCAGCGCCAAACGTTCAACACAGTCTATCAGCTTGCGGCGCTCTCGCGCGAGCATCCCGAGGAGCTTGAGGCGGCCGATCGTTTCCTTATGGTGCCCGAATACCTGAACTACCTGCTCACAGGCAACATGGTCAACGAGTACACCAACGCCACCACCACGAACCTCGTCAACGCCCGCACCTGCACCTGGGACGCGTTCGCCCTTGAGGCGGCAGAGGTCCCGGCGCGCCTGTTCGGCGACATCGCCATGCCCGGCACGGCGGTGGGCGGGCTTGCGCCCGAGGTGCAGCAGCGCGTGGGCTTCGATGCCCGCGTGATGCTGCCTGCCACCCACGACACGGGCTCGGCGTTTCTGGCGGTTCCCGCGCGCGACGCGCAGGCCGTCTACCTTTCAAGCGGCACGTGGAGCCTGCTCGGCGTGGAGCATGAGGGCCCCATCACCTCCGATGCCAGCCGGTATCAGAACTTCACGAACGAAGGCGGCTACCTGAAGCGCTTCCGCTTCTTGAAGAACATCATGGGCCTGTGGATGATCCAGTCCATCCGCCGCGAGCTCAACGGCGTCAGCTACGTTGCCGGCAAGGGCGCCGAGCAGCAGCGCGCCGCGAAGGAGGTCGGTTTCGGCGACCTGGCCGACGCCGCGCGCGCCGAGCAGGAGCTGCATCCCGACGCCCCCGTCTCTCACGTCAACGTAAACGACGACCGCTTCTTGGCCCCCGATTCCATGATCGAGGAGATCAAGACCGCCTGCCGCGAGACGGGCCAGCTCGTCCCCGACACCCTCGGCCAGCTGATGCGCTGCGTGTACGAGAGCCTGACCAGCTGTTACGCCGACTCCATCAACGAGCTGTCGGCGCTGACCGGCAGAACGTACACCTCCATCAACATCGTCGGCGGCGGATGCCAGGACACCTACCTGAACCAGCTGACCGCCCGCGCTTGCGGCATCCCCGTGTTCGCCGGTCCCATCGAGGGCACCAGCCTGGGCAACCTCATGGTGCAGATGATCGGCGACGGCGTCTTCGCGGGCCTCGATGAGGCGCGAGAGGCCATCCGCCGTTCGTTCGACGTGGTGGAATATCAACCAGAATAACCCGTATGCGCAGGGCCCGCCGCGCGTCGGCTCTGCGCACCCAATCGGTTCACCGCCGCATCGCGGCTTGAACATAGCAATTCATCCAAGATAGGAGCGCACATGAGCACAGCTTACGAACTGGCACGCGAGGCATACGCCGCCGAGGGCATCGACACCGAGGCGGTCCTGGCGAAGCTGGCAGGCAAGGCGATCTCCGTCAACTGCTGGCAAGGCGACGATGTCATGGGCTTCGACCAGAAGGACAATGCGGCATCCGGCGGCATCATGACCACGGGCAACTACCCGGGCCGCGCCCGCACCTTCGAGGAGCTGACTGCCGACTTCGAGAAGGCGTGCAGCCTCATCCCCGGCAAGAAGCGCATCAACCTGCATGCCAGCTATGCCATCTTCACCGATGAGAACCCCTGGGTCGATCGCGACCAGCTCGAGTACAAGCACTTCGAGCCCTGGGTGGCCTGGGCCAAGGAGCATGGCTACGGCATCGACTTCAACCCCACGTTGTTCAGCCACCCCATGGTCAAGGAGGGCCTGACGGTCTCCTCGCCCGATAAGGACGTGCGCGACTTCTGGATCCGCCATTGCGTCGCCTGCCGCAAGATCGCCGAGCGCATCGGCGAGGAGCTTGACGACATGGTGCTCAACAACTTCTGGATCCCCGACGGCTTGAAGGACTACCCGGCAGATCGCTACGGCATGCGCGAGCGCCTGCGCGACGCGCTCGACGAGATCTACTCCTTCGACACGCCGCACGTCATCGACGCCATGGAGCAGAAGGTCTTCGGCATCGGCGTGGAGGGCTTCACCACCGGCAACCAGGAGCTCTACGTGTCCTATGCCGCGAAGAAGGGCGGCAACCACGTGGTCCTTATCGACGCCGGCCACTTCAACCCCATGGAGAACATCGCCGACAAGCTCTCCAGCCTGCTGCTGTTCTTCCCGTACGTGCCGCTGCACGTCACCCGCTCCATGCACTGGGACTCCGACCACGTGGTGCTGTTCGACGACAACATCAAGGAGATCGCCGGCGAGATCGTGCGCTGCCCCGGCGGCTGGGACAAGGTCATCATCGGCCTCGACTTCTTCGATGCGTCCATCAACCGCATCGGCGCCTGGGCGACCGGCACCCGCGCCATGGAGAAGAGCCTGCTGTTCGAGCTGCTGCAGCCCGTCGAGCGCCTCAAGGAGCTGCAGGACACGTACCGCTTCTCCGAGAAGATGATCGTCAACGAGCAGTTCAAGACCATGCCGTTCGGCGCCGTGTGGGACGAGTACTGCCGTCGCGAGGGCGTGCCGACCGATGGAGGGCTGTGGGAGCCCATCAAGGCCTACGAGGACGAAGTGCTCTCCAGCCGCGCTTAGGCAAAACGGCCGCAAGGCATTATGGAAACAGGCGGCGGGCGTGGAAATCGCATCCGCGCCCGCCCGATACGCGTCGTAGTTCCCGGCGCATGATGGAAAGGCAGGAACATGGGTATTTTCGATAGCGCTCAGGACGTGCTGGGCCGCGGTGCGCAGGCCGCGCAGGGCGTGCTCGACAAGGGCGTCACCGTCGCCAAGGGCGCCGTCTCGGGCGTGGCGGTCGAGCAGCAGCCCTTCATGAAGGCGTTCGTGCGCCTGTGCACCGATGGCTGGGACCAGGGCTGGCACGAGCGCAACGGCGGCAACCTGACGTATCGCCTGACCGACGAGCAGGTCGGCGCGTGCCGCCCGTTCTTCTACGACAACCCCTCCAGCTGGGTGTCCATGGGCGTGCAGGCCGACAACCTGCGCGGGGCGTTCTTCGCCACCACGGGCTCGGGCCGCTACATGCGCAACGTGCAGCTCGATCCTGCGGCCAATGTGGGCATCGTGGAGATCAACGATGCCGGCGACGCATGGCGCATCGTGTGGGGCCTGAAGGACGGCGGCGTTCCCACCAGCGAGTTCCCCACGCATTTCATGAACCACAGCGTCCGCGTGGCCGCCACCGACGGCGCCTGCCGTGTGATCTACCATGCGCATCCGCAGAACGTCATCGCGCTGTCGTTCGTCATGCCGCTTGAGGCGCGCACCACCCCGCGTGCGCTGTGGAAGGCCATGACCGAGGGCATCGTGGTGTTCCCGAAGGGCGTGGGCGTCGTGCCGGGGATGGTCCCGGGCGGCTCCGAGATCGCGCAGGCCACCTGCGAGCTCATGAAAACCTACGATGCGGCCATCTGGGCGCAGCATGGCCTGTTCGTGTCCGGTCCTGACTTCGACACGGCGTTCGGCCTTATGCACACCATCGAGAAGGCCGCGGCCATCTACGCCGAGGCCCGTATGCTCAACGGCGGCAGCGACGAGTTCCGCAACACCATCACCGACGACGGCCTGCGCGCCATCGCCCGCGATTTCAAGCTCGATATCAACGAAAGCTTCCTGGACTAGCCTAGCCGCCGGCCATAGGAATAAGTGAAAGGCGAATCAATCATGGCAATGTCTCAGGAGCGCAAAGGCACCATCGCGGTGTCGTTGACGAACTTCCTGGATTCCGGATGCATCGTGGCGTCGTCGGTGGCGCTGACGGCGTGGGCCGCCGCATTCGGTTTCGGCTCGATGTGGACCTCTATCTTAGGCGCTATCGGCGCGAACGCGTTCGGCGCGGCCATCGGCGCGCTCATCGGCGGCTTTCTGACCGACAAGTACGGCCGCACCATCATCTATCGCTACAACCTGCTGGTGTACGCGATCGGCGTGGCCATCGCCATGTGCGCCATGAACCTGCCCATGGTGGTGGTGGGCGTGGTGCTCTCCGGCCTGTCGGTGGGAGCGGGCGTCCCCGCATCGTGGAGCTACATCTCTGAAACGTCCACGTCCACCAAGCGCGCCGCGAACATCGGCATCAGCCAGTTCGCATGGAGCTGCGGCCCGGCCATCATCTTCCTTCTGTCCCTGGCCCTGTCCTTCGCGCTGCCCGGCTTCGCGGCAGACGGGAAGACGCTGCTGCCGGCCGGCACCTACGGCCCCTTCGACGGCCTGTTGTCCACGCGCATCCTGTTCTTGGTGCTGCTCGTGGTTGCCCTTGTCGCGTGGAACCTGCAGCGCCAGCTGCAGGAGTCCAAGGACTGGGCGGAGAAGCAAAACGACGCGGGCGAGCACGAGTCGTTCGGCCGCATGATGGCCAACGCGCTGAAGAACCCCGTCAACGTCAAGACCATCGTGTTCCTGGTGGCCGTGTACCTGACGTGGAACCTGGCGGCCGGCACCAACGGCCAGTTCATGCCGTATCTGTATGCCGCGGCAGGCAACCTGGACTCGGTGGGGCAGAGCCTGCTCGGCGTGGTGCAGTGGGTGCTCGTGGCCGTCTGCTCGCTGGCGGTGTTCTCCAAGCTGGGCGATAAGGTGCCGCATCGCGTGCTGTTCGGGGCTTCGGCGCTGTTGGCGCTGGCCTCATGGGTCTGCATCGCCATCTTCGGCGCGGCGCTCAACAACGGCACCACCGATTCCATGGGCTGGTGCCTGTGGGCCTACGTCATCCTGTGGGGCGTTTCGGCGGGCTTCTCGGCGCAGTGCTTCTACGCGCTGTGGGGAACCGAGCTGTTCCCGACGCGCTACCGCGGCGGCGCGCAGGGCATCATGTTCTTCCTGGTGCGTGCGGCCCTTGGCATCTGGTCGCTCGTAGGCGTCGGCGCCATCATGGGCGATATCTCCACCAACCCGGCGGGCTTCTTCCCGGCGGCGCTCATCATGTGCGCGGTGCTGGTGGTGTCCCTCGTGGTCGGCGTGGTGTGGTGCCCGGACACCCAGGGCAAGACGCTCGATCAGATCACGGAAGAGCGTTACGGCAAGCTGCAGTAGCGCATCCTCGCATGCCCGGGCCACGTGCCCGGGCATGCTCGTTTCGGGGCGCATACGCGCCCGTAGGGAAGGGGCCTGCGCAATCGTGCCGTAGACGCCATCGTTTCGGGGCGCTTATGCGCCCATAGGGCAGTGGCCTGCAGCCTCCTGCTCTCACGGTGCTGCCGAAAGCTCGGACATGCTCGTTTACCGGTGCGCACGCGCCGTGCATGCAGAAAGCGGGAAGCCCCTGGCCCGTGCGCGACTGCGGGCCATATCCGCAACGGCTATGAAAGGAAAATGCGATGACCGTACGTAAAACCGCCGAAGGCCGCACCATCAGCGGCTTCAAGATGAAGCTGTATCCGGGGTTCGCCGAGGAATACGAGCGCCGCCACAACGAGCTGTGGCCCGAGATGGCCGACATGCTCCATGAGTACGGCGGGCACAACTACAGCATCTTCATCGATGAAGAGACGAACATCCTGTTCGGCTATATCGAGCTCGACGATCCCGAGCGTTATGCGGAGTCGGCGCAAACCGAGATCTGCCGGAAGTGGTGGGATTTCATGGCCAGCGTCATGGAGACCAATGCCGACAACTCGCCGGTAAGCGTCGACCTGCCGTGCGCGTTCCATTTGGACTAGCGCGCTTATGCGTCGCACGTCAGCGGGCGCGAGCCTGGTCGCGTGTGCAAGCGCCCAGCGGACCAGCAACGCCGCCGGATCGGCGGGTGGCGCCTTGGTCAGCGTCAAGCTGTTCGCCGGCATCACCGGATCGGCTGAATAGGGGATCCGGCTCTCTCCATTCATTAGTATGAGCGCCCGCAACCTGGCTTGTGTGCAGGTTGTGGGCGCGATTCGTTTGGGCAGGTTTTCCTTGAAACAACTCGCGCAGGCTCGTATAATGTCCAGTTGCGTCTGGTGACTTATGGATACACCCGGGCGCGTGGATTGACGGAGTCGGTGCGTTCGGCCTCAAACGAGCGTGCTTGGGCAATCGCCACATCCACATCTGTAGGAAGGATCTCCGGTGCATGGTGAGGCATGCGAGCGGAAATCCAGATGGAAAGGTTTGAAATGGGAGTCAAACAGTACAGGCCGACTAGCCCCGGTCGTCGCTTCCAGACGGTTTCGGACAAGGCCGAAATCACCTGCGACAAGCCGGAAAAGTCCCTGCTTGCGCCGCTGAACAAGAAGGCGGGTCGCAACAACCACGGTCACATCACCGTCCGTCATCAGGGCGGCGGCGTGAAGCGTCGTTACCGCATCATCGACTTCAAGCGCAACAAGGACGGCGTGCCTGCAAAGGTCGCTACCATCGAGTACGACCCGAACCGCTCCGCTCGTATCGCTCTGCTGCACTACGTTGACGGCGAGAAGCGTTACATCCTTCACCCGAAGGGCCTGAAGGTCGGCGACATGATCGTCAGCGGCACCGATGTGGACATCAAGCCCGGCAACGCCATGCCGCTGTCCTGCATCCCCGTTGGTACGCTCATCCACGCCGTCGAGCTGCAGCCCGGCCGTGGCGCCGCGCTTGCCCGCTCCGCCGGCACGAGCATCCAGCTGATGGGCAAGGAAGGCAAGTACGCCATCCTGCGCATGCCCTCCTCCGAAATGCGCCGCGTGCTGCTCACCTGCCGCGCCACCATCGGCGAGGTCGGTAACGCCGAGCACTCCAACATCACGATCGGCAAGGCCGGCCGTAATCGTTGGCGTGGCATCCGCCCGACGGTTCGCGGTACCGTCATGAACCCTGTGGACCATCCCCACGGCGGTGGCGAAGGCAAGAACAAGACTTCTGGCCGTCACCCTGTCAGCCCCTGGGGCGTTCCGACCAAGGGTCATCGTACGCGCAACCCGAAGAAGGCCTCTAGCCGCCTGATCATTCGCCGTCGCAAGAAGTAGCGCTAAGCGTTAAGGAGTAATAGTGAGCAGAAGTTTGAAGAAGGGTCCTTTCGTTGAGCCTCGCCTTCTTGAGCGCATCGAGAAGATGAACGCGGCCGGCGAAAAGAACGTCATCAAGACCTGGTCCCGTGCCAGCACCATCTTCCCCGAAATGGTGGGCCACACCATCGCGGTGCATGACGGTCGCAAGTACGTGCCGGTTTACGTTACCGAGTCCATGGTCGGCCACAAGCTGGGCGAGTTCGCCCCCACGCGTACCTTCAAGGGTCACGCAGCCGACAAGAAGAAGCGATAAGAAGGGGTGAATCATGGAAGCTAAAGCAATCGCACGCACCGTGCGCATGTCGCCCCGCAAGGCACGCATCGTCGTTGACCTGATCCGCGGCAAGTCCGTTCCGGCTGCCCGTGAGATCTTGATGTTCACCAATCGCGCAGCCGCCGAGGTTGTCGAGAAGACGCTGAACTCCGCTGTGGCAAACGCTGAGTACCAGCATCATGTGCGTCCGGAGACGCTGGTCGTGAAGACCGCCTTCGTCGATGAGGGCCCCACGCTCAAGCGCATCCGTCCCCGCGCCAAGGGTTCCGCTTCGCGCATCCGCAAGCGCACCTGCCACATCACCATCATCGTCGCTCCGCGAGAGGAGGCATAAAGTCTATGGGTCAGAAGGTAAGCCCTACCGGGTTCCGCCTCGGTATCACCGAAGAGTGGCGCAGCCGTTGGTACGCCGACAAGGATTACGCCCAGAACCTGGCAAACGACTTGGCCATTAGGAAGTTCCTGGACAAGCAGCTGGCCCGTGCCGCCGTCTCCAAGGTCGAGATCGAGCGCGCAGGCGACAAGATCAAGGTCATCGTCACCACGGCTCGCCCGGGTGTCGTGATCGGCAAGAAGGGCGCCGAGATCGACGCTCTGCGCAAGAAGCTCGAGAAGGTCGCCAACGGCCCGGTCAACATCGAGGTCGTCGAGGTCAAGCGCCCCGAGCTGGACGCCAACCTCATCGCCCAGTCCGTCGCCGAGCAGCTCGAGGGCCGCGTCGCTTTCCGTCGCGCCATGCGCAAGGCCGTGCAGTCCGCCCGCAAGTCCGGTGCCAAGGGCATCCGCATCCAGTGCGCCGGTCGTCTCGGCGGTGCCGAGATGAGCCGCCGCGAGTGGTATCGCGAGGGTCGCGTGCCGCTGCACACGCTGCGTGCCAAGGTTGACTACGGTTTCTGCACCGCCCGCACGCAGATGGGCGCCATCGGCGTTCAGGTGTGGGTGTACCACGGCGAGGTCCTGCCGGGCCAGAAGGCTCCGCAGCCTCAGCTCGAGGGCAGCTCTCGCCCGAACCGTTCCCGCCGCAACGACCGTAATGATAGGGGGCGCAAGTAATGCTCGTACCTAAGCGTGTTAAGCACCGTAAGGTGCAGCGCGGTTCCATGAAGGGCCGTGCAAAGGGTGGTACCCGTTTGAACCACGGCACCTGGGGCATTCAGGCCCTGGAAGCCCACTGGATCACCAACCGTCAGATCGAGGCCGCTCGTATCGCCATGACCCGTTGCATGAAGCGTGGCGGTAAGGTCTGGATCACCATCTTCCCGGACAAGCCGATCACCAAGAAGCCGGCTGAGACCCGCATGGGTTCCGGTAAGGGCAACCCCGAGGCCTGGGTCGCGGTCGTCAAGCCCGGTCGCATCATGTTCGAGATCGACGGCGTCGACGAGGCCACGGCCAAAGAGGCGCTCCGCCTTGCAATCAACAAGTTGCCCATCAAGTGCAAGATTGTGACCAAGGAAACGGAAGGGCAGGAGTAAATGAAAGCAGCAGAGATTCGTGAGCTGTCTGCCGACGATCTGCAGGCCAAACTCAAGGAAGCACGCGCTGAGCTTTTCAACCTGCGCTTCCAGATGGCAACGAGCCAGCTTGACAACACCGCACGCGTGAAGCAGGTCAAGAAGGACATCGCTCGCATCCAGACCGAGATGCGCGCCCGTGAGCTGAGCGCATAAAGGAAGGTTTGATAACATGAGCGAAGAGCGTAATACGCGTAAGGTCCGCCAGGGTGTTGTGGTCAGCGCCGTCAACGACAAGACCATCGTCGTCTCCGTCGCCGAGCGCAAGCCGCATCCGGTGTACAAGAAGATGATGACGACCACCAAGAAGTTCCACGCGCATGACGAGAACAACGAGGCTGGCGTCGGCGATACCGTCACCATCATGGAGACCCGTCCGCTGTCCAAGATGAAGCGCTGGCGTCTGGTGGAGATCAACGAAAAGGCGAAATAGCCCTTTCCTCTTATCCCATCAGATTACCGATTGAAAGATAGGTTGAAGCAATGATTCAGATGCAAACCATGCTCGCGGTCGCCGACAACTCCGGCGCTCGCAAGGTGCAGTGCATCAAGGTCCTGGGCGGCTCCAAGCGCCGTTACGCGGGCCTGGGCGACGTGATCATCTGCAGCGTCAAAGAGGCTATGCCCAACGGTGCTGTCAAAAAGGGTGACGTCGTGCGCTGCGTCGTTGTGCGCGTGAAGAAGGAAGTTCGTCGCGCTGACGGCAGCTACATCAAGTTCGACCAGAACGCCGCCGTCCTGATCGACGCCAACGGTGCGCCGCGCGGCACGCGTATCTTCGGGCCCGTCGCCCGCGAGCTGCGCGAGAAGAAGTACATGAAGATCGTGTCCTTGGCACCTGAGACGCTGTAAAGGGGGTTATTCGCAATGAACAGCATGAACATCAAGAAGGGCGACACCGTCCGCGTTCTGTCCGGCAAGGACAAGGGCAAGGAGGGCCAGGTCGTTCGTTCTCTCCCCAGCAAGCAGCGCGTGGTCGTCGAGAAGGTGAACATGGTCAAGAAGGCCATGCGCCCCACTCAGCAGAACCCGCAGGGCGGCATCATGTCCGTCGAGGCTCCCATCCATGTCTCCAACGTCATGGTCATCTGCCCCGAGTGCAAGCAGCCCACCCGCGTGTCCCACCGCGTGAACGAGGCCGGCAAGAAGGTCCGCGTTTGCAAGAAGTGCGGCAAGGACATCGATAAATAGTTTTGTTGAAGGCGGCCCGCCTTTGCGCGGGCCGCGTTTAGAATATGACCCTGGCCATATAAGACCAGGGACGCAGGGTCGGAAATCCTGCGTTTAATTCATCGAAAGGAAATCGCATGACTGCTCCTCGTCTCAAAGAGAAGTACAAGAACGAGATCGTCGCTAAGCTGGAAAGCGAGCTGGGCATCGACAACATCAATAATGTTCCGCGTCTCGAGAAGATCGTCGTGAACATGGGCGTCGGCGCTGCCGCTTCCGACCACAAGCTGCTTGATGCCGCAATGAACGATATGCGCATCATTACCGGTCAGCAGCCCTGCATCACCCGCGCTAAGAAGTCCATCGCAGGCTTCCATGTGCGCGAGGGCCAGGCCATCGGCTGCAAGGTCACCCTGCGCGGCGACCGCATGTGGGAGTTCCTGGATCGTCTGCTGGCAGCTGCTCTGCCGCGCGTCCGCGACTTCCGCGGCATCTCCCCGACCAGCTTCGACGGTCGCGGCAACTACACGCTCGGCATCACCGAGCAGCTGATCTTCCCCGAGATCGAGTACGATAAGGTCGACCGCACCCGTGGTATGGACATCACGTTCGTCACCACCGCCGGCAACAACGAGAACGCCTTCGCGCTGCTTTCCGCGCTGGGCTTCCCGTTCAAGGACCGCGACTAACCCTTTTGTTTGACCGTAAGGATGGCCGGCCAGGTCATCCTGCAGGCAGTTTAAAGCCCGCCTTCCCGGCGGGCTTGGAAACAAGAAAGAAGGATTTGCATGGCAAAGAAATCGATGATCGCCAAGAGCGAGCGCGAGCCGAAGTTCTCCACGCGCCAGCACAATCGCTGCACGCGTTGCGGGCGTCCGCGCGCTTACTACCGTAAGTTCGGCCTGTGCCGCGTGTGCCTGCGCGAGCTGGCTAACAAAGGCGAGCTGCCCGGCGTGACCAAGGCTTCCTGGTAGGCCCCAACACAAGGTACGTACGGGTGTGCCACGGTTCAGGCGGGGGTGCTAAGGGCGCCTATCCGAACCGAACCGATCGGCTCATCACGAACCAAAGGAGAAACTTACTATGACCATGACTGACCCTATCGCAGATATGCTTACGCGCGTGCGTAACGCTAACTCTGCCGGCAAGGCTACGGTCTCCATGCCCTCCAGCAAGAAGCTGGTCGAGATCGCCCGCATCATGCAGGAAGAGGGCTATGTGGCCGGCTACGAGGTTGTCGAAGGCGAGCCTCGTGCCACGCTCGAAATCACGCTGAAGTACGGCGAGAAGAAGGCCAAGACCATCCGCGGCATCCGCCGCATCTCCAAGCCGGGTCTGCGCATCTACGCCGGCAAGGACGAGCTGCCCCGCGTTCTGGGCGGCCTCGGCACTGCAATCGTCTCCACGTCCAACGGCGTGATGACCGACCGCGACGCCCGCAAGAAGGGCATCGGCGGCGAGGTTATCGCGTACATCTGGTAGGAAAGGAAGGGATAGGTTTATGTCTCGTATCGGCAAGCAGCCCGTTACCGTTCCTGCCGGCGTCGACGTGAAGATCGACGGCCATATCGTGACGGTCAAGGGCCCCAAGGGCGAGCTCACCCGCGAGTTCAACCCCATGATGACCATTAGCCAGGAAGGCGAGGAGATTATCGTCTCCCGTCCTGACGACTCCCGTGAGGCCAGGAGCCTGCACGGCCTTACCCGCACCCTCATCCACAACATGGTCGAGGGCGTTTCCGCCGGCTACCAGAAGAAGCTGCAGCTGGTCGGCGTCGGCTATCGTGCCGCGCTGAAGGGCAAGGACCTGGAGATGCAGCTGGGCTTCTCGCACCCCGTGCTCATGGAGTGCCCTGAGAACATCACGTTCGAGGTTCCCAGCCAGACCGAGATCGTCGTCTCCGGCATCAGCAAGGAGCAGGTCGGCCAGGTGGCCGCAAACGTCCGCGCATGGCGCAAGCCTGAGCCTTACAAGGGCAAGGGCATCCGCTATGAGGGCGAGCACGTGCGCCGCAAGGTCGGCAAGGCTGGCAAGGACTAAGCGCGCAAGCGTAACTGAACGAAGGGATTACCATGAATAAGCTTCAGAAAAAGCAAGCTGCGCTGGCCCGTCGCCATCGTCGCGTGCGCGGTAAGATCTCCGGCACGCCGGAGCGTCCCCGTCTTTGCGTGACGCGCAGCAATAACAACATCTACGTGCAGTTCGTCGACGACGTTGCGGGCAAGACCCTGTGCGGCGTTTCCACCCTGGGCCCTGATTTCAAGGCCACGGGCAAGAACGGCGCTAACGTCGAGGGCGCTACCGCTCTCGGTGAGATCGCAGGCAAGAAGGCTCAGGAATGCGGCATCACGGAAGTCGTTTTCGATCGTGGTGGCAACCTGTACCACGGGCGCGTCAAGGCTCTGGCCGACGCTGCTCGTGAAGCCGGTCTGAAATTCTAGAAGGGGTTTAGTCTATGGCTCGCAACAAGCAAGAGAACGCCGCAGCTCCCGAGCTCGAAGAGCGCGTCGTTTACATCAACCGCGTGTCCAAGGTCGTCAAGGGTGGTCGCCGCTTCGGTCTGACCGCGCTGGTGGTCGTGGGCGACCGCAACGGCCACGTCGGCATCGGCATGGGCAAGTCCCAGGAAGTGCCTACGGCCATCAAGAAGGGCGTGGAGGACGCCAAGAAGAACATGTTCTCCGTGCCGCTGACCGACGAGAAGACGCTGCCGCATGAGATCATCGGCGAGTTTGGTGCCGGTCGCGTTCTCATCAAGCCTGCTGTTCCCGGTACCGGCGTTATCGCCGGCGGCGCTGCCCGTGCCGTCCTGGAGCTGTCCGGTGTGGAGAACGTCCTGTGCAAGTCTCTGGGCACCGACAACGTCATGAACGTCGTCAAGGCCACGGCCGAGGGTCTGAAGGAAATGCAGTCCCCCGAGTCCGTCGCCGAGCGTCGTGGCATTTCCGTTGCCAAGATCTACGGCTGGAAGGAGTAACCCATGTCCGACGCTAAGAAGACGCTGCGTCTTACGCAGGTGAAGAGCTCCATCGGTTACAAGAAGGATCAGGCTGCTACGCTGAAGGCCCTGGGCCTCGGCAAGATCGGCCGCTCCATCGACCAGGTCGACAATGCCAACATCCGCGGCATGATCTTCAAGGTGAAGCATCTCATCAAGGTGGAGGAGCTGTAAAGTTCACAATCGCCACCTTGGCATACTTACCCGTCTAGGGTAGAATTTTCGATTGGCGTGTCGGCTTCCGGCGCGCCAATCGGTTGTATTGGAAGTTTGCTGGCGGCGAGCTGCCAGCACCGGGCGGGAGCCCGGTAAGCTATCTGCAAGGAGAAAAGAATGGAACTCAAGGACCTCAAGCCCGCAGAGGGCTCTCGTAAGAACCGCAAGCGCGTCGGCCGTGGCCACGCTGCCGGTCAGGGCAAGACCGCTGGCCGCGGTATGAACGGCCAGAAGTCCCGCTCCGGTGGCGGCAAGGGCGCCGGCTTCGAGGGCGGCCAGACCCCGCTGGCCCGTCGTCTGCCGAAGCTGCCCGGCTTCCGCAACATCAACCGCGTGGAGTACCTGCCCGTCAACGTCTCCCGTCTCGAGGAGAAGTTCGAGGCCGGCGACGTCGTCGACGGTGCTTCCCTGAAGGCCAAGGGCATCATCAAGCATGAGGACGCCCTGGTGAAGGTTCTCGGCGATGGCGACATCACCAAGGCCCTGACCATCAAGGTCGACAAGGTTTCTGCCTCCGCCAAGGCGAAGATTGAGGCAGCTGGCGGAAAGGTCGAAGAGCCTTGCTAAGCTCTATCATCGACGCGTTCAAGGTTCCCGAGCTGCGCAAGAAGATCTTGTTCACGCTGGGTATCCTTGCGCTCTATCGATTCGGTTCCTACGTGCCGGTTCCGGGCATCCCGTTCCGCGAGTTCGCTGACTCGTTCCAGGATTCGGGCGTGTCCATGACCATGCTGGACCTGTTCACCGGCGGCGCGCTTTCGAACTTCTCGGTCTTCTCGCTGGGCATTATGCCCTACATCACCGCATCCATCATCATGCAGCTGATGCAGGGCGTTATCCCGGCGGTGGGCCGTTGGGCGAAGGAAGGCGAGACTGGCAGGCGTCGCATCACCCAGGTTACGCGTTACCTGACGCTGGCCCTGGGCCTGATCAACGCCATCGGCTACCTGCTGCTGTTCAAGTCCCCGCAGTACGGCGTGGTGTTCTCCTCCGAGGTGCCCGAGATCGTTACCGATATCCTGGTGGTGTTCACGTTGGTGGCCGGTACCGCGTTCATCATGTGGATGGGCGAGCTCATCACGCAGCGCGGCGTCGGCAACGGCATGTCGCTCATCATCTTCGTGAGCATCGTCAGCCGTGTGCCTTCGGCCATCTTCTCTTCGGTGAACCTGACCACCGACACCGGCATGGGTATCGCCATCACGGCGCTTATCCTAGCCGTGGTGCTTGTGTGCATCCCCGCGATCATCTTCGTGGAGCGCGCACAGCGCCGCATCCCGGTGAACTACGCCAAGCGCGTGCAGGGTCGTAAGATGATGGGCGGTCAGTCCACCTACATTCCCTTGAAGGTGAATGCGGCGGGCGTCATCCCGATCATCTTCGCAAGTTGCCTGATCTACTTCCCGGCTCAGCTTGCTGCTCTGTTCAACGTGGGTTGGCTGACGGCGTTCGCCGATGCCATCTCCACGGGTTGGGTGAACTGGATCCTCACCATCGCGCTGATCGTCTTCTTCGCGTATTTCTACACCTCCATGGTGTTCAATCCTGAGGAGACGGCGGACAATCTGCGCAAGCAGGGCGGCTTCATTCCCGGTGTTCGTCCCGGTTCCGCTACCGTGACCTACATCAAGAACGTGCTGCATCGCGTTACGCTGCCGGGCGGCATCTTCATCGCGGTCATCGCGGTTGTGCCGACCATCATCTTCTACTTCACCGGCAACACGCTTATCCAGGCGTTCGGCGGTACTTCCATCCTGATCATGATCGGCGTTGCGCTCGATACCATGAGCAAGGTTGAAAGCCAGTTGAAGATGCATAACTATGAGGGGTTCTTCAAGTAAGGAAACCTTGCAGTTACCGACAGGGAGGGCCTTTGGGCCCTCCCTTTTTGTTATGATGGAGTTGCATTATCTGCATATCTCGAAAGGATTGCTTCACCATGAACATCGTGTTGCTGGGCGCCCCGGGCGCCGGTAAGGGCACGCAGGCTGCCAAGCTGGTCGAGGATTGCGGCCTGTGCCATATCTCCACGGGCGACATCCTTCGCGCTGCCGTTAAGAATCAGACCCCCCTGGGCGTTAAGGCCAAGGGTTTCATGGACGCCGGCGAGCTGGTTCCTGACGACCTGATCATCGACCTGATGAAGGAGCGCATCGAGCAGCCCGACACCGAGAAGGGCGTCATTCTGGACGGCTTCCCGCGTACCACCACGCAGGCTGTCGCTCTGGACACCATGCTTGCCGAGCTTAAGCGCCCGCTGAACGCGGCTCTGCTCATCGATGTTGACTTCGAGGTCATCGTCAAGCGACTGACCTCTCGTCGTATGTGCAAGGAATGCGGCCATATCGGCTCCGTTGCCGACGCTGCTTGCCCTGCATGCGGTGGCGAGATGTACCAGCGTGACGACGACAACGAGGCCACGGTTCGTAACCGTCTCGATGTCTATGAGAAGTCCACGGCTCCGCTGATCGACTACTATCGTGGCTGCGACCTGCTCGTGTCCATTGATGGCGATCGCGACGTCGACGTTGTGTACGCCGACGTGAAGCAGGCCCTGGGTCTGTAACATCTGCGCTAAAACGTGCATATTGCTTGAGAGGGAGGGGTGAAACTACCCCTCCCTTTGCTTATCCCGTATAATGGTTGGCCGTATGCCTACCATGAAGCAGAACATATCCTACTGGCACCAGCAGCTTATGCTTACGCATGGCGCTACGGTGAAGCACGTCCTGAAAAGCGCCGTGCTTCTGATTCTTGCGGCTTTGGTTCTGGAAACCTTCGTCTTCAACTTCAACTATTTCCGCACGGCGGGCTACCACACCACCAATCTGGACAATCGTTTGGCGCTGACGAAGACCACCGATAACCAGTATCGGGTCACCGAGGTCAATCACGTCATCGAGTTCAAGAACCTCAACTCAGAGGTTCATAACGTATGGTTGAACTTCGATTACCGTCAACCTGCCCAGCAGCTGAAGGTGAAGATCCAGTTCACCGATGAGGCCCATAGCACCTATTTCGACTCCACTGAATATACGGTGGGCGTGCCCGAGGTGGACGTCAACACGCTGTGCGATCAAAGCGAGTACATCAACCTGAACACCACGGGTTTGGTCACGAATCTAAAGATCACCATCACCGGCGAGGACATTAATTATCCGGTGAAGCTATCCGACGTCTCCATCAACGCGCGGGAGCCGTTCCTGTTCAACCAAACGCGCTTCCTGCTTACGCTGGGCATTCTGGCGCTTGCGTTCATCTTCCGTCCCAAATCGGCGATTTACCGCATCGGCATCGTCCGCAATCCGTGTAAGTCGAAGGCTGCGCTCATCACCGCTGTGGCAATCGAGATCGTGCTGCTCAGCTCTTATCTATTCATGGGTTCGAACCTGGTAGGCGTTGCCACCAGCACCTATAACTCCGGTTCGTGGGATGGTACGGGAATTGCCAACACGTTCAAGGTCGGCGGCGAAAACGCCCAGCAGTACGCTGAGCTCGCTAAATCGATGGCGCATGGTCAGCTGTACCTGGAAGAAACACCTCCGCAATGGCTTCAGGACATGGACGACCCTTACGACAAGGGCGCTCGCGACGAGCTGCAGAAGGAAACGGGCGAGGAGTACCTGTTCGATGTGGCGTATCACGACGGGCACTACTACGTGTACTTCGGCGTGGTTCCTGTGCTCGTGTTCTACTTGCCGTTCTATTTACTCACCGGTTCGAATTTCCCAACGGCCATAGGCGTGCTCATAGCCGTCATCATGTTCGTGCTGGGTTGCTCGGCGTTGCTTGACAGGTTCGCGCGTTATCACTTCAAGCGCGTCAGCCTTGGCTTGTATCTGCTGCTGCAGATTCCCCTGGTCATGTGTTGCGGCATCCTGTATCTGCTGAAGTTCCCCACGTTCTACTCGCTTCCCATTTCCATGGGCTTGGCGTTTTCGGTATGGGGTCTGTACTTGTGGATGCGCGGGCGAGCGTCGGAGCGTCCGTGCGGCTGGTATTTGGGTGGAAGCCTGTGCATGGCCTTGGTCGTCGGGTGCCGTCCTCAGCTTATCGTGCTGTCGCTGGTGGCGTTTCCGCTGTTCTGGCGTAAGTACATCACGAAGCGCACCATCCTTACGCGCAAAGGCGCGATCGAGTTCGCATGCTTGATCGCCCCGTATGTCGTGGTGGCTGCTGGGCTGATGCTGTACAACCATGCCCGTTTCGGCAGCTTCACCGATTTCGGCGCGAACTACAACCTGACGGTCAACGACATGACCAAGCGCGGTTGGAATATCGGGCGCTTGCCCCCGGCGCTGTTCGCGTACTTCCTGCAGCCGCCTTCCATGACCGGCGTGTTCCCGTTCCTGCAGCCTGCTCCGTTTGAGACCACGTACCTGGGGCAGACCATCAAGGAGGTCACGTTCGGCGGCGTGTTGGCGTGTCTTCCCATCCTGTGGATACTGCCGTTCTCGCGCCGCATCCTGGCCTTGCGCTTCAAGACGCGATCGACGCGAACCATTGCGGGCGTCATCATCGCCTTGCTGTTCGGCGGCGTGGTGGTGGCGCTCATGGATGCGCAGATGGCTGGCATCCTGCAGCGCTACTACGCGGACTTCAGCTTCATGTTCCTTGCGGCGTCGGTGCTTCTGGCGTTCATCGTCAACGAGAACCTCAGACCCGGATCAACCGCGCAGGTGCTGCTCATGAAAGGGCTGATGACGCTGGTCTGCATATCGGTGCTGTACGTGGCGCTTCTCTGCTTCGTCCCGGAGACCGGATGGTTCTCCGATATCTACCCCTGGTCGTATCAGGACATCATCGAAACGGTGCTGTTCTGGACCTAGGCGGTGGCGCGCGGCGGGGTGGTCGCTGCGCGCGTTAATCACCATTGTCATCCCGACCGATTTTCAACGGCGAAAGAAAGGGCATCACATGCAACTGTTCATCGAGGAGACCTACGAGGATATGAGCCGTCGTGCGGCGGATCTGATCGCCGCGCAGCTCATCGTGGACCCGGCTTCCACGCTGGGCCTGGCCACCGGCTCCACGCCCATCGGGCTGTATGCCGACCTGGTGGAGGACTTCCAGGCCGACCGCATCAGCTTCGAGCAGGTCACCACGTTCAACCTGGACGAGTATCGCGGCCTGTCCCCCGAGCATGACCAGAGCTATCGCTACTTCATGCAGAAGAACCTGTTCGACCATGTCGACATCGACCCCGAGGCCACGAGCGTCCCCGATGGCTCCAACCCTGATGCGCAGGCCGCTTGCGAGTCTTACGAGCTTGCCATCAGCGAAGCCGGCGGCATCGACCTGCAGCTGCTGGGCCTGGGCCATAACGGCCACATCGGCTTCAACGAGCCCTGCGACGAGTTCCCCGTGCGCACGCATGTGGTCGAGCTGACGGAGAGCACCATCAACGCCAACAGCCGCCTGTTCGAGTCCATCGATCAGGTGCCCCGCGAGGCTTACACCATGGGCATCGGCACCATCATGAAGGCGCGCGCCATCCTGGTGGTGGCCAGCGGCGTGGACAAGGCTCAGATCGTGCGCGATGCGTTCTTCGGTCCCGTCACCCCGCAGGTTCCCGCATCCGTGCTGCAGCTGCACCCCAACGTCACCGTCGTGGTGGACGCCGAGGCCGGCTCGCTGCTGTAAGGCGCGTCGTTGCCGTAATCGAAAACACATCCGAAGGGCTTTCCGCATATGCGGAAGGCCCTTCCATATTTGAAAGGAGCATGCGGATATGCGCATTGCAAACGGCAAGGTGTTCGACGGTCAGTGCTTCCGCGAACGCGATGTGGTGGTGGAAGGGCGGGCCTTCTCCCGCATCGAGGCGTCAGGGGCCGAAGCGGGCGGCGCCGGCGATATGCTGGATGCATCGGGGTGCTATGTGATCCCCGGCCTGATCGACGTGCATTTCCACGGCGCCATGGGCCACGATTTCTGCGATGCGTCCGATGAGGGCATCTCCGCCATCGCGGCCTACGAGGCCAGCCGCGGCGTGACGTCCATTTGCCCGACCACCATGACGCTTCACGAAGAGCGTCTGGCGCCTATCGTGGCCAGCGTCGCCGCGCACGAGACCGCGGCGGGGGAGGCCGGCATCGTCGGCATCAACATGGAAGGCCCCTATATCGCCCCTGATAAGGTGGGCGCGCAGAATCCCGCGTATGTGCGCAGCGCCTCGCTTGAGGAGTTCGAGCGGCTGCAGCAGCAGGCGAAGGGCCTCATCAAGCTGGTGGACGTTGCCCCGGAGCAGCCGGGCAACCTGGAGTTCATCCGCCAGGTATCGCACGATGTGCGCGTTTCCGTCGCCCATACGTGCACCGGCTATGAGGACGCGTGTGCGGCCTTCGATGCGGGTGCGCGCCATATGACGCACCTGTTCAACGCTATGCCCGCGCTGCATCACCGAGAGCCCGGCCCCATTGCCGCCGGTGCTGAGCGCAACGACGTGACGGCTGAGATCATCGCCGACGGCGTACATATCCATCCGGCCATGGTGCGTCTGGCCTTCGCCTTGTTCGGCGATGACCGCATGATCTTGATCAGCGACAGCCTGCGCGCTTGCGGCCTGGGCGACGGCGAATACGAGCTGGGCGGCCAGCAGTTCTTCGTCAAGGGCAACCGCGCCACCATCGCAAACGGCAGCCTTGCCGGCAGCGTGTCCGACGTGATGGCGTGCATGCGCACGGCGGTGCGCTCCATGGGCATCCCGCTGACCAGCGCCGTGAAGGCCGCAACGGTCAATCCGGCCCGCGCCTTGGGCCTTGACGGCAAGTTGGGCGCCATCGCCCCGGGATATCAGGCAGATGCCGTGGTGCTGGACCGCGACCTGAACATCAAGCACGTGGTGCTTCGAGGGAAGGCCATCGCGTAGCGAAAGGGCGCTTAGCGCGGCAGCGTTGATGCGGTTTGCGCCGTTCGAGCGCCCGTTCGCGCCGTAAGGCGGATTCCATCCTTTGTTTGTGAAACGTTGGCCAGTTCGTTGACGAACCGCGAACCTCGATACTATCCTCATTGGAGTTTGCTCAACAGAAAGAAAGAGGCAAGGTACTCATCATGACCGATTCCCCGTTCCACGGCGTAATCCCCCCGGTGGTCATCCCGCTGACCGAGAAGAAGCAGCTTGACCTGGAGGCCTTCGAGCGCTCCATCAACCGTATGATCGACGCCGGCGTCGACGGCTTGTTCTTCCTGGGCTCCTCGGGCGAGGTCGCGTTCCTCACCGACGCTCAGCGTTATCACGTGCTGCAGGAGGCCGTGGCCATCGTGAACCATCGCGTGCCCGTGCTTGCCGGCGTCATCGACATGGAAACCCTGCGCGTGGTCGACCAGGCCAAGCGCGCCAAGGGCTTCGGCGTCGACGCGCTGGTCGCCACCGCCCCGTTCTACGCTCTGGGCGGCCCGAAGGAGACCGAG
>NZ_CAKTYH010000017.1 GCF_934632265.1 uncultured Senegalimassilia sp.
AAAACGCCCGCCCGATATCGGCGGCCACCGTGTACGAGGCGCTGCTGGTGGTGCATCTGTACCTGGCAACCGCCACCATGCTGTCGGCATACGCCAACCACGGCACCCTGCTGCTGCACCTGCGCGTAACGGCGCTGCCCTTAAGCGTGCTGCTCTGGTTCAACCTGGCATTGGCGGTTGTGGGCCTGGCGCTTGCCATCCGCTACCGCAAACCGGTCATGACCTGGGAGATCGCCCTGTTCGCCCTGTGCTCGCCGCCCGTCATCGACGCCGCCGGCGCCTTCGCACCGTACCTGTTCATAGCCGACGCCGCGTTCCTGACGTTCCGCGTGAGCGCCGGATTGATCTTGGACATCCGGCGGTTCCGCAACAGCATCACGCAGCTTTCCGCCATCGAGGCCATCGACCGCCTGCCCGAGGGCCTTGCCATGGCCGAGCGGGGCGGGCGCGTGCTGTACATGAACGACGCCATGCGGTGGTGCCTCATGGAGCTCGGCTTCGCCACCGACTTATCCGACGTCAGCATGCTATGGGAAAACCTGTGCGAAATCGCGGAACGCGGCGCCGCGCCCATAAACGACGTGCTGCCCGAAGGCGTGCGCATCCAGGTCGGGGAAGGCGACGTGCGCCTGTTCAAGCGCGACACCGCCGAGGTTAACGGCAAGACCTACCGCCGCCTGACGGCCATCGACGTCACGGAGGAGGAACGCCTCAACGTCACCATCGCACGCACGAACGACCTGCTTGAGCAGGCGAACCTCGAGTTGGAGGAATCGCTTGCGGGCGTCCGCGAGGTCGCGCGCAACGAGGCAATGCTGCACATGAAGGCGCGCGTGCACGACACCATCGGCCAGCGTCTTTCCATCCTGCACCGCTATCTTGAGGACGGCAGCAGCAACCCTGAGGCGCTCGACCAGGTCACGGACCTGGTGCGCAGCATGATGGAGGACCTTACGCGCGCCGACGACGAGCAATCGCCCACCGAGCTGACGTCCATCGTGCACGCCTTCGAGCTGGTGGGAGTGCGCATCGAGCAGATCGGCAGCCTTCCCGAGGCGCCCGCCGCGGCCGAGGCGTTCGTCACCATCTGCCGCGAGGCCGCCACCAACGCCGTCAAGCACGGGCAGGCCCACAACGTGCGCATCGCCTTCGGGGAAAGCGACAGGTCGTACACGCTGCGTGTAACCAACGATGGCCTTGCGGGTCCCAGCGATTTCCGCGAGGGAACGGGGCTTCCCAGCATGTGCGAGGCCGTTGGCGCGGTCGGCGGCACCTGCCAGGTGACGGCCACCCAGCCTTTCACGCTAGAAGCGGTGGTTCCACGGTAGAATAGAGGGCATCGCCGCTGTTCCGGCGATATGCAAGGACCGCCTTCTACGCCCAGGGGGACGCCATGATCGACATGGTCATCGCCGAAGATCAAGCCATGCTGCGCGATTCGCTCGCGTGCGCCATCGACATGCAGGACGACATGCACGTCGTGGCGGCCATCGCCGATGCGGCCGACGCCCTTTCCGCGGTCGAGAAGCACCACGCAAACCTAGCGCTTTTGGACGTGTGCACGGAAAACGATTCCAGCGGCATCGTGGCGGCTGCCGCCATCAAGCAGGCGCACCCCGACGTGCGCGTGGTCATCATGACGGGCATGCCCGAGATCACGTTCGTCGAACAGGCTCGCGCCGCCGGCGTGGACAGCTTCGTGTACAAAAATGTGGGAACGGCCGAGCTCATCGCCGTCATCCGCTCCACCATGGAGGGCTATTCCACGTTTCCCCGCCCTCAATCCAACGCGCTTTCCGGCGCAGCGGCACTCACGCAAACCGAGATCGACATCCTGCGCCTGGTGTGCGAGACCAAAACGCGCAAGGAGATCGCGCAGGAGCTGTACCTGTCCGAAGGCACCGTGAAGCGCCACATCTCCGAAATCCTGGCGAAAACCGGCTACGACAACATCCTGCGCCTTGCCGTGCACGCGGTTTCCAGCGGCCTGATCATCCCCGGCATGGGCCGCACCGGCGAGCAATCCGAGGAGTAGGGCGCATAACTGCAGCCCTTCGGGGCCTTGCATGTAGTCGGGCACGCCCCGACTTCTGTACGTCTCTTCCGGTCATTTACGCGAAATACCTGGCGCATCGCCCAACCCTGCCTTTCGCTGCTTTCGCGCGCCTCTTCCTGCGCACCAGCTCAGAACCTCCAACCCATACCGCATGCCTTCGCGGCAACCTGGGCCGTTCGGTTCGCTTTTGCTCCCCTTTTCGAGCCGCGGGGCGCTTCTTCGCCTTCCTCGCTTCTGCCATTATCAAGGCACGGAGTTGGAGACGATGAAAGGGGCGCGACATGGGGCTGTTCGGAAAGATGTTCGAAAAGAAAACCTGCAGCATCTGCGGCGGCGAGATCGGGCTTCTGGGCAATCGCAAGCTTGAGGACGGCAACCTGTGCAAGGAGTGCGCGGGAAAGCTGTCGCCGTTCTTCAGCGACCGACGCGCAAGCACCGTCGAGCAGATCGCCGAGCAGCTTGAGTATCGCGAGGCCAACCGCCAGAAGGTGGCGGAGCTCAACGTCACGCGCACGCTCGGCTGCGACATGAAGGTGATGCTCGACGAGGACGCAAAGCGCTTCATCGTCACGCGCAATTCCCGTTGGCGCGACGCAAACCCCGACGTTATGGACTTCTCCCAGGTCACGGGCTGTGACACTGAGATTCGCGAAACCCGCAGCGAGCTCACCTGGAAAGACGATGAGGGTCATTCGCAAAGCTACGACCCGCCGCGCTACGACATCGACTACGACGTGTACGTCACCATCCACGTGAACTCGCCGTACTTCAACGAGATCACGTTCAAGGTCAACGATTACCGCATCGAGGAGCGCAATTCCGTGGAATATCGCGAGGCGGAGCGTCAGGCGCAGCAGATCCGCGAGGCACTCACGCAGCTGCGCGAAACCGTCCGCGAGCAGGCAGCAGCGGCCGCGGCGCCGAAAACCGCGCAAACCTGCCCGTTCTGCGGCGCCACCACCGTCCCCGACGCGCAAGGTCGCTGCGAGTACTGCGGCGGCGCGATGGGATAAGCGCCTGCCGGTTCGATTCGCGGCAAGCGCGTGACCAGGGCACACGCCTTCGGCAAGGGACCGAAGGTTCGCCATAGGAGCATCAAATAGAAAGGGAGTGAGGGACATGAAGAGGAAGCTATTGGTATGCGCGTTGGTAGCATGCGCGATGACGCTGTGCTTGGCACTGACCGGCTGCGGCGGTGGCGGCGCGACCAACGACAAGGACGCGAAGGAAGCGTTCATCGGCTCGTGGAAGCTGGCGGGCATGGTGTCCGACGGCGAAGAGGCCACCGCTGAGGACATCGCCATGCTCGACGCGTTCGGCATGAGCGTGGGCCTGAACGTCAACGAGGACGGCACCTGCGCGCTCATCATGTTCGGCGAGCCCCTTGACGGCACGTGGGAGGCCAAGAGCGCCACGGAGGCCAAGTTCACCATCGACGGCAGCCCCATCACCGCAACCATCACCGACGGTAAGCTGCAGATGACCGACGACGGCTACGCCATGACGTTCGAGCGCGGCGAGGTCAAGACCGACGGCAACGCCGGCGATGCGAAGGCAGCAACCACCACCGAGAAGAGCACCGTTGCCGTTGACAAGATGCTCGTCGATGACGAGAACTGCACCATCACCGTGCTGAACAAGAAGCAGGATTGGCTCGACGACTGCGGCTACACCTTCAAGGTTGAGAACAAGACCGCCGACAAGACTATCCTGTTCATGGCCGAGTACGGCACCTTCAGCGTCGACGGCCAGATGGTCGACTTCACCCTGACCGAGACCGTCAAGCCCGGCATGTTCGCCGAGACCTTCGGTTACTTCGACAGCACCAAGATCACCGACATTGAAGCGATGAAGAACGTCGCCGGTACCATCAGCGTGATGGACAACGACACCTACGACACCGTTGCCAGCTATCCGATCGAGATTGCCTAGCACCACGCGCAACGCGACCGAAGCGCCTCCCCCACGGGAGGCGCTTTTCGTTTCTCCACAATTTCAACGCTTACGAAACGGCTGCGGTTTCTGCTAGGCTAAAGGCAATTAGTGGTAGTCAGTAGCGCCCTTAAGCGGGGGCTGCAAAGGATGAAAGCTTCCTTTGCAGCCCCCGCTTTTTGTTTTGCCCGGGCTCTTTTGCGCCCGGTCAGGTGCTGCGCAAAAGTCGGAAAGGAATATACGGAAAACACTATGCAAGGTTTTGATCCCCATAAGGCGCACGTTGAGGTTGCGCACCCCTACCTGACCATGATGGGCCTGTATCTGGGCGGTTTCACGGGCATGTTCAGCGAGACGTCGCTCAATATCGCGCTGCCGCAGCTGACCGAGGCGTTCGGCGTCGACGTTGCCGTGATGCAGTGGATGGTCGTCGGATATATGCTGGTCATCGGCATCGTGCTGCCCTTCGCCAGCCTGCTTATGAAGTGGTTCAGCGTACGCAAGCTCACGCTATTCGCGCTTGGCGCGTTCTTCGTCGGCTCGCTGATCAGCGGGTTCGCCCCCAGCTTCGAGTTGATGCTGGCGGGCCGCCTGGTGCAAGGCGTGGGCACGGGCCTGGTCCTGCCCATGATGTTCGCCGTGGTGCTTGAGGTGTTCCCGCCGGTGAAGATCGGCGCCGCCATGGGCCTGACGGCGCTCATCATCATGTTCGCCCCCGCCATCGGTCCTACCCTCTCGGGCATCATTCTGGGAGTGCTGAGCTGGCGCTTCATCTTCTTCACCTTCGCCGTGGTACTGGCCGTGGCCATGGTGTTCGCAGCGAAGTTCCTGGTGAACCCCTACGAGCTGACGCGCCCGCGCGTCGATGCGGTCTCGTGCGTGCTGTCGTGCCTGGGATTCGGCGGCGTGGTGTTGGGCGCCGGGCTTGCCAGCCTGTACGGATGGACCAGCGTCGAGGTGGTGTCCGCGCTGGTCATCGGCGTGGTCTGCATTGCCGCGTACGTGTATCGCCAGCTGCACATGGAGATTCCCGTGCTGGATGTGCGCGTGTTCTGCCAGCAGGGCTACCACGTGGGCGTGACGCTGGTGATGCTGAACTTCGGCATCACGCTGTCGGCCATGTACCTGTTGCCGCAGTACATCCAAAGCGGCATGCTGCTGCCCGTCGCCATGGCCGGCATGCTCATGCTGCCCGGCGGCGTGGTGAACTGCATCGTGTCCATGATCGCCGGCGGCCTATACGACCGCATCGGCGCCCGCATCCCGGCGCGCGCGGGCTTCGCCCTGTCCATCGTGGGCACCGTGATGTTCCTATTCGCGACGCCCGAAACGCCGATCGCGTATGTGATCTGCGCTCATGTGATCTTGATGATCGGCGTGCCGCTGGCCATGTCGCCGAGCCAGACGAGCGCCCTGAACTCGCTGCCGCACCGCATGAACGCGGACGGCTCCACCATGATGAACACCCTGCAGCAGGTGCTCGGCGCCATTGCCACCGCCGTCGCCACCAGCCTGCTGGGCATGGGCCAGGCGGCAAGCGCGGAAGGCGGCGCGGTCGCGTTCACCAACGGCGTACACTGGGGCTTCACGTTCACCCTGGTGCTTGCGATTGCCGCGCTGGCGGTATCGATGCTGCTGAAGAAGCGCAGCTACGCCGGCGATGATGCGCCCGCAGGCGACAATGCGCCGGCAAGCGCCCCGCAGGCCGAGAGCGCAACGGCCGCCGCCAAGGGATGCCAACAGAAGCCGAGGAAACCCGTAGAGGCTGTTGCTGAAATCCACTAGCAAAACCCGAGGGCGCTCCAAAGGCCGGTGCCGAGAGCTGCTGGCAAACGGAATCGAAAGCCCACGCGACTCCGGCGTCCCCGCGTGGGCTGGTAACACAAATGCCGGAGAGGATGCCGGCAAGAGAAGTCAGCTGTCGATGCAAATAGTTCTCCTACGTTGCTTATTCCCCATCTGGTGTGTTTCTTGCAGCAAATGATGACCGGTTTACTCACTGTGCAGAAAATGCACAGTTTTAGGCCTGTTTTCACGGCAGCAGCTTACGATGCACCGCTCGGTCACCGTCTTACACCGGTTAACTGATGCCGTCAATCACGTTTGCGTATACGAAAGAAGGGGGCCACAGGCCCCCTTCTTCGCAACTCCGCATGATGCGTCAACGGGCAACAGCCCGCTACCCTACTCCGCCATGAGTTTCTGGATGCGCTCCATGGCCTCGACCGTGGCGTCGGCATCGCCGAAGGCGGTCAGGCGCACGTAGCCCTCGCCCGAGGGGCCGAAGCCCGCACCCGGCGTGGTGATAATGTTCGCCTCAGTCAGCAGCTTGTCGAAGAACTCCCAGCTGCCCATGCCCTCAGGCGTCTTGCACCAGATATATGGGCTGTTCACCGCGCCGTACACGGTGAACCCGGCGGCCTCGAGGCCCTCCTTGATCACGCGCGCGTTGTTGCGGTAGTACGCAAGCGTCTCCTCGATCTGGCGCTCGCCTTCCTCGGTGTAGATGGCAGCGGCACCGCGCTGGATGATGTAGCTGGCGCCGTTGAACTTCGTGCACTGGCGGCGGTTCCACATGGCGTTGAAGCTCTGGCCGTCGCGGACCAGCTCCTTGGGCACCACGGTGTAGCCGCAGCGCGCGCCGGTGAAGCCCGCCGTCTTGGAGAACGAGCGGAACTCGATGGCGCAGGTCTTGGCGCCTTCCACCTCGTAGATGGAATGCGGCACGCCCTCTTCGGTGATGAAACGCTCGTAAGCGGCATCGAACATGATGATGGCGTCGTTGGCGTTAGCGTAATCGACCCACACCTTCAGCTGCTCGGCGTTGAGCACCGTGCCGGTGGGGTTGTTCGGGCTGCATAGGTAGATGACATCCGCGCGGCCCTCGGGCAGCCCCGGGCAAAAGCCGTTCTCGGCGGTGGTGGGCATGTACACGATGTTCGTCCAGCGCTCTGCCGCCTCGTCGTAGTCGCCCGCGCGACCAGCCATGGCGTTGGAGTCCACGTACACGGGATACACCGGGTCGCACACGGCCACCACATTGTCGATGTCCAGGATATCGCCGATATTGCCGCAGTCGGACTTGGCGCCGTCGGAGATGAAGATCTCGTCATCGGCGATGTCGACGCCGAGCGCGTGGAAGTCGCGCTTGGCGATGGCGGCGCGCAGGAAATCGTAGCCCTGCTCGGGGCCGTAGCCGTGGAAGGTTTCAGGCTTCGCCATGTCCTCGACGGCGGCGTGCATGGCCTCGATGACAGCCGGGACCAGCGGGCGCGTGACGTCGCCGATACCCATCTTGATGAGCTTCGCCTCGGGATGCGCCTCGGAATACGCGGCGGTACGGCGGGCGATCTCGGAGAACAGATAGCTGCCGGGAAGTTTCTGGTAATTCGGGTTGACCTTAGCCACGAAGGGCCTCCTTGCACGTTCGGTTTCCGCAAGCGGCGGCGCAACCGCGACCGCCGCAGTTTTCATACGGGCCCATTCTGCGGCGGATTTCCCCGAGATTCCCGAAATGTAACGTAGAGGTTCCCGGATTTAACACGGAAGAGCCGGCACAAAGCCGGCGCTTCACGAATGCGTCAAATTGCAACCCGGGAGCCGCCCGTGCTAGCGGATGCGGTTCATCATCTGGTCGCACGAGCTGCGGATGCGGTTCGCAATCCAGCCGCCCGAGTTAGCACTTGTGGTTCGCAATCTGGCGGCCCGAGCTAGCGGACGCAGCTCGCAACCTAGCAGCACGAACTAGCGGATGTAGTTCGTCATCTGGCCGCGCTCGGCGACGGGGACGTCGATGCCCGCAGTCTTCCCGGCCTCGATGCACTTGAGCAGCCAGGCCATGTTATGCCCGATGTTGCGCATGGTCTGCAGGCCTTCGGCATCCTGCGCGGCCTCGCCCGGCAGGCGCCCGTGCACGTTGTTCCAGTACGTGGACGACACGACGGGCATCTCGGCGAAGGTGAGGTACTTGTTCAGCACGTCGAACGACGCCGTGGTGCCGCCGCGGCGCGCAACGGCCACCGCCGCGCCGGGCTTATGGCGAAACGCCGCGCTGCCTGCGTAGAATGCTCGGTCGAGCGCGCACAGGATGCGGCCGGAGGGGTGCGCGTAGTACACCGGCGTGCCGAAGACGAAGCCGTCGGCCTGCGCCGCCTTGGCGATCAGCTCGTTGACCACGTCGTCGGCGATGACGCACTTCCCGCCCAGCTCGGAGCACTTGCCGCAGCTAAGGCAATCGTTGACGGGCCTGTTGCCCAGCCACATGGTTTCCGTCTCGACGCCGTGCCCCTCAAGCGCGGCGGCAACCTCGG
Organism: uncultured Senegalimassilia sp.; assembly: GCF_934632265.1. GTDB lineage: Bacteria > Actinomycetota > Coriobacteriia > Coriobacteriales > Eggerthellaceae > Senegalimassilia. The sequence continues at coordinate 8,299 of NZ_CAKTYH010000017.1, forward strand.
CGAGCGCGACCGACGTGTTGCCCTCCTGCCGCGAGCTGCCGTTGACCAGCAAAACCTTGCTCATAGGAATATCCTCTCGTCTGGATGACCCGGTAGATGTCAACCCCATTGTACAAGCGCCAACCGCCGCCAACCAAACAAGCACATCCCAGACACTTCGGGGACGTAGCGCCCGGTCCCCGGGCTCGCTTTATAATGGAGGGCAACCACGCACCGTCGCCTGAAAGGCATCGCCATGAACCATCTGTCTGCCCGCCACACCAGCATCGCGCCTGCCAGCCCTTCGCATATCGAGGTGCGCGGGGCGCGCGTGCATAACCTGCGGAACGTGAGCGTCGACATCCCGTTGGGCCAGTTGGTGGGCGTGTGCGGCGTGTCGGGCAGCGGGAAAAGCTCGCTGGCGCTGGGCGTTTTGTACGCGGAAGGCTCGCGACGCTACCTGGAGGCGCTGTCCACGTACACGCGCCGCCGCATGGGGCAGGCCGCGCGCGCCGACGTCGACGAGGTGCGCTATGTCCCCGCCGCGCTGGCGCTACACCAGCGCCCAGTCGTTCCCGGCGTGCGCAGCACGTTCGGCACCATGTCCGAGCTGCTGAATAGCCTGCGCCTGCTGTTCAGCCGCGTGGGCAGCCACCCGTGCCCGCACTGCGGCACCTTCGCCCCGCCTTCCATGTCAGTGGCAGCCGAACAGCCGATCACGTGCACGACCTGCGGAAAGACCTTCTTCGGCCCCGGCGCCGAAGAACTTGCGTTCAACAGCGGCGGCGCCTGCCCCACGTGCGGCGGCACCGGCACCGTGCGGCGCGTGAACGAGGCAGCGCTGGTCCCCGACGAGAGCAAAACCATCAACGAGGGCGCGGTGCTTCCCTGGGGAAGCCTGATGTGGGACCTCATGAAGCAGGTATGCGGCGAGATGGGCGTGCGCCTTGACGTGCCGTTTTCCCAGCTCACGCCCGAGGAACGCGACATCGTCTTCCACGGCCCCGCCGAGAAAAAGCACATCCTGTACAAGGCGAAGAAGGGCGACAACTTCGCCGAGCTCGACTTCACCTACTACAACGCCGTCTACACCGTGGAGAACGCGCTGGCGAAGGCGAAGGACGAGAAGGGCCTGGCGCGCGTGGCCCGCTTCCTGACCGAAGGGCCGTGCCCGAATTGCGAGGGCACGCGCCTGTCGGCGGCGGCGCGCGGGCCGATCGTGCGCGGGATAAACCTGGCGAAGGCGTGCGAGATGACGCTCGACGAGGCTGTGACCTGGGTAGACGGCGTTCCGGAAACGCTGGCCGAGGACCTGCGCCCCATGGCGGTCTCCATCTGCGAATCGTTCCAGCATACGGCGCGGCGGCTGCTTGAGCTGGGCCTGGGTTACCTCTCGCTCGACCGCGCGGGCTCCACGCTGTCCACCGGCGAACGCCAGCGCGTGCAGCTGGCGCGCGCGGTGCGCAACCGCACCACCGGCGTGCTCTACGTGCTGGACGAGCCCTCGATCGGCCTACACCCCGCCAACATCGACGGCCTGCTAGGCGTCATGCGCGACCTGTTGGCCGACGGAAACTCGGTGGTGATGGTTGATCACGACACGCGCATTCTGGCCGCAGCCGACTACCTGGTGGAGATGGGCCCGGAAGCCGGAGCCGGCGGCGGGCACGTAGTCGCCTGCGGAACGCCAGCCGAGCTGCAGGCCGATGACCGCTCGCTGATCGGGCGGTACTTGCCAGTGGCCGCAGATCCCATGGCGAACGTGCGCCCGCGCTGCCCGGAGGGGCAGCTGTTCGAGCGCGGCACCATCCACTTGGAAACCAACGCGCTGCATACCGTGCACGCGCTGTCGGTCGACCTACCCGTTAACCGGTTAACAGCGGTCACCGGCGTGTCGGGAAGCGGCAAGACCACGCTCGTGCTCGAGGAGCTGATTCCAGCCCTGAACAGCGCGAACGCGAGCGAAACGCTGCCCGCCAGCGTACGCGGGATCGACCCCGCCGGCATCCTCCGCGCACAGCTCATCGACGCAACGCCCATCGGCGCGAACGTTCGCTCGACCGTCGCCACCTACTGCGGGGTGCTCGACGACCTGCGCCGCGCCTTCGCCCGCACCGACACGGCGAAGGCCGGGGGCCTGAAGGCAGGCGCGTTCTCCTACAACACCGGCAAGCTGCGCTGCCCCACCTGCGACGGCACCGGCCAGGTGTCGCTCGACGTGCAATTCCTTCCCGATGTGGACGTCCCCTGCCCCGATTGCCGCGGCCGCCGCTACAGCGGCGACGCCGATGCCATCACCTGGAATGGCCACACGCTCGCGCAGCTCATGGCCATGAGCATCGACGAGGCGCTTGACGCGTGCGCCAGCCTGAAGAAGGCGCACGCCATGCTGCAAACGCTGCATGACCTGGGGCTTGGCTACCTTACGCTCGGCGAGGCCACGCCGGCGCTCTCCGGCGGCGAGGCGCAACGCCTGAAGCTGGCCAGCGAAATGGGCAAAGCCCAGGACGGGGCGCTGTTCGTGTTCGACGAGCCCACCATCGGCCTGCACCCGCGCGACGTGCGCACGCTGCTCAACGTGTTCCAGCACCTGGTCGAGCAAGGCGCCACCGTGGTTGTCATCGAGCACGACCTGGACTTCATCCGCAACGCCGACTACGTGGTGGACATGGGCCCGGGCGGTGGCCAAGCGGGCGGACGCGTGGTAGCGCACGGAACCCCAGCGCAAATCGCCCAAAACCCCGCAAGCCTGACGGGCTGCTATTTATAAGCCCCTACGCCGCCCCCAAAACCACGGCAAGCGCGAGCAACACCGCCAAGAACGCAACGTTCCATGCGGTGAACTCAAGCAGGTAGCGCCCGCGGATGCCGGGGCGGCCCACCATGACCGCCTTGAACGTGATGAGGCTTGCCATGGATGCGATAAGCGTGCCCAAACCTCCCAAGTTCGTGCCCACGATCAGCGCCTCCCACTGGTCGGTGAACCCCGAAAGCAGCACTGCGGCCGGCACGTTGCTGATAACCTGGCTGCCCCCTACCGCCGCGAGCAGCGCGTTTCCGCCAACCGCCGCAGAAAGCGCCTCATGCAGCACCGGGACGCGGCCCATATTCCCCACGAACACGAACAGGGCCGCAAAAGTGGCCAACAGCCCCCAGTCGACGCGCCGCAGCAGGCTTGCATCGGAAAGAGAGACACCCACCAGCACCAACGCCAGCAAAACGCGAACATCCAGCACGCCCGGCACCGCAGCCAAGCAGCACGCGAACAGCGCGCCATACACCGTCAACCGCTTACGCGTGCGGGCAGAGAAACCGGCGAACGTATCGACGTCGCCGGCGCCGCGCACTTCCTCGCCCCGAAAGCACAGCGCGCACGCAAGTGCCAACAGCAAGCCCGATGCAGCCGTATACGGCCCCATGAGCTGCAGAAACTCCCCGACGCTCATGCCCGAGGCCGTGAAGAGGTACAGGTTTTGCGGGTTGCCAACGGGTGTGAACATACTGCCCAGGTTCGCCGCGATGGTCATGAGCGTGGCCACCAGGCATACGCGGCCCTCCATGCCCGCGCGGCGCAAAACCACCAAAGCCAGCGGCACGAACGTAATGAGCGCAACATCGTTGGTCACCGCCATGCTGGCGAAGAACGCAAGCCCGACCAACACGCCTGCCACGGCGCGCTGCGTTCGGGCGCGCGCAACCAGCCACGCCCCCGCGGCATCCAAAACGCCAAGCGAACGGAACCCCGCCACCACCGCCATCAGGCAGAACAGCAGAGCCAGCGTATGCCAATCAACATATGCGGCATATCCGGCATCGGGCGGAACAAGAGCGCGCGATGCCACGGCCGCCGCAACAGCAACGACCAGCACGGTCTCGCGCGCCGCAAAAGCCCGAATCGCACGCACAACCGACCGAATCGATATGTTTCCGATTTCAATCACGAGGTAAAAGGGTAACACGCTATCCCATCCGCCGCATTATCGCGATTCCGTCAGCTTTTCGCCGATTGAAACATGACCCCGTTATGCTAGATAACCGTACGCGCAAAACGCGGTACGGCAATACCCTTCCGAAGGTGGTTCCGAAGCATGTTATTCGCCAAGATCAAGCAGCATTATGAAGCCGTGGTGGCCGTATGCTGCTTCCTGATATTGTTCACGAACGTGGGCTTGCCCTCCACGTCGTTTTCCGTGTATCAGCCCTACCTGGTCGATTTGCCGGGCGTCGGGCATTCGGGCGGGTCGATCATCGTGTCGGTGCGCACATTCGTGTCGCTTCTGGCCATGCTCGTGGTCGGACGCTACTACGACCTGGTCGATTGCCGCATCGGCGCGTTCCTGGCAACGCTGTGCGTCAGCGCCGGGTTCGCGCTGTACTCGCTAGCCGGCAGCAACTTCGGCATGCTGTGCGGCGCTTCGGCGCTGACGGGCCTGGGCTACGGCTTCGGCGGCATGATCGCCTCGACCATGCTGATCAACCGTTGGTTCCGGGCAAACGTGGCCACCGTGGCCGGCGTCGCCGCAGTGGGCTCGGGCGTGGCCGCCATCGTCATCCCGAACGCGGCGGTCGCGCTCATCAGCGCCTTCGATCTGCAAACCGCGTTCAGGGCGGAAGCGGCGCTGGCCCTGGTCATCGGCGTGACGGTGTTCGCCCTGCTGCGAAACGACCCGCGCGACATGGGCCTTACCCCTTACGAGGGAAGCCCGAAAGCGGTGAAGCGCGAGCAGAAGAAAAGCGCACAGCAGCTTGAGCGCGCAAGGAAGCGCCACGTCAACCGCGACCTTTCCCCGCGCACCATGCCGCTGCTGTTCCTGGCCATGATCATCATCGGCTGCGTGTCGGTGGGCGGCGGCAACTACCTGGCCGTGCTGTTCACCTCCGAGGGCTTCTCCGCCGAGCATGCCGCCACGCTCGTGGCCGTCAACGGCGCGTGCTTGACGGTGGCGAAGCTGGTCAGCGGCATGGCGTTCGACCGCTTCGGCACCAAGCGCGGGTCGGCGGTGTTCTTCGCCCTGTACATCGCCGGCACGGCGGTGCTGTGCCTGTCGGATATGGGCAACACCGGGCTTGCCGGGCTGGGCGTTCTCATGTTCGGCATCGGCATGTCGCTAGGCACCGTGGGCATTTCGGTGTGGTCGATCGAGCTGGCGCCGCGCGGCAAGGAAACGCGCACCATCAAGAACTTCCAAGTGTGCTACGCGCTGGGCGGGTTCATCTTCACGTTTCTGCCGGGCTTTTTGACCGAGGCGTTCGGCACCTACCTAGTGTCGTACGCAGCACTGCTGGCCATGCTGGTGGTGGCCGCCATCATCGTGATCGGCGTCTACACCGCTACCGACAAACGCGCGATTGCGTAAAGCGGCGAACCGTTTACGCAATCGCCAGCGCCATGGAGCCGCATTGCTTGTAGAGGTACTTGAACCAGTCGTAGTTGACGGTCACATAGCCCTGCGTGGGGTCCATGATGCACGCCCGGTGACCCTCCACGCCCAGCAGCACCACGCAATGCTCCAGGTCATAGAACGAATTCGCCTCCAGGGGCTGGTCGAAGCACGGGTCCTCGAAGTCGAGCGTGGTCCACACGAGCACCGGGGTTCCAGACGACGCCTTGCTAGCAAGCTCGTCGAAATCGGTGCCGGTGAGGTTGGCGAAACGCTCGCTTGCGCCCTCTTCCTCCAGGTATGCGTTGCCCGCCGCCATGATGGCAGGCGGCATGCCCTCGCCCGCCCAATAAGGATCGCCCCAGAACGCCGAAGCGTAATCGTCGCCATCCACGTCGAAGGGCAGCTGGTTCGCCACAATGGAATCGGGATCGGCATCGTGACCCATGGCCTGCAGCACCGCAGCGAGCGAATAAATCTCGCACCCTGCCGGCATGCTGGGATACTGGAACAGCTCAGGAACGCTCGCGCTCGTGCCGCTAAGGCTATTGAAACCGACCATTTGCATGACATTTGCGCGGTCGGCGCCGTTAAGGGCTTCTTGACCCATCGCCCCTAGAGCGTATCGGCGATGGCTAGAGAACCCCTCGGCATCGCCAGGGCGCATGCCGGGAGCAACGGATTCCGCGGCCTCGGCCTCCTGAGACTGCTGCTCCTGCTGCGCCTCTGCCGAGTCGTCGGCGCCGTACGCCGTCTCCAGCGTTTGGGATTCCAGCGCTTCCTGCGCAATGTCCTGATCGCCGCCGCTGTTTGCACCGGCGTGACCATGCGTTGCCAGAATGCCGACGACCACCAATGCGGCCGCGACAACAGTTACGGCCGCCATCAGCGAACGCCTGCGCACAGACCAGCTGTCACCGCCGATCACCGCCCCGCCGTCACTGATGAACGCACCGTTGTGCGCGACGCGGGAAACCCCCGCGCTGCGTCGCGCACCGCCACGGGAGCGAGCGGCATGCGGAACCGTCACGCGCGCGTGACGGGCCGAGGAACGCGAGGCCGCGGCGCGATCGCGCTCAGCGAAGTCGTCGGCCTGTTCGCAAGTTGCGCTGTGCTCGCCAAGCATCTCGAGCGGAACGGCGAACAACGCCGCTTCGGCAGCATCCCCATGCGGACGATGCCCGGCGGCCATCATGCGCGCATGACGTTCTTGCGGCATCTCCTGCTTATCAAAGCGAGTTTCGATAGGTTCTCCCATCACGTTCTTCCTAGAATTGAGCGCACGTAAAAGCGCACGGATCACGTTCGTTTTGAACATGATACTGACCGCAGCTGAAGCCTTTCTGAAAAGCCAAAACCTTGCTGCAGTTTAGCCACAATTGGGGAACAGAAAGTTCACAATAGCAAACTAGATGAGGTTTGCGCCTTCGCTCGCTCTCGAAAACCATCGCCTACATGAGCCGCAAAGCGACAAAACAGCGACAGCCATCAGCGCAAAACCGCGCCGAGCACCTCCGAAACAGCTCGCGTACAACCCCCGAAAGCTGCGTCAACAGGCTTCTTACTCGAGCTTCTGCTTAACGCCCACGTCCTCGGGCCGGATGTCGCGCACGATGTGCATGGTGACGGTGGCGGTCAGGCGCACGTTGCCCTGCTCGTCCACGATACGCACGTCGGCGATGGAGCTCGTGCGCCCCGTGCGCACGTCGCGCGCCTCGACGAACACGTGCTCGCCCAGCATAACGCCCCTGATGAAATGCACATCGCAGGTTTGCGTGACCACGTACTTGCCCAGCGTCCAGGGCGCCGCACACCCGCAAACGTCCACCAGGCTCATAAGGTAGCCGCCGAACGCGTTGCCGAAGAAGTTGCAGGCCTTCTCGGGCACGACGACCGAGTTGCGCACGAAACCCTCTTCCATAACCTCGGGCTCAAGGTTGCCGAGCCACTGGCGATTCGTCTCGTACATCTCCAGCAAGCTCTCGCGCACAAACGCTTCCATGGGCAGCTTCCTCTCTTCAACCATCACCGCAAACTGCCCGAATTGCCAACGGAATCCAAACGCACCGCCAAGCAAATCCAAGCGCCACAAACACCGTTTCCTCGAAATAGGGCAGAAACCGGCCAAACAAGTCAAACCAACCGAACCGGGGGCAAGAACGCAGACGCACAAACTGCCCGCATGCGCCCCCAAAGCAAAATCCAGACACTTAATGCTACGTCCCCGAATCGTCCGGCCCGAAGCGCGACACTTTGGAGACGTAGGATTATGTGTCCGGGTTAGCGTTGTTCACGCTGGCGGTTCTTTTCGGCGAAGTGCTCTTTGGTGACGATCTTGGTGATGAAGGTGCCTTCGGAGACCACGTCGCCGGCGTCGTCCTTGGCCACCACGTGCCAGAACTGCTTGCGACCGCCGTAGCTGGGATCCTCGTGCTCAAGGTCGGCGAAACCGTGCAAAATGCCGGATTTGCCCGGCTTCTTGTGGCGAATGTCGGACTCCAAGCCGAACGGCAGCTCCTTGTCGAAATCGGTGCGCATCTCGGCGCCGCGGCTTGCGCACGACTCCAGCAGCGCAAGCGTGGCGCCGCCATGCAAAAAGCCGTGCGGCTGGTAAATCTCCTCGGAAATGGGCATGGACATCTCGATATGCTCGGGAGTGACCACGTCGTAGGTGATGTGCAGGGTATCCAGAAGGGTCATGAAAACCTCCGAAAACGAAGGGGCCGCGAAAACCGCGGCCCGCAGCCTATTGTTTATCCGTTTCAGTATACGTTGGCGAACCCGGACCTTCCCCGGGCAAATCCCCCGACGTGACCGAAGGCGAAACCTCGGGCAGATCGGCGGCCCAATCGGCAGCGCGCTCATGCGTTACGCCATCCGCGCTCGCTGGCCGCACTGCATCCAGCGGCACCGTCACGCCAGCGCGCTCGAATCCGGCGCTCTCCGCAAAAGGCACCGTTTGAGCGGCTGGGGCAGGCATGTGCGCTTCCGCAAAAGACACCGTTTGGGCCGCGCTCGCCGCAACAGCGCCGCCCGGTGCGGCCCCGCTAGCTTCCGGCGGCACCCCACCCGCGGCCTGCTGCCCACCATGCGCCGCATGCGCATCCGCCATGCGCGAGCGCAGCGCGGCCGCACGCTTGAAGTGCACCGCGTCGGCGTGCGCCTCTTCCTGCAGGCGCGCCGCAGTAGCAGCAGTGCCGGCAACGGCGCCCATATCCTGGTCGTACGCCGCCTGCTTTACGTCGCCCTTGAACGCCTTCGTGGTGTTGATCAGCACGGCGCCGCTGATGAACGGCATCCAAAACACGATGCCGCGGTACACCAGGCCGATGGCCGTGCCCGCCGCCGCCGACTCGCCGAAGCTGGTGAATGCCACCACAACGGCCGCCTCGACCACGCCCACGCCCTGCGGCGTGACCGAGATCATGGCGAACAGCGTTGCCACCACGTAACCGCACACCAGCGCCGGCGCCGTATCGACGCCGAACCCGATGCCCACCAGCGCAAAGCACGAAAGCTCGCACAAGCTGGCGATCAGCGAGCACCCGTACGCCTGAAGCGTAGGTTTGGGGCTATGGCCGATCATGCCGGCGGCCTCGGAAAACGCCTGCGCGATGCGCTCGGCCCACGGCTCGAGCGGCTTTTTGCGCACGCGCCCGACCACCTTGCGGCTCATACGCTCGACAGGCCGCAAAAGACGCATAAGCGAATCGGGCTTTTTGTGCGCCAGGATAAGCAGCGCCACCATGGTTCCCACCAGGCACAACACCACCATGCCCATAAGGAACCACACAGGCGACAGCCCCACCGTGACCGCCAGGAACACAAAAGCGCACACCATGAGCGTGGAGAACGCGCCGTCGATGGTAATCTGCATAAGCAGCGCCGCACCCGTGGCCTTGCCGGCGGGGATGCCGCGCCGTCGCGCGTCGTCGACCACCAACGTGGTGCCCGCCAGGTTCATGGACGGCGCGATGGTGTTCATGAAAAACGTGCCGAAGACCAGCGGCAACGTTGATTTCGGCTCCATGCGCTCGCCCACGGCGGCGAAGCTGCGCGAATAGGCGAAGCTTTGCGCGAAGTACTTCCCCAGCTGCGTGAGGATGGCCGCGACCAGCGGCAGGGGGCTTCCCTGCTTCATGGTCTCGCCCAGCTCCACCAGCTGGTCGCCGCGCAAAAACACCACCGCAAGCACGATGATGAGCACCACGCCCATGAAAAGGTTCTTGACGTTGAATTTCATGCAGCCGCCTAACGTTGATCCGCGGCGTCGTCGCAGCTCAGGAACTCGCGCAAATCGGTGTGCATCAGGAAATCGAGTTCGGCCTTGCCACGTTCGTCAAGGTCGGTTTCCACGAACAGGAAACCGTAGCAGCCGAACGTGGGCACGTCGAACTCGCGCAGCTCCAAAACCCTATCGAAGCGCTCGGAGAACGCCGGATAATCGAATTCCTCGGTTCCCGTCACGCCCTCCGGCGGATTGAGCAGCGACATGGTATACACATGGTCGCCCGCATAGGCGAACGCCGCATCGTCATCAGGCAGCGTGTCGGTCAAAAACGCCTCATACGTGCGAAAACCGTAGGCATGCTGAGCAACATCGGTGCCGCCCAGGCCGGCGAATCGCAAGGGGTTGAACTCGATGGGACGAATGCCGCCGCCCTGCTCGTCCACGCGAACCTCCACATGCACCGGGAAGTTCCGCGCTCCCACCAGGGCGTTCACGCGCGAAAGCCACTCCTCGAAGGCAGGTGCCTTTTCGCGCACGATGGCCGCCGACGTAGTGTACATGCGGTCGGACGTGTCATCGGGACCGGCGAAATCGTGGCGCAGCACGTTGAGCACATGCGCCGCACCCTGTTCGTCGAAGAACGCGTCAAGGGCATACTCCTGCCCCGTGATGAACTGCTCCAGGATGAAATCGTTACCGGCAACCACGCTGTCGGGGTACATGTCCGCCCAAGCAGCCGCGTTCGACGCGAAATCAGCCAGCGCCTCATCCCAATCGGCACGGCAGCGCACCATATGCACGCCCATGCTGCAGAACCCGCGCGCAGGCTTCACCACGAACGGCATATGCGGCTCAAGCTCGGAGAAGTCCAGTTTTCCCAGCTCATCAGCCGTACATGCGCGGAAGAAGAAGCCCTCGTCCATCTGCGCCAGAAGCTCGCGCATGGCAACCTTGTCCTTGAACACGGTGATGGCGTGCGTAAGGCCGGGGTTATCCGCATGCGAGCAGATCCACTCGAGCGTATTTTCGGAGTTGGTATACACGCGCTCGCCCGCGGAAAGGCGCGAGGCGGCTTCAGCCTCATCGACCAGGTGCAACGCCCGCCCGGACGCAAAAGCCGTGCGCTCGGAGAACGCATTGCGAAGCACAGGGTGTTGCGAAGATTCGAGCCATTCCAGCAACTGCGGCGAAGCATACGGTTCGTCAAGGATGACCATGGCAACCCCCTTCTCTAGCGGCCAACGCAAACGCGGCCCTCTAAGCATAATAAGGAAGTATACCCCCATGGGCACACCACCGCACCACCGCGGGAAAGCCCTCACGCAAAGAGTATGCCGCAAGCCCACCCCTTGCAAGCGGCGGTATACTGCTGCCTGCAAACTCGATTCGGACAGGGGGGCATCAGTGCACGGCAATATCCCAGATGCGGTGGACCATGCGCTGCGCAGCCCCCGCTCCTTGGCACCGTTAGTGCTGCTCATGGGCTTTTGGGCGCCACGGCGCGTTATGCCCTGGAGATGCTTCTGCCCGCGCAGTGCGGCTTCCCCGTCGCCACGCTTGCGGTGAACATATTCGGTTGTTTCACGTTGGAGATCGTCAATCAATTCGTCGCGCGCCGGACGAACCTGCCGGCACCATTGGTGAAGTCGATGGGCATCGGGCTCATCGGGGCGTTCACCCCCATCGCCGCGCTTTCCACCGAGAACCTGGCGCTTCTGCAGCAGGGGCGTTACGGGATGTTCGCGCTGTATCTAGGCATCACCGTGTTCGCCACGTTTGGGGCAGCCTACGCGGGAAAGCGCCTGGCCGACGCCGTGGGCCCACGCTATAGTGATCATCACCAGGTCACGGCTTCGTCGGCAGATTCCCCGCAAAACGGGGGCGATGCGCGATGAGCCCGCTGACGTTGATCATGGTGGGCCTGGGCGGAGCGGCCAGCGCACTGGGCTTCGCCCTGGCGCGCGCAGTCTTGGGAAGCTAGCTTCCCTACAACCCCACCTTCGCCGCTTGGTAGGTGCGGATGCGGTCGCGGAGGTTCTGCACGTCGAACAGCACCGACACCAAAAACGCCACGGTGAGCGGAGCGCCTACGAAGCCGTTACGCGGCGCCAGCATGAAGATGAGCGGCGCGCCGAAGATCATGATGGGCACCAGCAGCATGACCAGCAGGCTGCCCATGCGCTTGTACAGGCCGTAGATGATGGACGCCATCACGTACAGGAACAGGCCCGTTGCCGAGGAGCCGGCGATGGAGAGCACCGCAAGCGCCACCACCTTGGCGGCGACCATGAGCGCCTCGTCGCGCAGGCCCTTCTTCGCGCGGGCGAACACCTCTTCGCCGGTCTGCTGCTGCGCGCGTGCGGCACGGAACGGCGCGAACGGGTCGAAGGGGTCGTATTCCACGGTGAAGCCGCCGAACGGCCATTCGGCGCCACCGGTGCGCTGACCTGCGCCGTTCTGTCCCGAACCCGGGCGCTGCGATCCCGCGGCACCGCTGAAGATGTCGTCCCAGCTGGTCCACACGTACGTGGTCTGGCCCTGGGCCCCTTCGCCGAACGGCCAGCCGGCGAACGGGTCGAACGGGTTGCCCTGACCGGACGCGCCGCCCTGCCCCGCCGAGCCCGTCGGGTGCGCATAAGGGTTGCCCGCGTACGGGCGCGGGTCGCGGCGCGGATCGAACTCGGGCGACCAGCTGCGGTTGATCAGCACGTCGCGCGCTTCGTTGATCTGCTTGGTAAGCTCCTCGGCCTCGGCGTGCTCCTTCGAGTCCAGGGGGAACTTGTCGGGATGATGGGCGATGACGAGCTTGCGATGAGCCCTCTTGATCTCATCGTCGCTAGCCCCATCGGCCAAGCCCAGTATTTTGAGTGCTTCTGATTTCTTCATAACGCCGACTATACGGGACGATGCCCGCCGCACAACCGCAACGCCGGGGATGTCACGCATTCGTCAGAAAAAACCGGCGCGAAAACCGCACCGAACCACCGAAATCAGCGCATAAAGAAAGCGGCCCGCCGAAAAGGCGGACCGCTCGCAGGTTTCGCCCCCCGCGCCCCTCGGGCGTAGCGGACGCAAACGATGCCGGCGACGCGGGCGGTGCGGGCGCATCGCCCCCGCCCGGCGGGGCGGCGCAAGCGCACCCGCCAACGCGGGCGCGCTACGCGGCGCAAACCCGCCCCGCTCGCCAGCTTCGCGAACTAGTGGCGGAAGTGGCGATGGCCGGTGAACACCATGGCGATGCCGTGCTCGTTGCACGCCTGGATGGACTCCTCGTCGCGCACGGAGCCGCCGGGCTGGATGATGGCAGTGATGCCCCACTCGGCCAGCGTGTCAACGGTGTCGCGGAACGGGAAGAACGCGTCGGACGCGCACACCAGGCCCTTGGGCTCCACGCCCATGCGCTCGCACGCCTCATGGGCGCGCTTGCAGGCCAGAAGCGCGCTGTCCACGCGGTTGGGCTGGCCCGGGCCCATGCCGATGCCGGCGTGGTCGCGCGACACCAGGATGGCGTTGGACTTCACGCCCTTGCACACGCGCCATGCGAACATGAGCTCGTGCATCTCGGCGTCCGTGGGCTTGCGATCGGTGGGAACGGTGAAGGTTGCCGGATCCTCGGAGACGTGGTCGACGTCCTGCACCAGCACGCCGCCGTCGACGGAACGGACCTCGACGGCAGCCGGGGCGTCGATGCCGCCGGTGCGCAGCACGCGCAGGTTCTTCTTCTGCTGCAGAAGCTCAAGCGCAGCGGACTCGAACTCGGGGGCGATGAGCACCTCGACGAACTGCTTGTTCTCGTTGATGTGCTCGACCATCTCCAGCGTGACCTGGCGGTTCGCCGCGATGATGCCGCCGAAGGCGCTCTTCGGGTCGCAGGCGAAGGCCTTGTCGTAGGCCTCGGTGATGGTCTCGGCCGTGGCGGAGCCGCAGGGGTTCTGGTGCTTCAGGATGATGACCGCCGGCTCGTCGAGCTCGCGCACGAGCGACCAGCACGCGTCGGTGTCCAGGATGTTGTTGTAGGACAGCTCCTTGCCGTTGAGCTGCTGGGCGTTGACCAGGCTGTGCTCATGGGCGAACTCGTCCACGCGGTAGAAGACGGCCTGCTGATGCGGGTTCTCGCCGTAGCGCAGGTCCTGCTGCTTCTGCATGTACAGGGCGCACTCGGGCGGGAACTCGCCCTGGGCCTCGACGCCCTCTTCGCAACCGCAGCCGCAGCCCTCGCCGTGCTCGTGCGGATGCGCGGCCTGGACCTGGTCGAACAGGAAGTCGGCGATGGCGCCGTCGTAGGCGTTGGTGGTTTCGAACACCTCAAGGGCCAGCTCCATGCGGGTCTCGCGCGTGGTGGCGCCGCCGTTGGCGCGCATCTCGGCGAGGATGCCCTCATAGGTTTCGGGGTCGGTGACCACGGTGACGCTCTCGAAGTTCTTCGCGGCGCTGCGCAGCATGGAGGGGCCGCCGATGTCGATGTTCTCGATGCAGGTGCCGAAGTCCGCGCCGGACTCGACCGTCTTCTCGAACGCATACAGGTTCACGACCACCATGTCGATCATCTGGATGCCGTGCTCGGCCGCCTCGGCCATGTGCTTTGCGTTGTCGCGCTTGGCCAGCAGGCCGCCGTGCACCATGGGATGCAGGGTCTTCACGCGACCGTCCATCATCTCGGGGAACTTCGTCACCTCGTCGATGGGCGTGACCGGCACGCCGGCCTCCGCGATGACGCGGGCGGTGCCGCCCGTGGAGATGATCTCCGCGCCGAATTCGTCATGCAGCGCGCGGGCGAACTCGACGACGCCCGTCTTGTCCGTCACCGAGATGAGTACGCGCTTGACCTTCGGATCTGCCACTTGCTCTCTCCTTACCTTGAACCGTTCCTTGTAAGTCCGTTCCTTATCGCAAAGCGGGGCTTTGCGCCGAAGCGCTGCCCGCAAAATGCCTGTTTCGGGGTTGCCCGCCGGGCCCTAACGGCCCAGGCTTTCCTCGTGGCGCGCCCGCGCCTCGGGGCTGTAGCGCTGCGTATATCGTACATCGACCAGCTCCGCCACGATGGAAATAGCCAATTCCGCCGGGGTTTTGGCGCCGAATTTCAGGCCGATGGGCCGCTTGATGCGTTCCCAATCCTCCTCGGAGGCGCCGCGGGCCAGCACCAGGTCGTGCACGGTGGAGTTCTTCCCCTTGCAGCCCATCATACCAACGTAATGCACGTTGTGCTTGACGGCCCACACGCAGCCCTCGGGGTCGAACATGTGGCCGCGCGTGAGCACGCACACGTAGTCGTCGGGCGCGGGGGTGAGCTTGTCCAGCTCGTCGAAGTTGCCGCCGTCGAGCAGCACGCGCGTAGCGTCGGGGAAGCGCTCTGGCGAGAGGTACGCCGGGTCGTAGTCGACCGCGGTGACGGCAAAGCCCACGTGCGCGGCCAGGGCGCTCACCTCGGCCGCGGCGTCGGAGGCGCCGAGCAGCCACACGCGCACCTGATCGAACAGCGGCACGGAAAGCCAGGTCAGGCCATCGAACTGCTCGTTGTGCATGCCGGGGCCGCGCGTGATGTCCTTCATCTGGAACACATCGCGCGGGCTAGGCG